>NZ_CP151276.1:2440000-2740000 GCF_046736325.1 Paracoccus sp. ME4
GAGGCGGCCCAGAACGACGCCCTCGGCGTCGATCAGGATCCACTTCTTCTCGATCTCCGCCGGTTTCGCGGTATAGGTTTTCATCTGTCGTCCCTTCAGGGTCGTGTGCATTCGAGATGGGGGTGTATCGAAGATTGCCCCGCCTGCGTCAAGACCCGGGCGCACAGATTAACCGCGCCAAATCAATACCTTGAAAGATAGGTATCAAAATACCTCAGCTTAGGCCGCTGATCTGGCCTGCATTCGGCGGAATCGAATAGGTCATCGAACAGCGCGCCACCGGCTGATCCTGCCCCTCCGAGCGGATCAGCGCATCCGCCACCGCCAGCACCCGGCCCAGCTTCAGCAGCCGGCAATCGGCCAGCAGATCGACCCCCGCCGCAGGCTTGCGCATGAAGTCGATCGAGGCGTT
Source organism: Paracoccus sp. ME4 (assembly GCF_046736325.1). Taxonomy (GTDB): domain Bacteria; phylum Pseudomonadota; class Alphaproteobacteria; order Rhodobacterales; family Rhodobacteraceae; genus Paracoccus. The sequence goes on from NZ_CP151276.1 coordinate 2,440,413, forward strand.
CGTCGTCACCGCCAGCGCCACCGGCCCGATCCGCGACAGGATCGCGCAATAGATCGCCAGATCGGCCAGCGCGAACATCGACGGGCCGCTGACCGTCCCGCCCGGACGCAGGTGATCCTCGGACACGATCAGCCGGGCGGTCAGCAGCCCCTCCTCGGCATGCTCGACGCGGTAGCCGGTCGCGACCTGCGGAAACTCGCGCGCCAGGAACGCGTTCAGCGCGCCTGCATCCATCATCAACGCCATGCTCTCTCCCTTGGGCCTTTACCGTCCGGGCCCGCGGCGCCTAGGCTTTCCGCAAATGCGGAGGAGATCAAGGTGGACCAGCCGGTGACGCGACGCGACAGGGGGGCGGTGGCCTGCCTGACGCTGTCCAGCCCCACGACCTACAATGCCCTGTCGGAGACCATGATCGACGCGCTGGCCGCGACGCTGCGCCAGGTGGGCGACGATCCCGCGATCCGGGTCGTGGTGCTGGCGGCGGAGGGAAAGGCCTTCTCGGCCGGGCACGACCTGCGCGCGCTGCAGGCCATGCAGCGCGACGGCGACCGGGGACAGGAGCGGATGCGCGATCTCTTCGACCGCTGTGCGGCGCTGATGCAGATGATCCCTGCCCTGCCCCAGCCGGTCATCGCGCAGGTGCAGGGCGTGGCCACGGCGGCGGGATGCCAGCTGGTGGCGTCCTGCGACCTGGCCGTGGCGGCCGACAATGTGCGCTTCGGCGTGAACGGCGTGGCGGTCGGCCTGTTCTGCACCACGCCGATGGTCGCGCTGACCCGCGTCGTCCCGCCGAAAGCGGCGTTCGAGATGCTGACCACCGGCGACTTCATCCCCGCGGCGCGCGCGGCCGAACTGGGCCTGATCAACCATGTCGTCCCCGCCGAGGCACTGGAGGCGCGCGTCATGGCCATGGCCGACAGCATCGCGGCCAAGCCCGCCGCGGTGATCCGCATGGGCAAGGCGGCGTTTCACGCGCAGCGCGGCCTGCCCCTGCCCCAGGCCTATCCCGCCGCAGGCGAGGTCATGTGCCGCAACCTGGCCCTGCCGGAAACCGCCGAGGGCATCGCCGCCTTCCTGGAGAAGCGCGCCCCCGACTGGCCCTAGGCCAGCGCGCGGACCAGCCGGAGGAAATCCTCGCCGCGCTTCTCGAAGTTGGGATACTGGTCGAAGCTGGCCGCGGCCGGGGCCAGCAGCACGGTGTCGCCCGGCTCGGCCTCGGCGCTGGCGCGGGCCACGGCCTGCTCCATGGTCTCGCAGATCTCGTGCGGGGTCTGGCCGATCTCCAGCGCAAAGTCGCGGGCCGAATGGCCGATCAGATAGGCCTTGGCCACCGCGCCCAGATGCGGCTGCAGCGCCGCGATGCCGCCCTCCTTGCCCAGGCCCCCGGCGATCCAGCGGATGCGGGGAAAGGCCTGCAGCGCCTTGGCGGCGGCATCGACATTGGTGGCCTTGCTGTCGTTGACATAGCGGACGCCGCCGATCTCGGCCACGGTCTGGCTGCGATGCGGCAGGCCCGCGAAGCTGTGCAGCGCCGCCTCGATCTCGCGCGGGGCAAGTCCCAGTGCCCGGCAGGCCGCATAGGCCGCGCAGGCGTTCTGGTGGTTGTGCGCGCCGGGCAGGCCCTGGATCGCACGCAGGTCGATCGACGCCGCCTGCCGACCCTTGCGGTATTCCGACAGGAACCCCTTGCGGGCAAAGACCGACCAGGCCGCGCCGTCCAGCTTCTGCCCGGACGACACGCGGATCACCCGGTCGTCGGCGGGTCCCATCGACAGCTGTCCCGCCAGATAGCGCCCCTCGATCTCGTCCACGCCGATCACGGCGCGGTCGGGACCGCCCTCGGCGAACAGACGACGCTTGGCCGCGAAATAGCCGCCATGGCCGGAATGGCGGTCCAGATGGTCGGGCGACAGGTTGGTGAAGACGGCCACATCCGGGGTCAGCGCGCGCGCGAGGTCGGTCTGATAGCTGGACAGCTCCAGCACCACGACCTCTCCGTCCTGCGCGGGGTCCAGCGACAGCACGCCCCGCCCGATATTGCCGCCCATCTGCACCGGGCGTCCGCATTCTGACAGGATATGGTGGATCAGCGCCGTCGTGGTCGATTTCCCGTTAGACCCGGTCACCGCCACGACGCGGGGCGCCCGGTCGAAGCCGTCCCAATCCTCGGACGCATAGCTGCGGAAGAACAGGCCGATGTCGTTGTCCACCGGCACGCCCAGCTCCAGCGCCATCGCGATGACCGGATGGGGCCGCGGATAGAGATGCGGAATGCCGGGGCTGACGATCAGCGCCCGCACCCCGGCCCAATTCGCTTCGCGCGTCAGGTCCAGAAGCGTCAGGCCCGCGGCCTCCGCGCTGGCGCGCGTGTCGACGCCGTCGTCCCAGGCGACGACCGTCGCACCCCCCGCGGCCAAAGCCGCCGCCGTCGCGGTGCCCGACCGCCCCAGGCCAAGCACGGCGATCGTCTGGTTCTCAACGCCCTGGACGGGGATCATGGCAGGCTCCTTGCGACAGCGATGGGTGGGTCAGCGCAGCTTCAGCGTCGCCAGACCGATCAGCGCCAGGATCAGCGCGATGATCCAGAAGCGGATGACGATCTGCGCCTCGCCCCAGCCCTTCTTCTCGAAATGGTGGTGGATGGGGGCCATCAGGAAGACCCGCTTGCCGGTGCGCTTGAAATAGAGGACCTGGATGATGACCGACAGCGCCTCGACCACGAAGAGGCCGCCGACGATGGCCAGGACGATCTCGTGCTTGGTGACGACAGCGATGGCGCCCAGCGCGCCGCCCAAGGCCAGCGAGCCGGTATCGCCCATGAAGACCGCGGCCGGGGGCGCGTTGTACCACAGGAAGCCCAGCCCGCCGCCGATCAGGGCGGAGACGAAGATCAGGATCTCTCCGGTGCCCGGCACATGGTGCACGCCCAGATATTCGGTGAAGTCCACCCGGCCCACCGTATAGGCGATGATGCCCAGCGTTCCCGCCGCGATCATCACCGGCATGATGGCCAGCCCGTCCAGGCCGTCGGTCAGGTTCACCGCATTGGCCGAACCCACGATCACGATCATCGCGAAGGGCACGAACAGCAGGCCCAGATTGACCAACGTATCCTTGAAGATCGGCAAAGCCAGCTGGTTCGTCAGCGCCTCGGGGTGCAGCAGCGACGCCGCCAGCCCCGCCAGGGCCGCGATGGCCAGTCCCAGCAGCATCCGGGTGCGGGAACTGACGCCCTTGGTGTTCTGCTTGGTGACCTTGGCATAGTCGTCGGCGAAGCCGATCGCGGCAAAGCCCGCCGTGACCAGCAGCACGATCCAGACATAGCCGTTGTCCAGCCGCGCCCACAGAAGCGTGGAGAAGAGCAGCGCCGACAGGATCAAGAGCCCGCCCATGGTGGGCGTCCCGGCCTTGGCCAGATGGCTCTGCGGGCCGTCGTCGCGGATGGGCTGGCCCTTCTTCTGGACGCGGCGCAGATAGTTGATCAGCGGCCGCCCGAAGATGAAGCCGAAGAACAGCGCCGTGAAGAACGCGGCCCCCGCCCGGAAGGTGATGTAGCGGAACAGGTTGAAGAAGTCCCCGCCCTCGGACAGGTTGCTGAGCCAGTAGAGCATGGCGTTATCCTTTGTCTTGGGCGGCGCGGGCGCGCAGGGCGCCGACGACCGCCGAAATCCGCGAGGATTTCGATCCTTTCACCAGGACGATATCGCCCGCGCGGATCAGGTCGGGGGCCTGGGCGGCCAGCTCGGCCGCCGTCTCGGCCCAGACGCCGCGCCGCCCCTGGGGCAGCGCGGCGAACAGGTGGCGCATGCGCGGGCCCGCGCAATGGACCAGATCGACCGCGGCCATGGCCGGGTCGTCGGCCACGGCGCGGTGCATCGCGGCCTCATCGGCGCCCAGCTCCAGCATGTCGCCCAAGATTGCCACGCGCCGTCCGCCCTCCAGACCCGCCAGCGTCGCAAGCCCTGCGGCCAGCGACGCGGGGTTCGCGTTGAAGGCGTCGTCGATCAGCCGGATGTCGCCCAGATCCTCGACCGCGCCGCGCCCCTCCGGGGGGCGCCAGTCGGACAGATGCGCCGCCGCCTGCGCCAGGTCGGCCCCCGCCGCCGCCAGCGCGGCCAGCACGCCGACCGCGTTCATCGCGAAATGCCGCCCCGTGGTGGGCAGGGTGAAGGCCAGCGTGTCGCCCATGATGCGCGCATGACAGGACAGCGCGCCACCCTGCGGCACGATGCGCAGCGGTCGCGCCATGCCGTGTTCGCCAAATCCCACTACGACAGCGCCGGCCCGGTCCGCGCAGTCGCGCAGGATCTGGGTCACGGGCAGATCCTCGGGCAGGATCGCGTGGCCCACGGGCTGCAACCCCTCGAAGATCGCGCCCTTCTCCCGGGCAATGCCCTCGATCGCGCCGAAGGCCTCCAGATGGGCGGCGGCCACGGTGGTGATCAGCGCCACATGCGGACGCGCCATGCGCGACAGGGGCGCGATCTCTCCCGGATGGTTCATGCCGATCTCGATGATCGCGAAATCGGTCGCGGCGGGCATGCGCGCGAGCGTCAGCGGCACGCCCCAATGGTTGTTGTAGCTGGCCTCGGCCGCGTGGATGACGCCCTGCCCCGCCAGCGCGGTCCGCGCCATCTCCTTGGTCGAGGTCTTGCCGACCGAGCCGGTGATGGCGATGACCCGGCCCGCCATGCGCGCCCGTCCCGCCCGGCCCATATCCTCCAAGCCGCGCAGCACGTCCGGCACCACCAGCAGCGGCGCGTCCGGCGCCACGCCCTCGGGGATGCGGCTGACCAGCGCGGCGGCCGCCCCCTTGGCCAGGGCCTGCGCGACGAAATCATGCCCATCGCGTTCGGCCTGCAAGGCCACGAACAGATCGCCGGGGGCGATGGTGCGCGTGTCGATGGACACGCCCGTCGCGGTCCATGCGGTTGTCACCCGCCCGCCGGTGGCGGCGGCGGCATCGTCGGAGGTCCAGAGGCTCATATCCGCCCGTCCAGTGCCGCGACCGCGACCGAGGCCTGTTCGGCATCGTCGAAGGGATAGACGTCCTGCCCCACGATCTGGCCGGTCTCATGGCCCTTGCCGCAGATCAGCAGCGCGTCGCCCGGCTGCAGCGCATCGACGCCGCGCAGGATCGCCTCGGCCCGGTCGGCGACCTCGGTCGCGTCGGGACCGGCGCCGCCAATGACGGCGGCGCGGATCAGGGCCGGGTCCTCGGTCCGGGGGTTGTCGTCGGTCACGATCACCACGTCGGCATGATCGCGCGCGGCCTCGCCCATCAGCGGGCGCTTGCCCCGGTCGCGGTCGCCGCCCGCGCCGATGATGCAGACGATGCGCCCCATCACATGCGGGCGCAGCGATTGCAGCGCGGCGACCACGGCGCCCGGCTTATGCGCGTAATCGACGAAGACCGCCGCGCCATTGTCGCGCTGCGCGACCAGCTGCATCCGGCCCCGCACGGTGGTCAGCTGCGGCAGCACGCGCAGGATGTCCTCGGCGCTGTCGCCCGCGGCCAGGCACAGGCCCATCGCGGCCAGCACGTTCTCGGCCTGGAACCCGCCGATCAGCGGCAGCCGCACCAGATGCGCCTGCCCCATCACCGAAAACCGCAGATCCTGCCCCGTCGCGTCGTACCGCTGGCCCAGGATGCGCAGCATCGCGTTGTCGCCCGTGCCGATGGTGGTCAGCGCCAGGCCGCGATCGGTGGCGATCTCGGCCATCTGGCGGCCGCGCTGGCTGTCGATGTTGATGACGGCAGCCGCACCATCCTCCAGCACGCGGTTGAACAGCAGCGCCTTGGCCGCGAAGTATTCGTCGAAGCCCGCGTGGTAATCCAGGTGGTCCTGGCTGAAATTGGTGAAGGCCCCGGCCTCGACCCGCACCCCGTCCAGGCGGCGCTGGTCCAGACCGTGGCTGGAGGCCTCCATCGCGGCATGGGTGACGCCCGCGGCGACCGCCTCGGCCAGGACGCGGTGCAGGGTCAGGGGATCGGGGGTGGTGTGGGCAAGCTTCGCCTGGTGATCGCCCTCGACCCCCATGGTCCCGAGGCTGATCGCCTTGTGGCCCAAGGCCTGCCAGATCTGGCGGGTGAAGCTGGCCACGCTGGTCTTGCCGCTGGTGCCGGTGACGGCCACGACATGGTCGGGCTGATCGGCGAACCACAGCGATGCGGCGCCCGCGAAGGCGGCGCGCGGGTCCTCGGCCACGATCAGCGCGCCGTTCCATCCTGCCAGCGCCTCGGCGCCGATCTCGGCGCCCTGACGGTCGGTCAGCACGGCGGCGGCCTGCATGCGCAGCGCGTACTGGATGAATTCGCCGCCATGGACCGCCGATCCCGGCAGGGCCGCGAACAGATGGCCCGGCTTGACTGTTCGGCTGTCGATGGACAGCCCGGTGATGTGCGGGTCACGCCCACCGGGGGCGCGCAGCCCCAGCTGCGACAGCGTCACGTCGTCCTTGTCCACAGTCCCACCCATCATTGATTTGCGACGAGCCTTACCGCAGCCTCCGCGCCGGGTTCAACACGCGGTTCGAACCGCGCGGTGATCGTCGGCAGGTTTTCGTCGGTGACCGGCTCCAGCCCCAGCAGCGGGGCCACGCGGCGGATCAGTTCGGCCGAGACGGGGACGACCGTGTGGCCGGCGGTGCGCACCTGGGTGCCGTTGATCGTGGTCGAGGGCTCGTCCAGCGCGACGATCAACACGTATTTCGGGTCGCTGGCCGGGAACGTCGAGGCGAAGGTCGCGATGACCTTGTTTTCGTAATACCCGCCGGCGGCGCGGGGCTTGTCGGCGGTGCCGGTCTTGCCCGCGACCTCATAGCCCGGAACCTCCGCCTGGCGGGCGGTGCCGCGGGTCACCACCTGGCGCAGCATGTCCACCGCCATGGCCGCGGCGCGCGGCGACATGATCTGCTCGCCCTCGGGGCGCTGGCGGCCATGGACCAGCGTCGGCGTCACGCGCTTGCCGCCGTTGGCGATGGTCGCATAGGCGACGGCCAGGTGCAGGGGGCTGGCGGCCAGGCCGTGCCCGAAGCTGACCGTGGCTGCGGTCACCGCGGGCCAGCGCGTCGGCACCAGCGGCTGGCCGGTGGGCGCCTCGACCATCTCGATGGGGGTCGGCACGAACAGGCCCAGCTTCTCCAGGAACTCGCGCTGGCGGTCCGGGCCGATCATCTGCGCGATGCGCACCGTCGCCACGTTCGACGACTTGACGATGACGTCGGTCACGCTCAGCTCGCGGCCGTAATTGTGGAAGTCGTTGATCAGGAAGCGCCCGATGCGCATGGGCGCCTGCGCGTTGATGCCGCTGGAGGGGTTGATCAGCCCCAGATCCAGCGCCTGCGCGACGGGAAAGATCTTGAAGGTCGAGCCCAGCTCGTACTGACCCTGCACCGCGCGGTTGAACAGCGGGCTGTCCGAGGGCTCTCCGGTCAGCAGCGGGCGGGGACGGTCGTTGGGGTCGAAATCGGGCAGGCTGGCCATGGCCAGGATCTCGCCGGTCGAGACCTCCATCAGGATGCCGGTGGCGCCCTTGGCGTTCATCAGCGTCATCCCCGAGGCCAGCACGTCCTCCATCGCCTGCTGCAGGGTCAGGTCGATGGACAGGGCCAGGGGCGCGCCCTCGTTGCCGGGGTCGCGCAGCCACGCGTCGAAGGCCTTCTCGACGCCCGCGACGCCGATCACCTCGGCGCTGGCCACGCCCTCGTTGCCGAAGCCCGAGCCGCCCAGGATGTGGCTGGCCAGATCGGCATTGGGATAGATGCGCATCTCGCGCGGGCCGAACAGCAGGCCCGGCTCGCCCAGGTCGTGGACGGCCTGCATCTGCTCGGGGCTGATCTTGCGCTTGATCCACATGAACTTGCGGTCGCCGGTGAAGTCGCGGGTCAGGCGCTCCTGGTCCAGGTCGGGAAAGATCCGCGCCAAACCCTCGGCCGCGCGGACCGGGTCGATCATCTGATGGGGATGGGCATAGACCGAATGGGTCAGCAGGTTCGTGGCCAGCACCCGGCCCCGGCGGTCGGTGATGTCCGCGCGCTGCGAGATGATCTGCGCCGACAGGACCTGGCCGCGCGGCTCGGAGGGCTCGCTGGAGGCCAGCGTGCCCATGCGCACCGCCACCGTGCCGAAGGCCAGCAGGAAGCAGCCCGCCATGACGATCAGCCGCTTCTCGGCGCGGCGCCGGGCGCGGTCCTGGATCTCCTCGTGGCGGCGGCGGCGGTTCTCGGCCTCGATGTCGTCGGGATTGTCGCCGCGTTCGCGGGCGCGCAGGATGCGGGCCAGGGGGCGCAGAGGGGTGCGGATCATGGCTGGGACTCCTCGGCAGGGTCGGTGTCGGGCAACAGGTCCGACATCATGTCGGGCGGGGCCGGCGGCTTGGGATAGTCGATCTGGTCCAGATCCATCAGCTGACCCGATTCGACCGGCACCAGCTGCAGACGCTCGAAGTTCAGGTCGACCAGCTGACGCAGCCGGTCGGGCCGGTTCAGGAAGGCCCATTCCGCGCGCAGCACGCCCAGCTCCTCGCGCAGGCCGGCGATCTCGCGCTGGACCTGGGACATCTGGCCGATGGCGGCCTGTGTGGCGTAATTCTCACGATAGGCCCAGAAGGCCATGCCCATGACCGCCAGCACGCAGCCCAGATAGGCCAGCGACCGCATCAGCCACCTCCCGGCAGGGCGGGCATCGCCAGGGACGCCGCATCGACCGATCCGGCCGCCGCATCGGTGCGCAGCCCGACCCGCAGCAGCGCGGACCGCGCGCGCGGGTTCAGGTCCAGCTCATCCGGGTCCGGCCCGATGGCGCGGCGGAAGGGCAGCGTGAAGGCGGGCGAGACCGTCTTTGTCACCGGCGCATAGCGGTTGCCGCCGCCACCGGCATCGGAACGCGCCTGCAGGAAGCGCTTGACGATGCGGTCCTCCAGCGAATGGAAGCTGACCACGGCCAGCTGGCCGCCCGGGCGCAGCGCGCGTTCCGCCGCCGAGAGGCCCGCGACCAGCTGGCCGAACTCGTCGTTCACCCAGATGCGGATCGCCTGGAAGCTGCGGGTGGCGGGGTGGCTCTGGCCGGGCTTCGGGCGCGGCAGGCATGAGGCCACGATCTGCGCCAGCTCCGCCGTGCGGCTCAGCGGTCGGGCCGCGACGATCGCGCGCGCGATGCGCCGCGCCGCGCGCTCCTCGCCATAGTGATAGAGGACGTCGGCGATCTGCGCCTCGGTCGCGCCGTTCAGCAGATCGGCCGCCGAGGGGATGTCGCCGCCCATCCGCATGTCCAGCGGCCCGTCGCGCATGAACGAGAACCCGCGATCGGCCTGGTCCAGCTGCATCGAACTGACGCCCAGGTCCAGCACCACCCCGTCCACCGGCCCCCCGGCCAGCCGGTCCATGTCCGAGAACGTCCCCTCGACAAGCCGCAGCCGCTCGCCATAGGCGCCGCGCCACCCTTCGGCCATGGCGAAGACCGACGGATCGCGGTCGATGCCGATGACCTGATCCGCCCCGGCCTCCAGCAGGCCGCGCGCATAGCCGCCGGCACCGAAGGTGCCGTCGATCCAGGTGCCGCGCACCGGGGCCACGGCCCGCAGCAGCGGCGCCAGAAGGACGGGAATATGCGGATCGGCCATCGCTCAGCCTCCGGTCTGCTGGTCGAGGAAGGCGCGCGGATCGAATTCGGGGCCCTTGCTGGCGGCGAAATCCTCCAGCGCCTGCACATCCTTGGGGCGCGACTCCGGGTGATAGACCTGGATGTAGTCGCCGCGCGATTCAAAGACCGTCTCGGTGCCCTCGCCGAAGCCCAGCTTGTCGCGCAGCTTCGCGGGCAGGACCAGGCGGCCCTCGCGGTCGATCTCGAGATCGGTGGACTGGCCGTTCATCAGCAGCTCCAGCCAGCGCCGTTCCTGGCTGCCGCGGGTCAGGCGGTCGATCTGCTCGTCGATCTCCTCGATCGCCTCGATGGTGTAGAGTTCGATCCAGTTCCACCAGTCGGGGCCATAGACGGCCACCAGCTGCGTGCGTCCGGTGTTGGCGCCTGCAAAGGACGGGTCCCCGGCATCGAAGACGCGCCGCAGGCGGGCGGGGATCGACATCCGACCCTTGCCATCCACCTTGACGGTTTCGGTGCCTCTGAACTTTCGCGCCACCTTGCGCCCGCCCTCACTGTCCGCTCTTTCGGGTCGTCCGAAAGAGAAAGGGCGGATCGGGCCGCTGCCACTGCCCGATCCGCCGCCCTCGTTCCCGATTACCCGGGCCCCTTTGCGGGGTGGTTGCCGGCCCGCCCGCGCCACCTGGGGGAGGTGCTGCTCGCGCTAGGGGGCCGACTATGTTGGAAAACGGTTGCCTGTATGAACTCTGCTTCGCCTGTCAGGGGTCTTGGCGCCCCATTCCTGCCCGTTTTCGTGATCCGGTTGTGACATGGGATTTTACGGGAAGCAACGGTATTCTTGGGCCACCAGCCGTTATCCGCCGCAGCGATCGGCTGCCCGCGAATCAACCGAAACAGGCGCTGCGGCGCGAACCCTGCCATTTATGGTAGCGTTGCCAGAAAGGCACACCATATCTAGAAGATGCGGCGGCGCGGCAGTTTCCCGGCCAGTGGGGCGAATTCACCACAGTTCACGGCTGTGCAAGCCGAAACTCCGCGCCGCCGGATGAATCATGATCCCCATTCTCACGGGCGGTCACGAAATCGCGACCGCCCGTCCCGTGCTTTCCCAAGCGTCCCGTGATTTCCCGGGATCGGCCGCCCGCGCGGGCCGCGACCAGCCGTTTCAGGCGATGCCGCCCTGCACCAGACGGTCGGCCAGACGCGCATAGGCCTGGGCCACGGCACCGTCGCCCAAGGCGACAGGCCGCCCCGAATCACCGGCCAGCCGGACCTCCAGCTCCAGCGGCAGCGCGCCGAGGAAGGGCAGGTTCAGCGCCTCGGCCTCGGCGGCGACGCCGCCATGGCCGAACAGATGCGCCTCGTGCCCGCAGTTCGGGCAGACATAGGTGGACATGTTCTCGACCAGGCCGAGGACGGGGGTCTTCAGCTTGCCGAACATGTCGATCGCCCGGCGCGCATCCAGCAGCGCCACGTCCTGCGGGGTCGAGACGATGATCGCGCCGGTGACGGGCGCCTTCTGGCACAGGCTCAGCTGCACGTCGCCGGTGCCGGGCGGCAGGTCGATCAGCAGCACGTCCAGTTCGCCCCAGTTCACCTGCTGCAGCAGCTGCTGCAGCGCGCCCATCAGCATCGGGCCGCGCCAGACCAGCGCCTCGCCCTCCTTCAGCATCAGGCCGATCGACATGACGGTCACGCCATGCGCGTGCATCGGGTCGATCCGCTGTCCGTCCGGGCTGGCGGGACGGCCCGACACGCCCATCATCCGCGGCTGCGACGGGCCATAGATGTCGGCATCCAGCAGACCCACCTTGCGCCCCGCCCGCGCCAGCGCCACCGCCAGGTTGGAGGTGACCGTGGACTTGCCCACGCCCCCCTTGCCCGACCCCACGGCGATGATGTGGCGCACGCCGGGGATCGCCTGCGGCCCGGCCTGGGGCGTCGGATGACCGCCGATCTTCAGCGACGGCGCCGCGCCCTGCCCCGAGACCGCCTTGGGCGGCGCGGCATTGGCGGGGGCGGTCATCACGATCTGGACCTTGCCCACGCCGGGCAGACGCTCCAGCCGGGCACGGGCCTCGGCCTCGACCGGCGCCATTGCGCGGGCGGTGGCGGCGTTCTCGACCTCCAGGACGAATCGCACCGTCTCTCCGTCGATGGTCAGGGCCCGCACCAAGTCCGCCTGACCCAGGCTGCCCCCCTGCGGAAGCGCAATGTCGGAAATGGCCGAGAGGATCGTGTCGCGGGTGACGGGCATGTGAGGGACCTGTGTCTTGTGTGTCCGGCAGCATGAAGCATAGAAGCGCGACCCTCAACACCCCCTGCGACAATCCGTGCCGCCCGGCGCTAACCGCTTTCAAACGCCCGCATTTTTGCCAATGCAGCGTGATCGCTAACAGATGTACTGTGTCAATTTTATGTCACTATTTCATGATGAAAGCGGACGATAGGTCAGCCTTGGCTATGCAATTGCTGCATGGCAGCATTACGAAAGCGTCGGTTGTGGATCGGGGCCGATAGCGCCATCTTCAACTCAACGAAACGCCGGGCCAATCCGGGAACGGCGCAGACGAGATGAACCGAAAGGATACGACAATGGCTGTTATCGCCCATGCCCAGAACGCCGCCGCCGCTTCCGGCCCGCGTGGCCGCCTCATGGCAGCGATCCAGCGGATGCAGGAGAACCGCGCCCGCCGCGCCGTGTACCGCCAGACCGTGCGTGAACTGAACGCGCTGACCACCCGCGATCTCGACGATCTGGGCATCAGCCGCTCGATGATCACCCGCCTGGCCCACGAAGCGGCCTGGGGTTCGAACCGCTAAGAATTCGCATTCCCGGCCCGTCCTCCTCCCTCGGGCCCGGGAACGGCGGCACCCCCTCCTCCTCCCTGGGGTGCCGCCCAAAGAATGCCGGGAACCCGATCCTCCTCCCCGGGTTTCTCAGGCAAATGCGGCGGCCCCGCTCCTCCCTCCCAAGGGGTCGCCGCACAAAGCATAGCCGCCCCATCTGCGGCAACCGAATGCGCCGGGTCCTCTCCTCCTCCCTCCCGGATCTGGCGCTGGCGGTACGGCCTCTCCTCCTCCCTGGCCCTACCGCACCCCATACGCGGCCCCTCCCTCCTCCCTGGGCCAGCGTTCAGCGGCGACCTCCCTCCTCCTCCCTGGAGGTCGCCGCGCCCTCATAGCCGCCTCGATCGCGGCACCGGATACGACGGGCTCTCCTCCTCCCTGCCCGATCGTTAGCGGTGGTGGCCTCTCCTCCTCCCTGGCCGGCACCGCGACCCATACGCGGCCCCTCCTCCTCCCTGGGCCAGCGTTCAGCGGCGGCACCCCTCCTCCTCCCTGGGTGCCGCCGCTTTTTCGTTTCAGGAACCCGACCGGCGTCATGCGGCTTGTCCCACGGGTCACACCGAAGGGGGCCGTCATGCTGCGCAAGGAAACCAAGGTCGAATGGGACTGGTCGGGAAGCACCGCTTCCGGCACGATCGCCGAGATCTTCACCAAGGATGTGGAGCGCACGATCAAGGGCAGCAAGATCAAGCGCGAGGCCAGCCCGGATCAGCCCGCCTACCTGATCGAGCAGGAGGACGGCGCCAAGGTCCTCAAGAGCAAGTCCGAGATCCGCCGCAGCGACGATTGACGCCACCCCGGACCTTTCCCCCGCGGCGCGGGCGCGCTAAGGCTGCGGGATGCTCAGCTATCAACATGCCTATCATGCCGGGAACCTGGCCGACCTGCACAAGCACGCGCTGCTGGCGGCCGCGCTGGACTATCTGACCCGCAAGGACAAGCCGCTCACCTACCTCGAGACCCATGCAGGGCGCGGCCTGTACGATCTCGACGCCCCCGAGGCGCTGAAGACCGGCGAGGCCCTGTCCGGCATCCGCCGCGCGGACGCCGAGGGCTGGCTGGGCGCGGAGCATCCGCTGATGCGCGCGCTGACGGCCATCCGGGCGCTGCGCGGACCGCTGACCTATCCGGGATCGCCGCTGATCGCGGGGCATTTCCTCCGCTTCGGCGACCGGGCGCATCTGGCGGAACTGCACCCGGCCGAACATGAGGCGCTGCGCCGCGTGGCGGGTTTCGCGACCATCCACCATCAGGACGGATTCGCGATGGCGCAGGCCGTCTGCCCGCCCGAGCCGCGGCGCGGCATGCTGCTGATCGACCCCAGCTATGAGGTCAAGGCCGACTATGCCGCGATCCCGCGCCAGATCGGGCTGATCGCGCGCAAATGGAACGTCGGCGTGATCGCGCTGTGGTATCCCATCCTGACCGATCACCGCCACATGGCCATGACCGCGCAGCTGACCAGCGACTTTCCCGACGCGCTGCTTTCGGAGGTGGCCTTCGCGCCCGCGCGTCCCGGCCATTCGATGGTCGGATCGGGGATGATCGTCGTGAACCCGCCCTGGAGCCTGTCCGAGGAGGCCGCCCGGCTGGAGGCGATGTTCCGCCAGCACGCCCTGTGACGGGGGATTCCCCCGACGGTTGCGCTGTGGCATGATCGCCCGGCCCTCAAGGATTCCGCCATGCCGCAACGCCTCTCCATCGGAGCCACCGTCTTCCTGATCCTGACCGTGCTGGCGGGGCTCTATTTCGCCTATGCCGCCGTGCAGGGGCCGTCGGGCATCCTGCGCCGCATCCAGATCCAGGCCGAGACGGTCGAGCTTCAGGCCAGCCGCGACCAGCTGCGCGCCGAGGTCGCGCGGATGCAGAACCTGACCCGCCGCCTGTCGGACGACTATCTGGACCTGGACCTTCTGGACGAACGCGCCCGCGAGGTGCTGGGCCTGCTGCGCGCGGACGAGGTGCTGCTGCGCTGAGGGGCGGCATTGCACGGTCCGCGGCGATGCGCTACGGATAGTTTAACGCTGAACTATCCGCCATCCAGGAGGACATGCCGCATGGCCAGGAAACCCAGCCCCCAGCAGGAGGCCCCTTCGAACGTCTCGAAGGACGAGTTGCTGAAATACTATCGTGACATGCTGCTGATCCGCCGATTCGAGGAAAAGGCCGGCCAGCTGTATGGCATGGGCCTGATCGGGGGCTTCTGCCACCTGTACATCGGCCAGGAGGCCGTGGTGGTCGGGCTGGAGGCCTGCGCCAAGCAGGGCGACAAGCGCATCACCAGCTATCGCGACCACGGCCACATGCTGGCCTGCGGCATGGAAGCCCGCGGCGTCATGGCCGAGCTGACCGGCCGCGAGGGCGGCTATTCCAAGGGCAAGGGCGGCAGCATGCACATGTTCAGCCGCGAAAAGCACTTCTATGGCGGGCATGGCATCGTGGCCGCGCAGGTGCCGCTTGGCGCGGGCCTGGCGTTTGCCGACAAGTATCTGGGCAATGACAACGTCACCTTCACCTATTTCGGGGACGGCGCCGCGAACCAGGGCCAGGTCTACGAGACCTACAACATGGCCGAGCTGTGGGACCTGCCGGTCGTCTTCGTGATCGAGAACAACCAGTACGCGATGGGCACCAGCGTCAAGCGCTCCACGAAATCGACCACCTTCTTCGGTCGCGGCGAGGCCTTCGGCATTCCCGGAGAGCAGGTGGACGGCATGGACGTGCTGGCCGTCAAGGCCGCCGGCGAGAAGGCCGTGGCGCATTGCCGCGCGGGCAAGGGCCCCTACATCCTGGAGGTCATGACCTATCGCTATCGCGGGCACTCGATGTCCGACCCGGCCAAGTACCGGACCCGCGAGGAGGTCCAGAAGATGCGCGACGAGCGTGACCCGATCGAGAACATCCGCGAGATGCTGCTGACCGGCAAGCACGCGACCGAGGAGGATCTCAAGGCGCTGGACAAGGAAATCAAGGACATCGTCAACGATTCCGCCGAGTTCGCGAAGGAGAGCCCCGAGCCCGCGCTCGAGGAGCTGTGGACCGACATCTATGCCGAAGACCTGCCCCAGGGCAGCGCCGAAGAACACGCCTGAGGGGGATGACATCACATGGCAACCGAAATCCTGATGCCCGCCCTGTCGCCGACCATGGAGGAAGGCACGCTTGCGAAATGGCTGAAGAAGGAAGGTGACGCGGTCAAGTCCGGCGACATCATCGCCGAGATCGAGACCGACAAGGCCACGATGGAGTTCGAGGCCGTCGACGAGGGGATCATGGGCAGGATCCTGGTGGCCGAGGGCACCCAGGGCGTGGCCGTGAACACCCCCATCGCCGTCCTGGTCGAGGAGGGCGAGGATGCCGACGCGGCCCCCGCCCCCAAGGCCGAGGCCAAGCCCGCCGAGGCCGCGCCGAAGAAGGACGAGGGCGCCCAGCCCGGCGAATCCGCCATCGAGCAGGTCGTGACCCCGCAGCCAAAGCCCCGCAGCCCCGACTGGCCCGAGGGCACCAAGATGAAGACCATGACCGTGCGGGAAGCCCTGCGCGAGGCCATGGCCGAAGAGATGGACCGCGACGAGACCGTCTTCCTGATGGGCGAGGAGGTGGGCGAATACCAGGGCGCCTACAAGATCAGCCAGGGCCTGCTGGAGAAGTTCGGCCCCCGCCGCGTCGTGGACACGCCCATCTCCGAGATCGGCTTTGCCGGCATCGGCACGGGCGCGGCCCTGGCCGGCCTGCGCCCGATCGTCGAGTTCATGACCTTCAACTTTGCCATGCAGGCGATCGACCACATCATCAACTCGGCCGCCAAGACGCTGTACATGTCGGGGGGCCAGATGGGCTGCCCGATCGTGTTCCGCGGCCCGAACGGCGCCGCCGCCCGCGTGGGCGCGCAGCACAGCCAGGACTATGCCGCCTGGTATGCGGCCATTCCGGGCCTCAAGGTCGTGATGCCCTACAGCGCGGCCGACGCTAAAGGCCTGATGAAGACCGCCATCCGCGACGCGAACCCGGTGATCTTCCTGGAGAACGAAATCCTGTACGGCCGCAGCTTCGAGGTGCCGGACCTGGAGGATTTCACCATCCCCTTCGGCAAGGCCAACACGGTGCGCTCGGGCGACGACGTGACGCTGGTCAGCTTCGGCATCGGCGTGGCCCATGCGCTGGAGGCCGCCAAGACGCTGGCCGAACAGGGCATCGAGGCCGACGTGATCGACCTGCGCACCCTGCGGCCGCTGGACTATGACGCCATCCTGTCGTCGGTCAAGCGGACCAACCGCTGCGTGACCGTCGAGGAGGGCTTCCCCGTGGGCGCCATCGGCAACCACATCTCGGCCTATCTGATGGAGAACGCGTTCGACTATCTGGACGCGCCGGTCATCTGCTGCACCGGCAAGGACGTGCCGATGCCCTATGCCGCCAACCTGGAAAAGCACGCGCTGATCACGCCCGCCGAGATCGTCGAAGCCGTGAAAAAAGTCACCTACAAGTAAGGGAGCTGCGCGATGCCCACGGAAATCCTGATGCCCGCCCTCTCCCCGACGATGGAGGAGGGCACGCTGGCCAAGTGGCTGGTCAAGGAAGGCGACACAGTCAAGTCCGGCGACGTGATCGCCGAGATCGAGACCGACAAGGCCACGATGGAGTTCGAGGCCGTCGATGAAGGCCGCATCGGCAAGATCCTGATCGCCGAGGGCACTTCGGCGGTCAAGGTCAACACCGCCATCGCCGTCCTGCTGGAGGACGGCGAGGAGGCTGGCGACATCGAGGCGCCCAAGGCCGCCGCCCCCAAGGCGGATGCCGAACCCGCCCCGGCCGAGAAGGGCTATGGCGGCCCGATCGGCGCGCCGGTCGCGGGTGACGCGAAGGCCGGTGACGCCAAGGCCGACGGGCCCAAGGGCGACCGGGTCTTCGCCTCGCCCCTGGCGCGGCGCATCGCCAAAGACAAGGGTCTGGACCTGAGCCAGATCCAGGGCAGCGGCCCGCATGGCCGCATCGTCAAGGCCGATGTCGAGAACGCGCAGCCCGGTGCCGCCAAGCCCACCGCGGCCGCAGCCGCCGCCTCGTCCGAGGCCAAGGCAGCCCCGGCCCCTGCCGCCGCCGCAGCCCCGAAGGCCCCGTCGGCCGATGCGATCCTCAAGATGTATGCCGACCGCGAGACCGAGGAGGTCGCGCTGGACGGCATGCGCCGCACCATCGCCGCCCGCCTGACCGAGGCCAAGCAGACCATCCCGCATTTCTACCTGCGCCGCTCGGCCAAGCTGGATGCGCTGATGGAGTTCCGCGCCACGCTGAACAAGCAGCTGGAGGCTCGCGGCGTCAAGCTGTCGGTCAACGACTTCATCATCAAGGCCAGCGCCCTGGCGCTGCAGCAGGTGCCGGACGCGAACGCGGTCTGGGCGGGGGATCGCATCCTCAAGCTCAAGCCGTCTGACGTGGCCGTGGCCGTGGCTATCGAGGGCGGGCTGTTCACGCCGGTGCTGAAGGACGCGCATCAGAAGACCCTGTCGGCGCTGTCGGCGCAGATGAAGGATCTGGCCGCGCGCGCCAAGTCGAAGAAGCTGGCCCCGCATGAATACCAGGGCGGCAGCTTCGCGATCAGCAACCTCGGGATGTTCGGGATCGAGAACTTCGACGCGGTCATCAACCCGCCGCATGGCGCGATCCTGGCCGTGGGTGCGGGCATCCCCACCCCCGTCGTCGAGAAGGGCGAGGTCGTGGTCCGCAACGTCATGTCGATGACGCTGTCGGTCGATCACCGCGTGATCGACGGCGCACTTGGCGCCCAGCTGCTGGACGCCATCGTGCAGCACCTGGAGAACCCGGTTGGCATGCTGGCCTGACGGGCCGATGCACGGCATTCTCCTTAAAGACATCTCGACAGGGACGGCGGCGCTAACCTAGCGTCGCCGTCGGTGCATTCGGGCGGGTCGGAACGACCATGGCATGCCTGCCTGTCACCGAAACCGCGGGCAACCGCCTTTGAAAGGGATGATTCTGATGTTGCGTATTGTTTCCGCCTGCGCGCTGTCCGCCGCGCTTCTGGCCGCCTGCTCACCCGCCAATTTCGAGAGCGAGCCGGTCGCCGTCCAGACCCCCAACGGCACCGTCACCTGTCAGCTCTACACGCGTGGCATGACCGATTGGGACCGTTCGATCAGCCGTCCCGACACCATGTCGGTCGAGGTCGCCGATTCCTTCTGCCGCCGCGAAGGCCAGCGCCTGCAGGGCGCCGCCTGACATCGGGTGCGTCCCCGGCCCGCCACGCGCGGGACGGGGCGCATCGCGTCAGAACGTGACCGCGACACCCGGCAGGCGCAGCTCTCCGATCAGGTCGCGCAACTCCTGCCGGGCGGCGATGTGGGACATGCTCATCGTCTCGGTCCCGGCATCCTTCAGGTCCAGAAGCGTCAGCCCGTTGGGAAACAGCTCGCGGAAGATCACGCGTTCCGAGAACCCCGGCGAGACGCGGAACCCGATCCGCTTGGACAGGGCCGCCAGTGCGCCGCCGACCTTGCGCTTGTTGTGCATCTGCTGGGTGCCCAGACGGTTGCGCAGCACCAGCCAGTCGATCGGCCCTGCGCCTGCCTGCGCGCGCAGCTGGCGGGCGTTCCACACCATCTCGGCATAGATCGACGGGCCCAGCACCTCGCCCTCGGGCGAGAGCCGCGCCAGAAGGTCGAAATCCACGAAGCTGTCGTTCAGCGGCGTGATCAGCGTGTCGGCCACGGTATGCGCCATCTGGCTCAGCTTCGTATGCGATCCGGGACAGTCCAGCAGGATGAAGTCGCATTGCCGCTCCAGCAGCTCCAGCGCCGGGGTCAGCGGGTCCGGCCCCTCGCCCACCTGCGCCATGACCGGCATGGGCAGATCGATCCCGCGCCGGGCGCGAAACGCCGCGCGGTTCTCCAGATACCGCCCGAAGCTGCGCTGGCGGACATCCAGATCCAGCCCCCCGACGCGATGCCCCATCCGCGCCAGGGCCGTGGCCACATGCATCGAGGTGGTGGACTTGCCCGAGCCGCCCTTCTCGTTTCCGACGACGATGATATGCGCCACTGGCCGCCTCTTGTCCTGTCCCTGGGCGCGACCGTAGCGGCGGGGCCTGCGGATGGGAACCCGCCCGGATCGGCGGGCGCAGGGGGTGTCACCCGGCCACCACGGCCCTAGCCGGGCGGCGACCGGCGTCCGATCAGGCGGCCGTCGATCATCGCCAGACCCAGCCCGATCACGGCCATGCCCAGAAGCTGCGTGGCCCCAAGCCGTTCGTCCAGGAACAGCCAGCCCAGCAGGATCGCCGAGACCGGCACCAGAAATGTCACGAGGGAGATGTTCGTGGCCCCCGCCCGCGCCAGAATGCGGAAGAACAGCACATAGGCCAGCCCCGTGCAGACCAGCCCCAGCGCGCCCAGCGCCAGCCAGACGCGCGCCGGTGCCGCGGGCGGCAGCCCGTGCTGCCACAGCGCCAGCGGCAGCAGCACCAGCGCCGATCCCGTGACCATCCCCGCCGCCGAGACCAGCGGATCGACCGCGCGCGCCCGGAACCGCCGACCGAAGGCCGCGGCGCAGGCATAGCTGACCGCCGCGCCCAGCATCGCCAGCTGCGGCCACAGCGGATGGCCCTGCCCCGCGGCCTTGTCCAGCCCGATCATCACCGCCACCCCGCCCAGGCCCAGCAGCACGCCCCCCAGCCGCATCAGACCGGCCCGCTCATCCGCCAGCACCATGGTCGAGACCAGCACCGTGAACAGCGGCGTCGTGGCGTTCAGGATCGACGCCAGCCCCGCCGGGATCTGCTGCTGCGCCAGCACGATCAGGCTGAAGGGGATGACGTTGTTCAGCACCCCCATGACCACGAAGGCGCCCCACAGCCCCACCCCGCGCGGCAGGGGCCGCCGGCCGATCAGCACGACGCCCCACAGCACCGCCGCCGCGATGCCGACGCGCAGGCCGACCACCCAGAAGACCGGCATGTGACCGACGATCACCGCGATCAGGAAGAACGACCCGCCCCAGATCAGCGACAGCAGCCCCATCAGCGCCCAGTCGCGGGCGCTCATCCGGGCGCTGATGGCGGGGGCTGCGGCGAGGCTCATCGGCCCAGCATCAGGAAATCGTCGTTCGGCATCAGGTCGGCCGCATTGGCCAGCCGGTTCGACATGGCGAAGAAGGCCGCGATGGCGCCGATGTCCCAGGCCTCGTCCCGGCTGAACCCGGCCTCGGCCAGTGCCGCGTGATCCTCGGGGCCGATCTGCTGGGCGGCGATGGCCACGCGCTCGGCATAGGTCAGCATGGCGCGGTGACGCGGGCTCAGGTCGGCCTTGCGCCAGTTCACGGCCAGCTGGTCGGCGATGCGCGGATCGCGCGCCCGGATGCGCAGGATCGCCCCATGCGCGACCACGCAATAGAGGCACTGGTTCAGGCCGCTGGTGGCCACCACGATCATCTCGCGCTCGGCCTTGCTCAGGCCGTCGGCCTTGTCCATCAGCGCGTCGTGATAGGCGAAGAAGGCGCGGAACTCGGCCGGGCGATGCGCCAGCGCCAGGAAGATGTTGGGCACGAAGCCCGACTTCTCCTGCACGCGCAGGATCGCGTCGCGCAGGTCGGTCGGCATGTCGTCCAGATCGGGCACGGGAAAGCGGCTGACGGGTCGGGTCATGGGTGGTCCTCCTCGCCGCGCACCCTGCCCCAAGGCGCGCAGGGGCGAAAGCCCTAGCCGCCGCGCAGCGCCGCCAGCGCCGCCTGGACCTTGGGCGTGCGGTGCAGGTCGACATGCGTGACCAGCCACAGCGCCGATTCCCATTCCGGCAGCCGCAGCGCGGGCACCAGCCCCTCGGCCAGGCGGTCGGGCAGCAGACCCACCGCCAGCCCCGCCCGCACCACGGCGGCGCGGGCCGCGGCCTCGTTCGCGGTCAGCAGGATGTTCTCGGGGCCGATCCGCCCCTCCAGCCAGCGCATGGCGGGCGCGCCCCGCGCCTCGGGACCGGGCAGCGCATATCGGTGCGCGCGCGGGTCCTCCACCGGGCCGTGACGCTCCAGATAGGCGGGCGCGGCATAGAGGCATTGCGGCAGCCGCCCCAGGGGTCGCACGACATAGTCGGGCTCGGTCGGCTCGGGGCCGCCGCGGATGGCGATATGCGCCTCGCCGGCATCCAGGCGGAACAGGCGCGCATCGGTGACATAGGTCACGCGCAGGTCGGGATGCCGCTCCAGCAGCGGGATCAGGCGCGGCATGACCAGGTCGATCAGCTCGGGCAGCGCGGTGATGATCAGCGCGCCCTCGATCCGCTCTCCAGCCCCGGCGATCTGGGCTGCCATCTGGGCAAAGCGCTCCTCGGCGGCACCCGCCGCGCCCAGCAGCGTCCGGCCCGCCTCGGTCAGCGCGTATCCGCGTGTGTGGCGCTGGAACAGCCGCGCGTGCAGCGCCGTCTCCAGCGCGTCGATGCGGCGGATGACCGTGGCGTGATGGACGCCCAGTTCGGCGGCCGCGCCGCTGACCGTGCCATGGCGTGCCACGGCCAGCGCCACGCGGATATCGTCCCAGGATTCGATCTGCATGTGCATCCCCGCACAATGATTGCGCAACTATCGCCCTACCGTTCGCCGGTGCATAGACCTAAATCTGCTGCAATGCAGAATTAGCCGCATCGGAGCACGCCATGCACATCCTTCATCTCGACAGCGCCATCACCGGCGACGCCTCGGTCTCGCGCAGCCTGACCGCGCAGATCGTGTCGCGGCTGACCGCCGCCGACCCGGCCGCCACCGTCACATATCGCGACCTGGCCGCAGACGAGGTTCCGGTCATCGACAGCGCCTGGTTCAAGGCCGTCCGTGTCGGCACCGACGACCCCAGCCCTGAGGAGCAGGCCCAGATCCGCACCTCGGACACGCTTCTGGCCGAGGTCCAGGCTGCGGACACGCTGGTCATCGGCCTGCCCATCTACAACTTCTCGCTGCCCTCGCAGCTGAAGACCTGGCTGGACCAGATCGCCCGCGCGGGCGTCAGCTTCCGCTATACCGAGGCCGGCCCCGAAGGCCTGCTGACCGGCAAGCGCGCGATCGTGGCCTATACCGCCGCCGGCACGCCGATCGGGTCGGACATGGACCACGCATCGGGCTATCTGCGCCACATGCTGGGCTTTCTGGGCATCACCGACGTGACCTTCGTGCCCGCCGACGGCCTGGCCTTCGACCGCGAGGCCGGCATGGCGCGCGCGCAACAGGCGATGGACCAAATCGCCGCCTGATCGCGGGGGCTCTGGCACGCATCCGGGTCCGGTGCGGAATGGGCAAACCGCTCATTCTCACCGGACCTTTTTCATGCGCCCCATTGTCCTGCGTGTCGCTCTGACGCTTGCGACCGCCCTGATCCTGACCGCCCCCGTCGGTCCCTTCCACCCCACCGCCGCGCAGGCCCAATCCTCCTTCGGAGGCCAGCGGTCGGTCCAGACCCGCGCCGAGTGGGAGCGCGAGACCGACCGCGCTCCGGGCCTCGCGCTGCGCCGTGCGAACTCCGCGCTGGCCAGCGCGGGAACCGCCCGGTCGGTCGGCATGGTCGTCCGCCTGGACATCGGCCGCGACGGCACGCTGCGCGACGTGGCGCTGCTGCAGGGGTCGGGGCGGCCGTCGCTGGACGCATCGCTGATCCGCGCCCTGTCGCGCGATCTTGGCATCCCGCCCTTCACCCCCGACATGCCCGAGGCCGTGCAATCGGTCACGCTCCAGATCGGCACCGTCCGCCAATGACGGTCGCGCGGCGGATCGCGGCCGGCGGCCTCGCGGCGGCGCTGAGCATGGGGGCGGCGCCGCTTGCCCTTCCTGCCTGGGCGCAGACCTCCTTCGCCGAGATCGGCATGCAGCGCCCCGGGACGGTGACGGAATGGGGCGATCTGCTGCGCGTCAATGCGATGCGCACGGGGCGCGACGCGCTGATGACCACCCGGTCCCCCGTCCAGGCGGGACGGATCGAGGTGACGATCACCGTCGCGTCGGACGGCACCATCCTGGCGGTCGAACGCCTGCGGTCGTCCTTTGATGCCGCGGCGGATGCCGTCGTCCTCGGTGCCCTGCGCGGGATGGACCGCATGCCGCCCTTTCCGCCGGACATGGCAGGCGCGGAGCGACGATTCGCCCTGCCCATCAACATTGCGGTCCGCTGAGGCGCGGGGCCTGCGTTGACAGGCCCTGCCTTGCGCTGTACAAGACCTGCGACTTCCGGAAGCGCCGCCTTCCGGTCCCCGCGCCGATCGTGGGGATCGCCCCCCGTCAGCGCGTTGCGCCCACGGGGGCATCACCGTTTTGGAGCCATAGGAGGCCCGGCCATGTTCGAGAACCTTTCCGACCGTTTGGGCGGCGTCTTCGACCGGCTGACCAAGCAGGGCGCCCTGTCCGAGGATGACGTCACCGCCGCCATGCGCGAGGTGCGCGTGGCCCTCCTGGAGGCGGACGTCTCGCTGCCGGTGGCACGCAACTTCGTCAAGGCGGTCACCGCCAAGGCCACCGGCGCCGCGGTCACCAAATCGGTCAGCCCCGGCCAGCAGGTCGTCAAGATCGTCCATGACGAGCTGATCCGCGTCCTGCAGGGCGACGACGCCCCCGAGGCGCTGCGCATCGACAACCCGCCCGCCGCCATCCTGATGGTCGGCCTGCAGGGTTCGGGCAAGACCACCACCACCGCGAAACTGGCCCTGCGCCTGAAGGACCGCGAGAAGAAGCGCGTGCTGATGGCGTCCCTGGACACCAACCGCCCCGCCGCGATGGAGCAGCTGGCCATCTTGGGCCAGCAGATCGGCGTCGACACGCTGCCCATCGTGATGGGCCAGACCGCCGTGCAGATCGCGCAGCGCGCCAAGACGCAGGCCTCGCTTGGCGGCTATGACGTGGTGATGCTGGACACCGCCGGCCGCCTGCATATCGACGAGGCGCTGATGACCCAGGTCCAGCAGGTCCGCGACATCGCGAACCCGCGCGAGACGCTGCTGGTCGTCGACGGCCTGACCGGCCAGGACGCCGTGAACGTCGCGACCGAGTTCGACGCCAAGGTCGGCGTGACCGGCGTGGTGCTGACCCGGATGGACGGCGACGGGCGCGGCGGTGCCGCCCTGTCGATGCGCGCCGTGACCGGCAAGCCGATCCGCTTCGTGGGTCTGGGCGAGAAGATGGACGCGCTGGAGACCTTCGACGCCAGCCGCGTCGCGGGCCGCATCCTGGGCATGGGCGACATCGTGGCCCTGGTCGAGAAGGCCCAGCAGGTCCTGGAAGTCGAGCAGGCCGAACGCATGATGAAGCGGTTCCAGAAGGGCCTCTTCAACATGAACGACCTGCGCGGCCAGCTGGAGCAGATGCAGAAGATGGGCGGCATGTCCTCGGTCATGGGGATGATGCCCGGCATGGCCAAGATGGCCAAGCAGGCCGAGGCCGCGGGCTATGACGACAAGGTCGTCCGCCACCAGATCGCCCTGATCAATTCGATGACCAAGAAGGAACGGGCCAACCCGGACCTCCTGCAGGCCAGCCGCAAGAAGCGCATCGCCGCCGGCGCGGGCCTGGACGTGGCCGATCTGAACAAGCTGCTGAAGATGCAGAAGCAGATGGCCGACACGATGAAGAAGCTGGGCAAGATGGGCAAGGGCGGGCTGATGAAGCAGGCCATGCGCGCCATGACCGGCAAGGGCGGCGGCCTGCCCGACATGGAGAACCTGGACCCCGCCAAGATGGCCGAGGCCCAGAAGATGCTGGCCGATCCCAAGGGGCTGGGCGGGCAGCTGGGCCGTGCGGGCCTGCCTTCGGGCCTGGGCAACCTGTTCGGCAAGAAATGATCACCCTGTCCCCCACCCCGGTTCTGGAGACGGAACGCCTGATCCTGCGCGCGCCGCAGGGCGGCGACTGGCCGCATTGGCGCAGCTTCTATCAGTCCGACCGCGCGCGCTTCGTGGGCGGCGGCACGACCGAGCCCAAGCCCGGCGCCTATTGGCGGGCCTTCGGCCATCTGACGGGCCATTGGGTGATGCGCGGTTTCGGGATGTTCGTCTTCTGCCTCAAGGGGCAGGAGGATCTGCCTCTGGGCATGGTCGGCCCGTGGTATCCGGACGGCTGGCCCGAGCGTGAGCTGGGCTGGACCGCCTGGTCGCAGGCGGTGGAGGGCAAGGGCCTGGTGGCCGAGGCCGCCCGCGCCGCGCGCGAGCACGCCTTCCGCGACCTGGGCTGGACCACCGCGGTCAGCTACATCGACCCGGAGAACGCCCGCTCGATCGCGCTGGCCGAACGGCTTGGCGCGGTCCGCGACCGGGCGGCCGCGACCCCGGTCTTCGACCACCCCTGCATCGTCTATCGTCACAGCCCGGAGGCCGCATGACCGACGCCACCGCCCGTGCCGCGGCCCTGCTGAAGGACCACCGCGCCAGCATCGACCGCCTGGACGCGATCCTGGTCTATACGCTGGCCGAACGCTTCAAGCACACCCAATCCGTCGGCCGCCTCAAGGCCGACCACGACCTTCCGCCGTCCGATCCCTCGCGCGAGGCAAGCCAGATCGAACGCCTGGAACGCCTCGCGCGCGAGGCCGATCTCGACCCGGAATTCGCGCGCAAATTCCTGACCTTCGTGATCGCCGAAGTCATTCGGCACCACGAGCATTATCAGTCCTGACCGGACGACCAACCCAAGGAGACGACCCATGTCCATGAAGATCCGCCTGGCCCGTGGTGGCAGCAAGAAGCGCCCGCATTACGCCATCGTCGCGTCCGATTCGCGCATGCCGCGCGACGGCCGCTTCATCGAGAAGCTGGGCACCTACAACCCGCTGCTGGCCAAGGACAGCGAAGAGCGCGTGAAGATGGATGTCGAGCGCATCCAGTACTGGCTGGGCCAGGGCGCACAGCCCACCGACCGCGTCGCCCGCTTCCTGGAAGCCGCCGGCGTCAAGGAGAAGGCCGAGCGCAAGAACATGAAGAAGGCCGAGCCGGGCAAGAAAGCCAAGGCCCGCGCCGAGGAGAAGGCCAAGAAGGCCGCCGCCCCGGCCGAAGCCGAGTGATCCGATGCTGGCGGGGGAAACCCCGCCAGTTCGTCTTTCAGGACCGGCCCGCGGGGGCCGGTTCGCGTCCATCAGGGGTGTGACATGACCCAAGACCGCATCTGCGTCGGCGCCATCGCCGGAGCCTTCGGGGTCCATGGCGAGGTGCGGCTGAAGAGCTTCTGCGCCGAACCCTCGGACATCGCGGCCTATGCCCCCATCACCACCGAGGACGGCGGCCGCCGCTTCACCATCCGCCTGACCCGCCCGGTCACCGGCGGGCTGGGTGCGCGCATCGACGGCGTCTCGACCCGCGAGGAGGCCGAGGCCCTGCGCGGCGTGACGCTGTGGGTGCCGCGGTCGGTGCTGCCTTCGCTGCCCGACGACGAATTCTATCATGCCGACCTGATCGGGCTGGAGGTCGTCGATACCGGCGGCGCCCCCTTGGGCCGGGTGCGCGCGATCTTCGATCATGGCGCGGGCGACATCCTGGAGGTCGTGGGCGGAAGCCGCAGCCTGATGCTGCCCTTCACCCGCGCCGTGGTGCCGACGGTCGACCTGACCGCCCGCCGCATCGTGGCCGACCCGCCCGGAGAGCTGGGCGCCGACGCGGACGCGTCCGCATGACCGACACGCCCACCCCCCGGTCGCACGCGCGGCTGGCCATCCGGCCCAGCCTGCGCCCGCGCGTCCTGATGGAGGAGCCGCAGGTCGCGGGTGCCTGGACCGCGCGCATCGTCACCCTGTTCCCCGAGGCCTTTCCCGGCATCCTGGGCCTGTCGCTGACCGGCAAGGCGCTGGCGCAGGGCTTGTGGAACCTGGAGACCATCGCGCTGCGCGAACACGGGCTGGGCCGGCACCGCAACGTGGACGACACGCCCGCGGGCGGCGGCGCGGGCATGGTGATCCGCCCCGACGTCCTGGACGCGGCGCTGCGCCAGGCGGGTCCCGGTCTGCCGGTGATCTACATGTCGCCGCGCGGCAAGCCGCTGACGCAGGCGCGCGCCCGCGCCCTGGCCCAGGGTCCCGGCGTCACGCTGATCTGCGGGCGCTTCGAGGGCATCGACCAGCGCGTCCTGGACGCCCATGGCATCGAGGAGGTCAGCATCGGCGATTATGTCCTGACCGGCGGAGAGATCGCCGCTCAGGTCTTGATCGACGCGACGGTCCGGCTTATACCGCGCGTGCTGGGCAATCATGATTCCCTGGCCGAGGAATCCTTTTCCATCGGCAATCGGGGTCTCCTGGAAGCGCCGCAGTTCACCAAGCCCGCCCTTTGGGATGGTCGCGAGATTCCGCCGGTCCTGCTGTCGGGCAATCATGCCGCCATCGCCGCCTGGCGGGCCGGTGAGGCCGAGAGGCTGACCAAGGAACGCCGCCCCGATCTGTGGCGGGCATATGCGGAGACGCATGTGGACCCGGCAAAGGACCAACAGCGCTCGGGCGCATCAGACCAATCGCGGAACCACCGCGAGCAGACAGAGGAACCCAAGCGATGAACCTGATCGCACAGCTCGAAGCCGAGCAGATTGCCGAACTCGGCAAGAAGATCCCCGATTTCAAGGCCGGCGACACCATCCGTGTCGGCTACAAGGTGACCGAGGGCACCCGCACCCGCGTCCAGAACTATGAAGGCGTGTGCATCTCGCGCCGTGGCGGCGCGACCATCGCGGCCAGCTTCACGGTCCGCAAGATCAGCTTCGGCGAAGGCGTGGAGCGCGTGTTCCCGCTGTATTCGACCAACATCGATTCGATCGAGGTCGTGCGTCGCGGCAAGGTCCGTCGCGCCAAGCTGTACTATCTGCGCGATCGTCGCGGCAAGTCGGCCCGCATCGTCGAGAAGACCAACTACCGTCCCCTGTCGGACGCGAAAGCCTGAGCCGAGGTCACGCCATGAAAAAAGACATCCACCCCGACTATCACACGATCTCGGTCAAGATGACCGACGGCACCACCTACCAGACGCGCTCCACCTGGGGTTCGGAAGGTGAGACCATGTCGCTGGACATCGACCCGACCTCGCACCCGGCCTGGACCGGCGGCTCGTCGCGCCTGATGGATGCGGGCGGCCGCGTCTCCAAGTTCAAGTCGAAATACGCGGGCCTAGGCTTCTGAGCCTCACCGCCATCGACTGCCGTGACGCCGCCCCTCGGGGCGGCGTCTTGCATTAGGCCGTCAGGTGAAGAAGGCCAGCACCGGCCGACGCCGCGGCGCGCCCAGCCACAGGCCGATCCCCAGGCAGGTCGCCATGACCGCCAGCGCCTTAGCGTCCCCCTCCAGCCCGAAGCGGCTGGCGCAGATCATGATCATCACGTGGATGAAATAGACGAAGGCCGCGGTGCTGGCCGCGCGCTTGCCGTCCCACGGGCCGCGGACGCCCTGCGCCGCCAGGAACAGCAGCGGCGCGGCCACGAGCAGCGACAGCATCATGTCGACGCCCCACCCGCCCCCGGCGATCCAACGCCAGATCAGGCTCTCGACCATCACGGCCAGAAGGGCCAGCCCCGCCAGGGGCCGCGCATGGCGGCGCAGCAGTTCCGGCACGCCATGCGCCAGAAGCCAGCCCAGGGCGAAGAACGGAAAGATCGTGAACAGCCCGTTGCGATAGTAGTCCAGCGGGATGTCGACCACCCCTGCCAGGACCAGCGCCTGCAGCGTCAGCCCGGTCGTGGCCATCGCCGCCGCCGCCACCGCTACGGGCATCGGCCGACGCAGCAGAGCCACCAGCACCGCCCCCACCAGCAGCCCCGGCAGGAACCACAGATGGAAATAGCCGAAGACCACCGTGCGGATCAGGTGCCACACCCCCGTCAGGTCCGGCCCCCAGATCGGCAGATAGATCACCATCCACAGCCCATAGAGTGACGCGATGCGCCGCAGGGAGGACCCGGCCCGCCCGCCCCGCATCGCCGCCAAAAAGAAGTAACCCGAGATCAGCGCGAAGACCGGCACCGCCAGCCGATAGAGCCCGTTGAACAGAACCTGCTTGACCAAGGCCGGCGCGGCATCCGGAAAACCGGTATGCAGCGCGATGACGCTCAGCGCCAGCAGGATGCGCAGCGGGTCGATGGCGCTGTCGCGCGCGGGGGTCTGGGTCATGACGCGGCCTTTCCTCAAGCCCTGTCAACGGCTTGGCCGCGATCCGGTTCACTCGGGGCGGACGGTTTCCGCGCCGTGGGCGTCAGGCCGCCGCCGCACCCGGTTCGGCCAGCCCCACGATGTCCATCATGATGGCGTTCAGCTGGAAATCCTTGGGCGTATAGACGCGCGCGACCCCCATCGCCGTCAGCCGCGCCGCGTCCTCGTCGGGGATGATGCCGCCGACGACCACGGGGACGTGGCTCAGTCCCGCGGCCCGCATGCGCGCCATCAGGTCCTCGATCAGCGGCAGGTGGCTGCCCGACAGGATCGACAGGCCGACGACATGGGCGTCCTCCTCCTGCGCGCGGGCGACGATGGCCTCGGGGGTCAGGCGGATGCCCTCATAGGTGATGTCCATGCCGCAGTCTCGCGCGCGGACGGCGATCTGCTCGGCCCCGTTGGAGTGACCGTCCAGACCCGGCTTGCCGACCAGGAACTTCAGCCGCCGCCCCAGGCGGGTGCTGACCCCATCGACGGCCTCGCGGATCTCCTCCAGCCCCTCGGTGCGGTTCGACGGAGCCTGCGACACGCCGGTCGGCCCGCGATATTCGCCATGCACCGCCCGCATCACCCCCGCCCATTCGCCGGTCGTCACCCCGGCCCGCGCGGCCGCGATCGAGGGCGGCATGACGTTGTCGCCCCTCTGCGCCGCAAGGCGCAGCGCGGCGAGGGCGGCCTCGACGGCCCCCTCGTCGCGGGTCCCGCGCCAGGCGTTCAGCCGGGCGATCTGTTCGGCCTCGACCGCCGGATCGACGGTCATGATGCCGCCATCCCCTGCCGTCAGCGGCGACGGCTCGGCCTGCTGCCAGCGGTTGACGCCGACCACGACCGTCTCGTTCGTCTCGATCCGCCCCAGACGGGCCGCGTTCGATTCGACCAACCGCGCCTTCATGTAGTCGATCGCCGCGATCGCGCCGCCCATCCCGTCCAGCGCCGCCAGCTCCTCGCGCGCGCCCTGCTTCAGCGCCTCGACGCGGGCCGCGATGACCGGGTTGCCGTCGAACAGGTCGCCATATTCCAGAAGGTCGGTCTCATAGGCCAGGATCTGCTGCATCCGCAGCGACCATTGCTGATCCCAGGGACGCGGCAGGCCCAGGGCCTCGTTCCAGGCCGGCAGCTGCACCGCGCGGGCGCGGGCGTTCTTCGACAGCGTGACGGCCAGCATCTCCAGCAGGATGCGATAGACGTTATTCTCGGGCTGCTGCTCGGTCAGGCCCAGGCTGTTGACCTGCACCCCGTAGCGGAAGCGGCGGTACTTCTCCTCGACGATGCCGTATCGGTCGCGGGTGATCTCGTCCCACAGCTCGGTGAAGGCGCGCATCTTGCACAGCTCGGTGACAAAGCGGATGCCGGCGTTGACGAAAAAGCTGATCCGCCCGACCATCTCGGGGAAGCTCTCCTCGGGCACCTTGCCCTCCAGGTCGTCCAGCACCGCGATGGCGGTGGCCAGCGCATAGGACAGCTCCTGTTCCGGCGTCGCCCCGGCCTCCTGCAGGTGATAGGAGCAGACGTTCATCGGGTTCCATTTCGGCAGATGCTGCCGGGTATAGGCCGCGATGTCGGTGATCATCGCCAAGGACGGCTTCGGCGGGCAGATATAGGTGCCGCGCGACAGGTATTCCTTGATCAGGTCGTTCTGGACCGTCCCCTGCAGGCGGGTGACATCGGCCCCCTGCTCCTCGGCAACGGCGATGTAAAGCGACAGCAGCCAGGGCGCGGTCGCGTTGATCGTCATGGAGGTGTTCATCTGCTCCAGCGGGATCTGGTCGAACAGCGCCCGCATGTCGCCCAGATGGCAGACGGGCACGCCGACCTTGCCGACCTCGCCCCGGCCCAGGATGTGGTCGCTGTCATAGCCGGTCTGGGTCGGCAGGTCGAAGGCCACCGACAGGCCGGTCTGACCCTTGGCCAGGTTCGTGCGATAGAGCGCGTTCGATTTCGCCGCCGTGGAATGACCCGCATAGGTGCGGAACAGCCAGGGCTTGTCCTTGTCGGCCATGAAGTCTCTCCGCAAGAATATTTCTGCTGCATTCTGCTTACAGATACAAAACTGCGCCGTCAATTCGCCGCAGTGCGGCAGATGCTGCAGCGCGTCAGAAACTTTGTTGCGCATAACTATCCATCATAGTTGCATTGTTGCTTTCATGATTGTATCACCGCCTCATCAGGCGCATTGATTCTGCGCTGCGGCACTGGACAGGAGAAGCAGATGGCCCTCGACGCACCGACCCCGATCGCGCCCTACAATGCGCCCGTCAAAGACCTCTACGAGGTCGGAGAGATGCCGCCCCTGGGCCATGTCCCCGCGCGGATGCATGCCTGGGCGATCCGCCGCGAACGGCAGGGAGAACCCGATCAGGCGATGCAGCTGGAGGTCGTGGACACCCCCGCCATCGACAGCAACGAGGTGCTGGTCCTGGTGATGGCGGCGGGCGTCAACTACAACGGGATCTGGGCGGGCCTGGGCAAGCCGATCAGCATGTTCGACGTGCACAAGCAACCCTATCACATCGCCGGATCGGATGCCTCGGGCATCGTTTGGGCCGTTGGTGACAAGGTCAAGCGGTGGAAGGTCGGGGACGAGGTCGTCATCCATTGCAACCAGGACGATGGCGATGACGAGCATTGCAACGGCGGCGACCCGATGTTCTCGCCCACGCAGCGGATCTGGGGATACGAGACGCCGGACGGCAGCTTTGCGCAGTTCACCCGCGTGCAGGCCCAGCAGCTGATGCCCCGGCCGCGCCACCTGACCTGGGAGGAATCGGCCTGCTATACGCTGACCTTGGCAACCGCCTATCGGATGCTGTTCGGGCACGAGCCGCATGAGCTGAAGCCGGGCATGAACGTCCTGGTCTGGGGCGCGTCGGGGGGGCTTGGCTCCTATGCGATCCAGCTGATCAACGCGGCGGGCGGCAACGCCATCGGCGTGATCAGCGAGGAGGACAAGCGCGACTTCGTCATGGGGCTGGGCGCGAAAGGGGTCATCAACCGCAAGGAATTCCGCTGCTGGGGGCAGCTGCCCACGGTGAACACGCCCGAATACAAGGAGTGGTTCACCGAGGCGCGCAAGTTCGGCGCCGCGATCTGGAACATCACCGGCAAGGGCAACAATGTCGACATCGTCTTCGAACACCCCGGAGAGGCGACCTTCCCGGTCAGCACGCTGGTCTGCAAGAAGGGCGGCATGGTGGTGATCTGCGCGGGCACGACCGGGTTCAACTGCACCTTCGACGTGCGGTACCTGTGGATGCATCAGAAGCGCATCCAGGGGTCGCATTTCGCGCATCTGAAGCAGGCCAGCGCCGCGAACAAGCTGATGCTGGAACGGCGCCTGGACCCCTGCATGTCCGAGGTCTTCCCCTGGGCCGAGATCCCGGCCGCCCACATGATGATGCTGCGCAACCAGCACAAGCCGGGCAACATGGCGGTGCTGGTGCAGTCGCCGCGGACCGGGTTGCGCACCTTCGAGGACGCGCTGGAGGCCGGCCGCCGCTGACCTGCGTCCCGCGACGTGCCGGGGGGCCTGCCGCCCCCCGGACCCCCCGCCCACCGCATGACGGCGGATCGGTGCTGCGCATCACGCCTTGCGGTCACCCTCGCCGGCGCGGCGGCATCCCCATTCGCGCACCTGTTCGGCCGGATGGGTGGCGATCCATTTCGCCAGTTCGTTCTGGCTCTGCAGCATGCAGGTGAAGAGACCGTTCTGCTCCTCGAACAGCAGGCTGTGGTCGGTGCAGCGCGCGGGGTCGGCCAGAAGGCAGGTGACGAAGAACAGTTCGATCATCGCGTCTCTCCTGTGGGGGTGCCCGCAGGCACGGTGGCCGGGGCGGAAAAGTTGCGCGGCCTTTGCCTTTCGGCCCGGGCAGGCTATGGGACAGGCATGAGCACCCCCGCCCCCGCCCCGACCCTCTCCGCCGATCAGGCCGATGCCTGGGATACCCTGGCCGAGACCTTTGCCGCGGCCGGCATCGACATCATCGCAGAGGAGCTGCATCCGCCCCAGTCGGGCAAAGGTCGGGTGATGGCGGTGATCGGCAAGGCAGGTTCGGGCAAGACGCTGATGCTGTCGATGATCACCAAGGCTCTGCTGGAGGCCGGGGTCGAGCTGATCAGCCCCGATTACGAGGGGCGCCGCCGCAAGGACCGGCGCAGCGTGGCGATTCTGGCGCCCACCAACAAGGCGGCCTTCGTGCTGCGCATGCGCGGCGTGCCGGCGACCACGATCCACCGGATCCTCTATACCCCCGTCTATGACCCGCAATACGAGAAGATCGCCGAATGGCTGACCGGCAGCGCCGAGCGCCCGGTGATCGAGGACCTGTCGGATCATGCGCTGGACCGGGCCAAGGCCTTCTACGACCAGAACGCGTCGATCCCGGGCGCCCTGGCCACGGCGGGGCTGCGCGGGTCGGACTTCATCCGCGGCTGGACGCGGCGCGAGGAGGGCCTGGATGTCGGGCTGATCGACGAGGCCTCGATGCTGGACGAGAAGCAGTTCGAGGACCTGCGCGAGATCTTTCCGGTGCTGATCCTGTTCGGCGATCCGGCGCAGTTGGCCCCGGTGGGCCAGTCAGGAGAGATGGTGTTCGACAAGCTGGCCGCGCCGCAGCGGCTGATGCTGAACCGCATCCACCGCCAGGCCGATGACAGCCCGATCCTGGACCTGGCCCATGCGCTGGCCGACGATCAGCTGGGCTTCGACGCGTTCGAGGGGATGATCCGGGCGGCGGCGCGCAAGGACGACCGCGTGGTCTGGGCCGAGCGGGTGGAGAGCGACCTGATGGCGCGCAGCCCGGTCCTGGTCTGGCGCAACGCGACGCGCATCCGGCTCATCCACGCCTTCCGTACGGCCTTCGGCGCGCCGGGGGACGCGCTCCTGCCTGGAGAGCCGCTGATCTGCGACGGTCTGGAGCTGCCGCTGAAGCATCGCAAGAAGCGGATCGATCTGGAGGCGCGCGGCCTGATCAAGGGGGCGCAGGTCGTCTATCTGGGACCGGGCCGCAAGCCGGGCTTCTCGCGGCTGCACGTGATCGGGGCGGAGGACCCGCGCCTGTCCGCGGCCAGCATCGTCAAGATCGAGATGCCCGACGAGGAGGAGCCCTTCATCCCTTATGCGGCGCGGATGGGTGCGGCCTTCCTGCACGGGGCGGCGGTGACGATCCACAAGGCGCAGGGTAGCCAATGGCCCGAGGTGCAGGTCTTTGGCCCCGACATCAGCGCGGCGGCCTGGTCGAACCGGTCCGAGGCCGGGGTGCCGCTGTGGAAGCGCCTGACCTATGTCGCGATCACCCGCGCGCAGGAACGGCTGTACTGGGTGACGAAGGCGCGTCTGGCCCGGCCGGCGGGACCGTTGAGCACCGACGACCTGCCGACCCCGGCCACGGCCTTGGCGCTGGACGCGGAGGACGGCTGATCTGTGTCCCGCGACGCGCCAGGGGGCCTGCCGCCCCCCGGACCCCCCGCCCACCGCGGGACGGCGGGGTCAGCGCGGTGCGGGCATCTGGCGCTGGATGGAGAGGCGCAGGGCCTCGGTCAGGGCCTCGCGCGGCAGGCCGGTCTCGACCGAGAGGCGCATCAGCCCGAAATGCACCCGCGCCAGTTCCTGATAGTAGCGCGCGAAGACGTAGTTGATCGAGGCGCCGACCACCGCCCCGAAGACGGGCGCGGCCTGCGCCGCCATCTTCTGGCCCAAGGAGATCGACAGACGTGGCGCGACCTTGCTGACGAGGCTCTGCACCGTCTGGCCGGTGACCGACAGGCGCGCGGCCAGAAGGCCCAGGTCGGTCTGGTCATCCTCGGCCATGGGACCGGCGGCGGCGAAGATGCGCAGGCATTCGACCCGCACCTCCTCGCTCTCGGGGTCGAGGCCGTGTTCGGCGGCGATGTCCAGCATCGCGCGCAGAAGCAGCGTGACGGTGAAGGGCAGCTCGACCAGCGCGCCGACGAAGCCGCCGACCCCGCCCGCGGCCCCGCTGACCGTCGAGGCCATGCGGTTGAACCAGTCGCCGCGGTCGCGCACCACCTTGCGCGACCGGCTGGCCGCGCCGAAGGCCCGCATCAGCGCCGCCTGCGTCACCCCGTCCAGACGCGCGCGCACGAAGGTCGGCAGCCGCGCGATCAGGCCTTCGGCGCCGTCGCCCACGCGCTCCATCACCTTCATCCCCGGCCCCGACGCCTCCAGATAGCGCATCGCCAGTCGGTCGATCTGCGCGTGGATCAGCGGGTCAGTGATCGGCGGAAGAACAAGGGGCATCGGTTCTTTCATCGGAGGGCCTTTGCGGATGAGGTGCCGGACGGCAGGCGTCCGATGCGGATCCGGATCTGTGGGGCAGCGGCTCCAGGTCGCGTGCCACCGGCCCCGCAACACCAACCCAAGCCCCGGGCCGGAGTTCCAGCCCAAGGACCCGATCGGGGTTCGTGGGCGGCGGCATCACGACATCGTCAAGCTTGCGGAACCCGAACCGCCCGTAATAGGGCGCGTCCCCCACCAAGAGGACCCGGCCGAAGCCCATCTCGCGCGCCCGCGCTAGGCTGTCGCGCATCAGCAGTCCACCCAGACCCTCGCCCTGCGCGGTCGGATGCACCGCGATGGGCCCCAGCAGCAGCACCCGCCGCCCCTCGACGCGCACCGGCCAGTAGCGGATCGCGGCCAGAAGGACGCCCGCCTCGTCACGCAGCAGCAGGCACAGCGGCGCCACCCGCGCCACCCCGTCGCGCAACCGATAGGAGGACAGCGCCGTGCGGCCCGGCGCAAAGCACAGGTCATAGAGGCCCTCGACCTCGGGCTCGTCCTGGGGGGTTTCGGGGCAGATCTCGAACATCGCGCCTCCTTGCTGTCGCGCGGGCCTTTAGCACGGGTCGGGACCGTGCGAAACATTGCACCGCAGGAAAATCCGGGGCAGGTTGGCGCCCGAACACCATCAGGAGGCCGCCCATGTTCTATCGCCCCGAAGCCGGACACGGCCTGCCCCACAACCCCTTCAACGCGATCATCGCGCCCCGCCCGATCGGCTGGATCTCGACCCGCGGGTCGAAGGGCGACAACCTGGCGCCCTACTCCTTCTTCAACGCGGTGGCTTATACTCCGCCGCAGGTGATGTTCGCCTCGACCGGCGCCAAGGGCGACCGCCCCGGCACCAAGGACAGCGTCGCCCAGATCATCGAGACGGGCGTCTTCTGCGTGAACATCGCCACCGGCGATCTGCGCGACGCGGTCAATGCGACCTCGGCCCCCCTGCCCGCGGGGACCAGCGAATTCGCCGCCGCCGGGATCGAGGCCGCCGATTGCACCACCATCGACTGTCCGCGCGTGGCGGGTGCCGCGGCGGCGCTGGAATGCCGCATGACCCAGATCGTGCCGCTGGCCGGTCAGGCGAATTTCGCGGTCTTCGGCGTGGTGACGGGCATCCACATGCGCGACGACTGCGTGGTGGACGGACGGTTCGATCCGCGCGCGGCGGGCGGCTGGATTGCGCGCCTCGGCTACAAGGACTATGCCGCCGTGACCGATCTTTTCGAAATGGACCGCCCCACATGAGCCGCACCGTCAAGGACTATGTCCGCTCGATCCACGATTTCCCGCATGAGGGGATCATCTTCCGCGACGTGACCACGCTGTTCGCGGATGCACGCGGATTCCGCATGGCGGTGGACCAGATCCTGCACGCCTATGCCGGAACCCGCATCGACAAGGTCGTGGGTCTTGAGGCGCGCGGCTTCATCCTGGGCGGCGCGGTGGCGCATCAGCTGTCCACCGGCTTCGTGCCGATCCGCAAGAAGGGCAAGCTGCCCGGCACCGTCATCTCCGAGGCTTATCAGCTGGAATATGGCGAGGCGATCATGGAGATCCATGACGACGCCCTGAAACCCGGAGAGAAGGTCCTGATCGTGGACGACCTGCTGGCCACCGGCGGCACGGCGGCGGCGGCGATCACGCTGTGCCGCCGTCTTGGCGCCGAGGTCATCGGCTGCGCCTTCGTGATCGACCTGCCCGAACTGGGCGGTCGCAAGGTGCTGGAGGGCATGGACATGCCGGTCCACGCGCTCTGCGACTTCGAAGGCGCCTAGGCCAGGACCGCGCCGGGGTTCATGATGCCAAGGGGGTCCAGCGCCCCCTTGATGGCCCGCATCGCGGCCAGCCGCGCCGGATCGCCCCACCGCGCCAGATCGGCGGCCTTGAGCCGCCCCACGCCATGTTCGGCCGAGAACGACCCGCCCCGTTCCACGACCATCTCATGCAGCCTGCGCGACAGGTCGCGGCGAACAGTCTCATAGTCGTCGCGGCTCCGGCCCGCCGCCGGGAACAGGTTGTAGTGCAGGTTGCCGTCGCCCAGATGGCCGAAGCAGTTGACGCGCATGTCCCCCTGCCCCGCCAGCCAGGCCCCGGCATCGTCGATGAACCGGGCGACCTCGGACAAAGGCAGGCTGATGTCATGGCTGGCGATCGCGCCGACATGGCGGTTGGCCAGCGGAATATGCTCGCGCAGCGCCCAGAGGTCCGCGCCCTGCTGGCCCGATTGCGCGATGACGCCGTCATGGACCAGACCGGCCTCGGCCCCCGCAACGAACAGCCCCTCCAGCGCCGCATCCGCCGAGAGGCCCGCGGGCAGGCCGACCTCGATCAGCACCAGCCAGTCGGGCCGCGCCGCAAAAGGTTGGCGCATGTCGGGAAAGGCCGCGTCCAGGAAATGCAGGCTCTGGCCCGAGATCAGCTCGAAGGCCGTGACGCCCCCCGCCATCCGTGCCTGCGCCAGCGACAGCAGCGACAGGGCCGCCGCGGGGCTGTCCACGACCAGCATCGCGACCCCGGTCTCGGCCGGCACAGGGGCCAGGACCAGCGACGCGGCGGTGATGATGCCCAGGGTCCCCTCCGCCCCGATCAGCAGGTCGCGCAGGTCGTATCCGGTATTGTCCTTCCGCAGGCGCTTCAGGTCGTGCATCACCGACCCGTCGGGCAGCACCGCCTCCAGCCCCAGGCACAACGCGCGCGCATTGCCGTATCGCAGCACGTTCACGCCCCCCGCATTCGTGGACAGCACCCCGCCGACCTGGGCCGAGCCCTGCGAGGCCAGCGACAGAGGGAACTGCCGCCCCGCGCCCGCCGCCGCGTCGCGCGCGGCCTGCAGCGTCACGCCCGATTCGGCGATCATCACGCCCTCCTCCGGGTGGCAGGCCCGGATGGCGGTCATGCGCTCCAGCGACAGAATCAGGGGCGCGGGACCGTCGGGCATGATCTGCCCGCCGACCAGCCCGGTGCCGCCCCCGCGCGGGACGACGGGCACGCGCAGCGCCGCGCAGGCGCGGATCACGGCGGCGCATTCCTGAACGTCGCGCGGGGCCGCGACCAGACCCGCCCGCCCGTGATAGCGGCCGCGCGGCTCCTCGGTGTAATGCGGCGCGGGGTCGCGCAGCACACCTTGGGGCAGCAGGGCCGCCAGACGGTCATCGGCTTGGATCAGCATCATCGCACCTCGGTCCTGCCGCGGCGGTCGCCGCGGAGATTGGCGTAAAGCACATGGTTCCGCCAGCGCCCGCCGATCTGCAGATAGCTCTGGGCCACGCCCTCATACTTGAAGCCCGACCGCTCCAGCACGCCGCGCGATGCGGCATTCTCGGGCAGGCAGGCGGCCTCGATCCGGCTCAGGTCCAGCGTGGTAAAGGCGTGATGCACCAGCACCCCGATCGCCTCGCGCATGAAGCCCTGCCGCGTGTGCTGCTGTCCGATCCAATATCCGATGGTCCCCGACTGCGCGGGGCCGCGGCGGATGTTATCCAGCGTGATCGCGCCCAGCAGAGTGCCGTCGCGATGGACCACGAACAGCGGAAAGGCGGTCCCCGCCCGCGCCGAACGGGCCGCCCAATAGACGCGGTTGGTGAAGCTTTTGCGCGACAGGTGGTCGGGCGACCAGACCGGCTCCCACGGCGTCAGGAAATCGCGGCTCTCGTCGCGCAGCGCGCGCCAGGCGGCGAAGTCGGAATGGAGCGGCAGGCGCAGCGCGATGCGTTCGGCCTCCAGCCGAAGGGCACGGCGCCGCGCCAGGATCATGCGGCGAGCCTCTCGGCCAGGGCCTCGCGCGAGGGTGCCGCGCCGACCGGACCGTAAAGCGCCAGCGCCGGCCGGGCATTGGCCAGCATCCGTTCCGCATGGGCCCGCACATCGGCGGCGGTGACAGCGGCGACCCGCTCGGCCACCTCGGCCGCGTCGGGCACGCGACCCCAGATCGCCAGGCTGCGCGCCATGCGTTCCGCCTGACCCGAGGGGCTTTCCAGCCCCATCAGCAGGCCCGCGCGCAGCTGCGCCTTGGCGCGGGCGATCTCGGCCTCGGACATGTCCTCGGTCGCGCGCTTGATCTCGTCGATGGTGAGCGTCGCCAGATCGCCCAGATCCTCGGCCCCGGTGCCGGCATAGATGGTCAGCATGCCGGTATCGTCATGGAAACCCGACTGCGCGAAGATGGTGTAGCACAGCCCCCGCTCCTCGCGGATCTTCTGGAACAGCCGCGACGACATCCCCCCGCCAAGCGCGGAGGAGAAGATCTGCGCCGCATAGAAATCGGGCGCCAGATAGCCCGGCCCCTCCAGAGCCAGCGCAAAATGCGCCTGCTCCAGGGGCTTCACCGTGCGGCTCTCCAAGCCCTGCCACCGGGCGCCCTCACGCACGGCCTGCGGGCGCGGCGCGATATGGCCCAGCACCTTTTCGGCCAGCCGCACGATGCGGTCGTGATCGACCGATCCTGCGGCGGCTACGACCATCTGGCCGGGGCCGTAATTCTCGGCGACGAACCCGGCAAGGTCACCGCGGCCGAAACTGCTGACCCGTTCGGCGGGTCCCAGGATGGTGCGGCCCATCGGCTGGTCCGGATAGGCGGCCTCCTGTAGCCAGTCGAAGATGATGTCGTCGGGCGTGTCCAGCGACTGCCCGATCTCCTGCAGGATCACGCCCCGCTCGACCTCGATCTCGCGGTCGTCGAAGACGGGGTTCAGGACGATGTCGCTGATCACGTCGAAGGCCAGATCGACGTCATCCTCCAGCACGCGGACGTAATAGGCCGTCGCGTCGCGAGAGGTATAGGCGTTGATATAGCCGCCCACATCCTCGATCGCCTCGGCGATCTGCAGCGCGCTGCGGGTCGCGGTGCCCTTGAAGGCCATGTGCTCCAGGAAATGCGCGATGCCGTTCTGGTCGGCGCGTTCATTGCGCCCGCCCGCACTGACCCAGATGCCCAGGGCCGCCGAATGCAGGCCGGGCATCTGCCGGGTCACGATGCGCAGCCCGTTGGGCAGCGTTGTCAGGCGCGGGGTGGGGTCTTGGCTCACGCGGTCCTCCGTTCAAGGATCAGGGACTTAAGCGCGTCCACGTCGTTTTCAACCCGGGTCAGGCGCTCGGGCAGGTCGTAGAGGTCCGCCATATGCGGTGGCAGGCCGGGGCGCACCCCGATGGCGCGCTCCACCGCATCGGGGAACTTGGCCGGATGGGCGGTGGCCAGCGTGACCATCGGCACGCCGGGCTCCAGATGGCGCTCGGCCACGGCGACGCCCACGGCGCTGTGCGGACACAGGATCTCTCCGGTCCGCTCGCGCATGGCGCGGATCGTGTCCAGCGTCTCGTCCTCGGACACGCGGCCCGAGGCGTATTGCTCGCGCAGGGCCTCCAGCGCGCCCTGGCTGATCGCGAAGCCGCCCTGCTTCAGCTCCTCCATCAGCTGCCGGATCGCGCCCGCGTCCTGGCCGTAGGCCAGATACAGTGCGCGTTCGAAGTTCGAGCTGACCTGGATGTCCATCGACGGGCTGATCGAGGGCTCGACCTCGCCCATCCGGTATTCGCCGCTGCTCAGCGCGCGGTGCAGGATGTCGTTCTGGTTCGTGGCGACGATCAAGCGGCGGATCGGCAGGCCCATCTGGCGCGCGATGGAGCCCGCGAAGATGTCGCCGAAGTTGCCCGTCGGCACGCAGAAATCGGTGGGCCGCATGCCAAGCGACGCGGTCGCGGTGAAGTAATAGACGATCTGCGCCACGACGCGGGCCCAGTTGATGCTGTTCACGCCCGCAAGCCCCACCCCGTCGCGGAAGGCATGGTCGTTGAACAGGTCCTTGAGCCGCGCCTGGCAGTCGTCGAAATGCCCGGTCACGGCCAGCGCATGGACGTTGGCGGCGGGGGGCGTGGTCATCTGGCGGCGCTGGACCTCACTGACGCGGCCATGCGGATACATGATGAACACGTCCACGTTGTCGATGCCGCGGAAGGCCTCGATCGCGGCCGATCCGGTGTCGCCCGAGGTCGCGCCCACGATGGTGATCCGCTGGCCAGACCGCGCCAGGGCGATCTGGAACAGCTGCGCGATCAACTGCATCGCGAAATCCTTGAAGGCCAGCGTGGGGCCGTGGAACAGCTCCAGCAGGTGATGGCCGGGGGCCAGCTGCACCAGCGGCGCACGGGCGTCGTGGCTGATGCGCGCATAGGCGCGGTCGATGGCGCCGCGCAGATCGGCATCGGTGAAGCTGTCGCCGGTGAAGGGGCGCACCACGCGGAACGCGACCTCCTCGTAGGAGAGGCCGTCCAGCTGTTCCAGCCCCTCGAAGGCCGGGATCGTCTCGGGCAGGTACAGGCCCCCGTCGCGCGCCAGCCCCGACAGCATGGCCTGTTCG
Organism: Paracoccus sp. ME4; assembly: GCF_046736325.1. Classification (GTDB taxonomy): domain Bacteria; phylum Pseudomonadota; class Alphaproteobacteria; order Rhodobacterales; family Rhodobacteraceae; genus Paracoccus. The sequence continues at coordinate 2,482,664 of NZ_CP151276.1, forward strand.
AAATTCAGCACCGGGGCCTGGCCCCGCGTCGAGACGTAACGCATCGGAAATCCTTCAGTAGCTGCGCTGCCTGATACGCCAGATCAGCGCCAGTGTCATCACCGCCCAGGTGGCCGCGATCAGGAACCACTGCACGGCATAGGACAGGTGGTTGTTGGGAATCCCCTCGATGGCGACGGGGATGGGACGGGCACCCTGATTGTCGCCCTGAACCGCGCTGGCCACGACCAGGACCGGCAGCGTGTCCAGCGACGCGGCCATGGCGTCGACGTCACGGGCGAACCAGATGTTCTCGTCCAGGTTCGGGGCCGGGGTCGAGCTGCTGGCATCCTGCGGCCAGTGCAGGTTGCCCACGACGTCCAGCCGGACCGGCGGACGCTCCAGCTTGCGCGCCTCCTGCGGCACGAAGCCCCGGTCCAGAAGGATCGCGCGCCCGTCATCGGTGATGAAGCGCGACACGACCTGATAGCCCGCGCCCTGGTCGCGGGTGTGGGACAGCACGTCGATCTCGGCCCCGGTGGTGGTGCCGCTGACGGTCACGGGCAGGTACTTCATCGAGGGGTCGATCGCCGCGGGCAGCGGCACGGGGTCGGCCTGGATGCCGGCGGTGATCTCCTCCAGCATCCCCTCCTTCCAGGCGCGGCGATCCAGCTGCCACAGGCCCAGCTGGATCAGGACGGCGCAGCCGGCGATGCCGAGGATCAGGGGGAACAGATAGCGGCGCATGGGCGCTCCGGGAGTCGGACGAACGAAAAACGCGCGGAGAAAGCCCCCGCGCGCCTGGATCGGTCAGGATCGGGGATCAGCTGCCCCAGACATAGATCACGGCGAACAGCACCAGCCAGATCACGTCGACGAAGTGCCAGTACCAGGCCGCGGCCTCGAACCCCAGATGCTGGTCGCGGGTCATCTGCCCCTTCTGGAAGCGCAGCAGGCAGACGGCCAGGAAGATCGTGCCGATGATGACGTGCAGGCCGTGGAAGCCGGTCGCGATGTAGAAGGCCGAGGCATAGGCCGTGTCGGCCAGACCGAAGGCCGCGTGGCTGTATTCATAGGCCTGCAGCCCGGTGAAGAGGACGCCCAGACCAACCGCGACGATCAGGCCGTTGATGGTGGTGCGGCGGTCGCCCTCATGCGCCCAGGCATGGTGCGCCCAGGTCACGGCCACGCCCGACAGCAGCAGGATCAGCGTGTTGATGAAGGGCAGGTGCCAGGGGTCGAAGGTCTCGATGCCCGCGGGCGGCCAGACGCCGTCGGTGATGGGGCTGTTCTCGCCCATCGGGTACATTGCGTGCTTGATGAAGTTCCAGAACAGCGACACGAACAGCATCGCCTCGGACATCACGAACAGGATGAAGCCGTATTGCAGGCCGATGCGCACGACCGGGGTGTGATCGCCCTGCTCCGCCTCGCGGACCATGTCGGCCCACCAGGCGAAGGCGACATAGCAGGTCGCGACCAGGCCGATGCCGAACATCCAGGGGCCGGTGATCGGCGCGCCTGCCAGCGTCACCTCGCCCGACATCCAGGCGACCGCGCCGAACAGCATGACGAAGACCGCCACCGCGGACAGGAAGGGCCAGACCGAGGCCGGCAGGATATGATAGTCGTGGTTCTTAGCGTGCGCCATGATCGGATCCCCGTCGGCTCCCTCGTGTATTCGTCTCAGTTGATGGTGTCGGTCGCACCGGAGTCAAGCGCGGCGCTGCGCGGCTCGGTCCGGTGGAAGGTATAGGACAGCGTGATGTCGCGGACATGGCCCGCGTCGCGGTCCTGCACCAGCTCGGGATCGACGTAGAAGCTGACCGGCATCTCGACCCGCTCTCCGGGCTGCAGCGTCTGCTCCTGGAAGCAGAAGCACTCGACCTTGATGAAGTAGTATCCCGAAACCTCGGGCGCGACGTTGTAGCTGGCCGTTCCGGTCAGCGGCACGTCGGAGGTGTTCACGGCCTCGTAGAAGGCCAGCCCGCTCTCGCCAATCTTCAGGTCCATGCGGGTCTGCATGGGGCGGAAGGTCCAGCCCAGGTTCTCGTCGGTATTGGCGTCGAAGCGCACGCGCACGACCTCGTCCAGGATCTCGTCGGAGGCGCTGTCCGAGACCTGCGTCGTACCCCCGAACCCGGTGACCCGGCAGAACCAGTCGTAGAAGGGCACCGCGGCCCAGGACAGCGCGCCCATCGTCACGACGACGCCCAGCAGCATGGCGACGGTGCGGCCCTCGGGGCTGAGACGTTTCATTGCTGAACCTCCTCTGCGGGTGTCCGGGTCGGCGCGGCGGCGGGTTCCGCAGGCGTCAGCGACACGCGCGGCTGATGGTCGAACCCCTCCATCAGGCCGCCCTGCCGGACCTTGACCACGGTCAGCGCAAAGACCAGCGCGACGAAGCCCACCAGCACGATGCCCAGACCGATGTTGCGCGACCGGCGGCGGCCGTGGATCGGATGTTCGGTGCGCAGCGCCATCACCAGCCCCCCATCCAGCCCTGGACCATCAGGGCCAGGAAATGCAGGAACAGATAGGCCAGCGACAGCTTGAACACGCGCTTTTCCACGGCGTAGCCGTCGGCGATGGCGGCCTCCTCGCTGCGGCGCAGGATCTGCCAGCCGCCGCGGATGAAGGCCACGTTCAGCACCACCGCCACCGCCATGTAGAGCGGCCCGCCGATGGAGGTCAGGCCCAGCCACAGGGCGAAGGGCGCCAGGACCAGCGTATAGGCGAAGATGTGGCGGCGCGTGGCCTGCCGGCCGTGGGTCACGGTCAGCATCGGCACGCCCGCCTTGTGGTAGTCTTCCTTCATGAACAGCGCCAGCGCCCAGAAATGGGGCGGCGTCCAGAAGAAGATCAGCGCGAACATCAGCAGCGATTCGATGCCGATGCCGCCGGTCGCGCAGGCCCATCCGATCATCGGGGGAAAGGCGCCGGCGGCCCCGCCGATGACGATGTTCTGCGGGGTCCAGCGCTTCAGCCAGACGGTGTAGACGACGGCGTAGAAGAAGATCGTGAAGGCCAGGAAGCCCGCCGCGAACCAGTTCGCGACCAGCCCCAGCATCATCACCGAGATGACCGCCAGCACCAGGCCCAGGCCCAGGGCCGCGCCCTCCTCGACCCGTCCCGACGGGATCGGGCGGCTCTGGGTGCGGTTCATCACCGCGTCGATGTCGCGGTCGTACCACATGTTCAGCGCGCCGGACGCGCCCCCGCCCAGGGCGATGAACAGGACCGAGCAGAAGGCGATGAAGGGATGGACGTCCATCGGCGCCACGACCAGACCGACAAAGGCGGTGAACACCACCAGCGACATGACCCGCGGCTTGAGCAGGGCGACGAAATCGCCGAACTCGGCCTCGGGGGTGGTGTCATATGCGTTGATATCGGTCATCGCGCCTGCACTTCTCATGCCTGGCCCGCGTCGGCGTGATTGCCGGCGCGGGTGGGTGTTTCGATCTGCCGGATCACTCGGCGCGGGCCAGCTCCACCTTGGCCTCGGGGGCCAGCGCCGCGGTCGGCGCGGGTTCCTCGCCCATGGTGCCGCCCTGCTCGGCGACCCAGGCCGCATAGACCTCGGGGCTGACGGCCTTCACGACGATCGGCATGTAGGCGTGGTTGATGCCGCACAGCTCGCTGCACTGGCCGAAATAGGTGCCTTCCTGCTCGACGCTGAACCAGGCCTGGGCGATGCGGCCGGGGACCGCGTCCTGCTTCACCGCGAAGGCGGGGATGGTCCAGGAGTGGATCACGTCGCTGGCGGTCACCTGCAGCAGGACCGTCTGGCCGACGGGCACGACCACGGCGGTGTCGGTGGCCAGCAGATACTCGTCCTCGGCATAGCCGTTCGCGGCCAGCTCCTCGCGGGGCAGCATCAGCGAATCGAAGGTGATGCCGTTGTCGGGGTACTCGTAGGACCAGTACCACTGGTGGCCGGTCACCTTGACCACGACGTCGGGATCGGCGGGCATCTCCTGGCTGCGGAACAGGATCGGCAGCGAGAAGGCACCGATGGCCACCAGGATCAGCACCGGGACCAGGGTCCAGCCGATCTCCAGCGGCGTGTTGTGGGTGAACTTGGCCGGGACCGGGTTCGAGCGGCTGTTGAACCGGAAGATCACGATCAGCAGCAGCACGCAGACGAAGACCGTCACGACGGCGATGATGATCAGCACGAAATGGTCCAGCCACTGCTGGTCGCGCGCGAGTTCCGTCGAGGCGGGCTGGAAGCCCGTTCCCGCGGCCACCGGCTTGCCGATCGTGGGCAGCTCGCCCAGGACGCCCTGCGCCATCGCCGCTGTGGTCATCATGCCCGCGGATGCGAACCCCGTAGCTGCCGCGACCGCACGGCCCATCATCGCTCTTGCCATCATACCATCCCGTTGCATTGGCCCGGCCCCAATGACCGCAGGGGCTGCCGGGAGGCTGCCCCTTTTCCTTTCACAGTGACCGTTCTATGACCATATCTCGCCCGTCCGGGCAAGTCATACCTACCGCATTTCCCCATCCTTGGGGAACGCGACCCGGCGCCGCGCGGCCTTTTCGGACCGCACCGCGTCCCGCGCAGCCAGGAGAGCACGATGACACGGCCCGCCTTCGACCCCTTCTCGACCGACCTGGACCGCGACCGCGCGCTGCGCATCCTGCAAGACGCCGTCGCGGGGGCCGATGACGGAGAGCTGTTCCTGGAACGCAGCCAGCAGGAATCGCTGGTCTTCGACGACGGCCGCCTGCGCCAGGCCAGCGTGATGGCCGAACGCGGCTTCGGCCTGCGCGCGGTGCTGGGCGAGGTCACGGGCTATGCCCATTCGACCGAGATCACCGAGGCCGCGCTGCGCCGCGCCGCCGAGACCGCACGCCTGGCCGTGGGCCGAGGCGGCGGCGCTCTGGCTGCGGCGCCCCGGATGCAGCCGGTCGCGCTCTATCCCGGGCTGGACCCTGCCGAGGGCATCCCGACCGCGCGGCGCATCTCGCTCCTGCGCGAGATCGACGCCTTCGCCCGCGCCTTGGACCCGCGCGTGGTGCAGGTCACGGTGACGCTGGCCTCCAGCCTGCAGGAGGTCGCGATCCTGCGTCCCGAGGGGGGGCTTGCCACCGACATCCGGCCCATGGCGCGGCTGAACGTGGCGGTGATCGTCGAGAACAACGACCGCCGCGAGAGCGGCAGCGCCGGCGGCGGCGGGCGGCACGCGCTGGAGCCGCTGATGGCCCCCGACCACTGGCAGGGGCTGGTCCACGAGGCGCTGCGCATCGCGCTGGTGAACCTGCGCTCGGTCCCGGCGCCGGCGGGGGTCATGGACGTGGTGCTGGGGCCGGGCTGGCCGGGCATCCTGCTGCACGAGGCGGTGGGCCACGGGTTGGAGGGCGACTTCAACCGCAAGAAGGCCTCGGCCTTCGCGGGCCTCATGGGGCAGCGCGTGGCCGCGCCGGGCGTGACCGTGGTCGATGACGGCACCATCGAGGGCCGCCGCGGCAGCATCAACATCGACGACGAGGGCACGCCCCCCGCCCGCAACGTGCTGATCGAGGACGGCATCCTGACGGGCTACATGCAGGACCGCCAGAACGCGCGGCTGATGGGGGTCGCGCCCACCGGCAACGGTCGTCGCGAGAGCTTCGCCCATGTGCCCATGCCGCGCATGACCAACACCTACATGCCCGGCGGCGACGCGGACCCCGCGGCGATCCTGGCCGACCTGAAGGACGGCATCTATGCGGTGGGCTTCGGCGGCGGCCAGGTCGACATCACCAACGGCAAGTTCGTCTTCTCCTGCACCGAGGCCTATCGCGTCCGGAACGGCGTGGTGGGCGACCCGATTCGCGGCGCGACGCTGATCGGGGACGGCGCGACCGCGCTGCAGCAGGTCCGCGCCATCGGCAACGACATGGCGCTGGACCCCGGCATCGGCAATTGCGGCAAGCAGGGACAGTGGGTTCCGGTGGGCGTGGGTCAGCCCACGCTGATGATCGGCGGGCTGACGGTCGGCGGATCGGCCGCCTGAGCGGACGGCGCTAACCGAATCTTAACCTCTTTCGGTCCAGATGGCGGGACGGATCGGAGGTGACCCATGACGATCGGCCTTGCACCCGCCAGCTTCGGCCTGCCCGCGACGGATGACGACCTGACGGTGCTGCGGCTGATCCGCTCGCGCAGGGTCGGGCCGGCGACGTTCCACCGCCTGATCGCCGAACATGGCAGCGCCCGCGCCGCACTGGAGGCCCTGCCCCAGATCGCGGCCGCGTCGGGCATCGCCGACTATCAGCCCTGTCCCGAAGGCGTCGCGGCGGCCGAACTGGCCGCCGGGCGCAGGATCGGCGCGCGCCTGATCCGCCATGACAGCCCTGACTATCCGGACCGGCTGCGCCAGATCGACGGCGCACCCGCGATCCTCTGGGTGCGGGGCGACCCGGCCTGGCTGTCGCGCGACATGCTGGCCGTGATCGGGGCGCGCAATGCCTCCTCCCTTGGCATCCGCATGGCGCGGGGCATGGCGGCCGGTCTGGGCGAGGCGGGATTCGTCGTGGCTGCGGGTCTGGCGCGCGGGGTCGACACCGCCGCCCATGCCGCCGCCCTGCCCACCGGCACCGTCGCGGTGATGGCCGGGGGCGTCGATGTCATCTATCCGGCCGAGAACGCGGCCCTTGCCGCCCGCATTGCCGAGACAGGCGTGCTGGTATCCGAGCAGCCGCCGGGGACCGAACCGGCGGCGCGGCATTTCCCGACCCGCAACCGCATCGTCTCGGGCCTGTCGCAGGCGGTGGTAGTGATCGAGGCCGCCCACCGCTCGGGGACGCTGATCACCGCGCGCAATGCGCTGGATCAGGGGCGCGAGGTCATGGCGGTGCCGGGTCACCCGATGGACGCCCGCGCCGCGGGCTGCAACGCGCTGATCCGCGACGGCGCCACGCTGGTGCGCAGCGCTGCCGACGTGGCCGAGGCGCTGGCCCTGTCGGGCGCCACCTTGCCGCAGCGGATCGCGGCACAGGCGCCCCGCGCGATCCCGGCCGTCGAATCGCCACGCGATGCGGCTCAGCCGATCCAGCTGGAGGGGCGGATCCTGGACCGGCTCGGGCCCTCGCCCACCGATGAGAACGACCTGATCCGCGATCTGGGCCAATCGGCGGCCACGGTCAGCGCGGCCATCCTGTCGCTGGAGCTGCAGGGGCGGGTGACGCGAATGCCGGGCGGGCGGCTGGCGCTGTCGTGACGGCGGGTCGGTCGGGGGCAGGCCTCGCCCCCCGTTGACACTGCGCCACCCGGCACCCATCTTGCCGCCCCATTGCAGTTGTCCGAGATCATCATGCCCGTCGTCGTCGTCGAATCCCCGGCCAAGGCCAAGACCATCGAGAAATACCTGGGCTCGGACTATCGGGTTCTGGCCAGTTTCGGCCATGTCCGCGACCTGCCGCCCAAGGATGGCAGCGTCGATACCGACCATGATTTCGACATGAAATGGGAGGTCGCGGCCGACAGCCGCAAGCATCTGGCCGCGATCAAGGCCGCGCTGAAGGACGACCAGACCCTGATCCTGGCCACCGACCCCGACCGCGAGGGCGAGGCGATCAGCTGGCACCTGCTGGAGGCTCTGGCCCCGGCCCTGAAGAAGGGCGCAGAGGTCAGCCGCGTGACCTTCAACGCCATCACCAAGACCGCCGTGACCGAGGCGATGGGCAAGCCGCGCCAGATCGACCAGCCGCTGGTCGACGCCTATCTGGCGCGTCGCGCGCTAGACTATCTGGTGGGCTTCAAGCTGTCGCCGGTGCTGTGGCGCAAGCTGCCAGGCGCCAAGTCGGCGGGCCGGGTGCAGTCGGTCTGCCTGCGCCTGATCGTCGACCGCGAGATGGAGATCGAGGCCTTCAAGGCCCGCGAATACTGGTCGGTCCATGCCCACCTGGCGACGCCCGGCGGCGAGGAATACGACGCGAGCCTGGTGTCCTTGGCGGGCAAGAAGCTGGAGCGCTTCGATCTGGCGACCGCCGATCAGGCCGCCATGGCGCTGAGCGCGGTGGTCAGCCGCGACCTGAAGGTGGCGTCGGTCGCCGCCAAGCCCGCCAGCCGCAACCCCTGGCCGCCCTTCATGACCTCGACGCTGCAGCAGGAGGCCAGCCGCAAGATGGGCATGGGCGCCAAGGCCTGCATGTCGGCGGCGCAGCGCCTCTACGAGGCGGGGCTGATCACCTACATGCGGACCGACGGCATCGACATGGCCCCCGAGGCCGTGATGGCCGCGCGCGACGCGATCAAGGCCAAGTTCGGCGAGAACTACCTGCCGAAATCGCCGCGCATGTACAAGAACAAGGCCAAGAACGCGCAGGAGGCGCATGAATGCATCCGTCCCACGGACATGATGCTCTCGCCCGACCGCCTCAAGGTCACCGCGGATGACCAGCGCAAGCTCTATGACCTGATCTGGAAGCGCACCATCGCCAGCCAGATGGAGGCCGCCCGGATGGAGCGGACCACCGTCGAGATCGACAGCCCCGACGGCCAGGTGGGCCTGCGCGCCACCGGCCAGGTGATGCTGTTCGACGGCTTCCTGCGCGTCTATGACCAGGGCCGCGACGATGACGAGGGCGAGGACAGCGCCCGCCTGCCCGCCATCGCCCAGGGCGAGGCCGCAACGCTGGTCGCCGCCGCCTTCGACGAGGAACTGGCGAAGGCCCGCGACAAGGTGGCCGAGACGCCCGCCGCGCCCAAGGGCCAGCGCGCCGCACCCGGCCTGCTGACCGACGAGGCCGCCCGCGCCGCCGCCCGCCAGCATTTCACGCAGCCGCCCCCCCGCTATACCGAGGCCACGCTGGTCAAGCGGATGGAGGAGCTGGGCATCGGGCGCCCCTCGACCTATGCCAGCATCGTCACCACGATCCAGGACCGCGAATATGTCCGCAAGGACAAGAACCGCCTGATCGCCGAGGACAAGGGCCGGCTGGTCACGATCTTCCTGCTGAAATACTTTCCGCGCTACGTCAGCTACGACTTCACCGCGGATCTCGAGACAGAGCTGGACGAGATCAGCGCCGGCGACCGGTTGTGGCGCGAGGTGCTGTCGCGCTTCTGGAAGGACTTCTCCAAGGCGCTGGAAGGCACGTCGGAACTGCGCATCACCGAGGTGCTGGACGCGATCGACGAGGCCCTGGCCCCGCATCTCTATCCGCCGCGGGCGGATGGGGGCGATCCGCGCGAATGTCCGCTGTGTGGCCAAGGCCGGCTGAACCTGAAAACCGCGCGGTCGGGCGGCGCCTTCATCGGCTGCACGAACTATCCCGAATGCCGCTATACGCGCCCGCTCTCCTCGCCCGATGGCGAGGCGCCGGTGGGCGACCGGGTGCTGGGCGAGGATGCGGGCGATGTCATCAGCCTCAAGACCGGGCGCTTCGGCCCCTATGTCCAGCGCGGCGAGGCGACCGAGGAGGCGCCGAAGCCGCCCCGCGCCTCGATCCCCAAGGGCTGGGACGCGGCCAGCCTGGACCTGGCGCAGGCGCTGATGCTGTTGAACCTGCCGCGCCTGATCGGCCCGCACCCCGAGGACGGCCAGCCGATCGAGACGAATATCGGCCGCTATGGCCCCTATGTGAAGCACGGGTCGAAATACGCCAATATCGCGGATGTCGACGAGGTCTTCACCATCGGCATGAACCGCGCGGTCGAGGTCCTGGCCCAGAAGCAGACGCGCGGCCGTGCCGCCGCCGCGGCTCCGCTGCGCGAGCTGGGCGATCACCCCGATGGCGGGCCGATCCAGATCATGAACGGCAAGTACGGCCCCTATGTGAAATGGGCCAAGGTCAACGCCACCCTGCCCCGCGACGTGACGCCCGAGGATCTGACGGTCGAGCAGGCGCTGGAGCTGATCGCGGCCAAGGCGGCCAAGTCCCCCGCCAAGGCCAAGAAACCCGCCGCCAAGAAGCCGGCGGCGAAAAAGCCCGCGGCCAAGAAGGCCGCCGCAAAATCTGCGGCCAAGGCCACCAAGGCCACCAAGGCCACCAAGGCCAAGCCGGACGACGCGTGAGCGGCCCTTGTCGGCGCTAACACCTGCCCCCCGCGATTGACACCGTCGCGGGGGCGGGCAACAAGTTGGCCGTCAACGGGATTTCAGCAGGGGAGGGCCGATGAAAAAGGTCTATGGAACGGCGGCCGAGGCCTTGGACGGGCTTCTGCATGACGGGATGTTCATCGCGGCGGGAGGCTTCGGCCTCTGCGGCATCCCCGAACTGCTGATCGACGCGCTGGTCGAGGCCAAGGTCAAGGACCTGACCATCGCCAGCAACAATTGCGGCGTGGACGGGTTCGGTCTGGGCAAGCTCTTGGACACGCGGCAGATCAGGAAGATGATCAGCAGCTATGTCGGCGAGAATGCCGAATTCATGCGGCAATACCTGTCCGGAGAGCTGGAGCTGGAGTTCAACCCGCAGGGCACCCTGGCCGAGCGCATGCGCGCGGGCGGCAGCGGCATCCCGGGCTTCTACACCAAGACCGGCGTCGGCACCGTCATCGCCGAGGGCAAGGAGGTCAAGACCTTCGACGGCCAGGACTATATCCTGGAGCGCGGGATCGTGGCGGACCTGTCCATCGTCAAGGCCTGGAAGGCCGACGACACCGGCAACCTGGTGTTCCGCAAGACGGCGCGCAACTTCAACCCGCCCGCCGCGATGTGCGGCCGCGTCTGCGTGGCCGAGGTCGAAGAGATCGTCCCGCGGGGCAGCCTGGACCCCGATCACATCCACCTGCCGGGCATCTACGTCCACCGCATCATCCAAGGGCAGCACGAAAAGCGCATCGAGCAGCGCACGACCCGCAAAAAGGAGACCGCGTGATGACCAAAGGCTGGGACCGCAACCAGATGGCCGCCCGCGCGGCCGAGGAGCTGGAGGACGGCTGGTACGTCAACCTGGGGATCGGCATTCCGACCCTGGTCGCGAACTATGTCGGCGACAAGGACATCACCCTGCAGTCGGAGAACGGCATGCTGGGCATGGGCCCTTTCCCCTATGAGGGCGACGAGGACCCCGACCTGATCAACGCGGGCAAGCAGACCATCACCGAACTGTCGCGCACCAGCTATTTCGACAGCGCGACCAGCTTCGGCATGATCCGCGGCGGCAAGATCGCGGCGGCGATCCTGGGCGCGATGGAGGTCTCCGAGGGCGGCGACCTGGCCAACTGGATGATCCCAGGCAAGCTGGTCAAGGGCATGGGCGGCGCGATGGACCTGGTCGCGGGCGTGGGCCGCGTGATCGTGGTCATGGACCACACCAACAAGGCCGGCGAGAGCAAGGTCCTGAAATCCTGCACCCTGCCGCTGACCGGCAAGGCCGTCGTGGACCGGATCATCACCAACCTGGGCGTGCTGGACGTGGTCGAGGGCGGCCTGCGCATCGTGCAGCTGGCCGACGGCGTCACCGAGGACGAACTGCGCGCCGCGACCGAGGCGACGCTGGTCTGATCGCCCTGCCCTGACAACCGACCGGGGGGCAGGCGCCCCCCGTTTTCATGCGCGAAGAGAACCCCATGGACCCCAAGACGATCGAAGGCCTGTTCACCCGCCCCGACGGCAGCTTCCTTTGCGCGCGGTGGGGGCGTCCTGTGGCGCCGGTGATCTTCGGGCTGGCCGATGACAGCCTGGACATCTTTCGTGGCGCGATCCGGGCGGGCTATGCCCATGCGCGCCATCCGGTCACCGACACCGACCCCGAGACCGGCGCGAACCTGATGCTGTTCTTCCTGCGCGACTGGTCCGAGCTGGCGGCGGTGCCCGACCTGGACCGCCTGACCGGGTTGCCGGACCTGCCCGCGCGCCTGTCGGGTGAGGCGGCCGACCAGTATCGGCTGTTCCGCTTTGACGAGGCGGGCGGCATCCGCGCCTGCATGATGTTCCTGAACATGGGCGGCGGCCTGTCGGAGGCGCATCCCGCCATCCTAGCCGAACGGCTGATGATGCAGTCCGCGCTGACCTTCGCGGGCGACGTGCAACCCACGCCCGCGCTGGCCGGGCTGATCCGCGCGGCCTATGACCCGGTGCTGCCGGTGACGACCGACCAGCCGGCGCATGCGCTGCGGCTGGCGGCGCGGATGGCCTAGGGCGTCAGGCCTTCGGGGTCGGGCAGGCCGTGGCTGCGCGCGGTCGCGGTCAGCGTGTTGGCCAGCAGGCAGGCGATGGTCATCGGCCCCACGCCCCCCGGCACCGGGGTGATCGCCCCCGCGACCTGCGACGCGGCGGCGAAATCGACATCACCCACGAGCCCGTCCTCGGTCCGGTTGATGCCCACGTCGATGACCGTGGCGCCCGGCCTGATCCAGTCGCCCTGCACGAAATGCGGCCGTCCCACGGCGGCCACCAGGATGTCGGCCTGGCGGCACAGCGCAGGCAGGTCGGCCGTCCGCGAATGGGCAACCGTCACCGTGGCGCTGTCGCGCAGCAGCAGCTGCGCCATGGGCTTGCCCACGATGTTGCTGCGCCCGATCACCACCGCGTTGCGCCCCGACAGCGACCCCAGATGGTCCCGCAGCATCATCAGGCAGCCAAGCGGCGTGCAGGGCACCATCGCCTTCTGGCCCGTGGCCAGGCGGCCGACGTTCAGGATGTGGAACCCGTCCACGTCCTTCTCGGGCAGGATGGCGTTGATGACGGCGGCCTCGTCCAAGCCCTTGGGCAGAGGCAGCTGCACCAGGATGCCGTTCACCGCCGGATCGGCGTTCAGCTGCGCGATCAGCGCCATCAGCGTCGCCTGATCGGTCGTGTCGGGCAGGCGATGCTCGAAGGAGGCCATGCCGACCTCGCGCGTCATCCGGCCCTTGGAGCGGACATAGACCTGGCTGGCCGGGTCCTCTCCGACCAGCACCACGGCAAGGCCCGGCGTGATGCCGCGCGCGGCCAGGCCCGCGACCTCGGTGGCGATGCGGCTGCGAAGTCCGGCCGCGAAGGCCTTGCCGTCAAGGATCTGGGCGGTCATGGGCGCTCCGGGTTCAGGAAACGGTCCTCCTGCGCAATCGCAGCCTCGATCAGCATGCGCCACAGGGTCTCGTAGAGGGCGGGGTCCAGGCCGTGGCCGGTCGCGTGGCGACGGACATTCGCCACGACCTCCTCAACGCGGTCGTCGATCCGGGCGGGCATGCCGATCCCGGCCTTGATGCGGGCCGCGCGGTCGATCAGCGCGTGGCGGCGGGCCAGCAGCGTCATCAGCTCGGCGTCGAGGCGGTCGATCTCCGCCCTGAGGGCAGGCATGTCGGGGATGTCGCTGATCTGTGTCATGGTGGCGGTGGCATGCACCGGCTGCGCCCGAATCGCAAGGCCCCCGATGCCGCAGCCGACCTCAGCCCTGGACGGCGACCTGGATGTTGCCGCGCAGGACGCGCAGGTGCTCGCGCAGCGCCTGCGCGCAGTCGAAACTCATCCCGGTGGCTTCGGTGGCGCAGCTCAGCACATGACCGGACTGCGTCTGCAGGGCGCGGCCCTGATCGCTGAGCGAGACGATGACGCGCCGTTCGTCGCGCGTGTCGCGCAGCCGTGTGACCAGACCCGCCGCCTCCAGCCGCTTGATCAGCGGCGTCAGGGTGCTGCTGTCGAGGCCGAGCGCCTCGCCGATGGCGCCGACGCTCTGCCCGTCGCGGGACCACAGCGCCATCATCACCAGGAACTGCGGATAGGTCAGCCCCAATGGGTCCAGAAGCGGCTTGTAGAGACGACCGAACGCCAGATTCACAGCATAGACGTCGAAGCACAGCATGTCCTCGAACGGCGCGGATAACGGCAAGGGGGGGTCATCGCTCATGCATAACGTGTAATTCGAACCGGACGACTTAGCAACCATTGCAATCGTCATGGTAAATATTACATTGCGAACGATATATTGTTATGGAAAGGAAAGATGATGGTCAGTAAGGTTTTGTATCGCACCTCCGCGACGGCAACCGGCGGCGGCCGCGACGGCAACACCGCCTTGGATGACGGCAGCCACGCCATCGATCTGGTGGTCCCGAAGGAGCTGGGCGGGCCGGGCGGCGACGGGCTGAACCCCGAGAAGCTGTTCGCCTTGGGCTATGCCGCCTGCTTCATGGGCGCGATGCGTCATTATGCGGCATCGAAGAAGGTCAAGGTGCCCGAGGACGCGGCTGTCTCGGTCGCGGTGGGCATCGGCCCGCGCGAGGATGCGGGCTTCGGCCTCGACGTGCAGATCACGGTCGCCCTGCCCGGTCTGGACCGGGACGTGGCCGAGGATCTGATCGCCGGGGGTCACAAGGTCTGCCCCTATTCGCACGCGACGGGCGGCACGCTGTCGATCACGCCCACGCTGGTCTGAAACAAAATACCCCGGTCCGATGGACCGGGGTTTTCTCTTGCATCGTCACGCGGCGTCATGCCGGGGCGGGGTCGCCGCCCGCCGGCGTCTTACCGGCGCGCGGGATGGCCGTGACCGAGGGGATGACGCTGGACGGGGTGTCGTCGTCGTCTCCGCCGATCGGCTCGCCGCGCAGGATGCGGGCGATCTCCTCGCCGGTCAGGGTCTCGTATTCCAGAAGGCCCTTGGCCATGCGCTCGAACTCGACCTCCTTCTCGATCAGGATGCGGCGGGCCTCTTGATAGCCCTCCTCGATCAGCTCGCGGACCTCCTGCTCGATCAGCTCCTTGGTCGCGGCCGAGACCGAGAACCCGCCGGTGCTGCCGTTGTAGCCCTCATGCGCTTCGGCATAGTCCACCGCGCCGACCTTGTCGGACATGCCCCACCGCATCACCATCGCACGGGCCAGCGCGCTGGCCTGCTGGATGTCGCCGGCGGGGCCGTTCGACACGCCCTCCTCGCCGTACTTGATGATCTCGGCGGCCTTGCCGGCCATGGTCATGGTGATCTTCTGCTTGGCCTCGTCCTTGTGGAAGTTCAGCCGGTCCATCTCGGGCAGGCTGACCACCATCCCCAGGGCGCCGCCGCGCGGGATGATCGTGGCCTTGTAGACCGGGTCGCATTTCGGCAGCGACAGGCCGACGACGGCGTGACCGGCCTCGTGATAGGCGGTCTTTTCCTTCTGCTCGGGCGTCAGGACCAGGCTGCGGCGCTCGACGCCCAGCATCACCTTGTCCTTTGCCGTCTCGAAATCGGCCATGCTGACGAAGCGGCGGCCGATGCGCGCCGCGGTCAGCGCGGCCTCGTTCACCAGGTTCATCAGGTCGGCGCCTGAGAAGCCCGGCGTGCCGCGCGCGATCAGGCGCAGGTCGACATCGGGGCCGACCGGCACCTTGCGGGCATGGACGTTCAGGATGCGCTCGCGGCCCTTGATGTCGGGGTTCGGGACGTGGATCGTGCGGTCGAAGCGGCCCGGACGCAGCAGCGCGGGGTCCAGCACGTCCTTGCGGTTGGTCGCCGCGACGATGATGATGCCCTCGTTGGCCTCGAAGCCGTCCATCTCGACCAGCAACTGGTTCAGGGTCTGCTCGCGCTCATCGTTGCCGCCGCCGATGCCCACGCCGCGGGCGCGACCCACCGCGTCGATCTCGTCGATGAACAGGATGCAGGGGGCCGACTTCTTGGCCTGTTCGAACATGTCGCGCACGCGGCTGGCGCCGACGCCCACGAACATCTCGACGAAGTCCGAACCCGAGATGGTGAAGAACGGCACGCCCGCCTCGCCCGCGATGGCGCGCGCCAGAAGCGTCTTGCCGGTGCCCGGAGGGCCGACCAGCAGCGCGCCCTTCGGGATCTTGCCGCCAAGACGGCTGAACTTCTGCGGGTTGCGCAGGAACTCGACGATCTCCTCAAGCTCCTCCTTGGCCTCGTCGATGCCCGCCACGTCGTCGAAGGTCACCCGGCCGTGCTTTTCGGTCAGCAGCTTGGCGCGCGACTTGCCAAAGCCCATCGCGCCGCCCTTGCCGCCGCCCTGCATGCGGTTCATGAAGAAGATCCACACCCCGATCAGCAGGATGAAGGGCAGCCAGACGCCCAGCATCGACATGAAGCCGCTGCTCTGCTGCTTGATGACGCGCACATCGACGCCCTGCTGGATCAGCCGGTCGCTGATATCCTCGCCCATCGGGCGCACGGTGGCGTATTGCTGACCGTCCGAGCCGGTGATCGCCACGTCCTCGCCGTCGATGGTGACGGCGGTGACCTGGTCGTTCTGCACGCGCTGGATGAAGTCGGAATAGCTGATCTGTCGGCTGTTCATGGTGCCCGACCCGTCGCTGAACAGGTTGAACAGCGCCAGGATCATCAGGAACAGAACCACCCAGAAGGCGAAGTTGCGTGCATTGCCCAAAGCGGGTCCTCCGACGGAATGCGGTTTGGTAGGAAAATAGGGATTATCGCGGCAGGTTCAATGCGCCTTTACCAGGCTGCGGAAATCTGCCGCGCCCCGCAGGGGTGTCGCCGTGACCCCCGGGAGCGGCCGCAGCAGCGGCGCACCGACCAGACGGCCGTCCTGCCAGATCGCGGGGCTGGCCGCGGCCTCGTCGCGCAGAAGGCCGCTGTCGCGCCAGGGCAGGCGCGACAGGGCCTCGGGACCCAGGGCCGCGATCTGCTGGCCCGGGGCCAGGCCCGTGACGCGCCAGCGGCGGTCCCAGACCGGCTCGGCCGTGGCCCCCGAGCGCAGCGCGGCGGCGGCCTCGCGCGCGATGCGCAGCCCGGCGCCCGTCGGCGCGATCATCGTGCCGTCCAGCGTCACCCGCCCCTGCGACAGCACCGCCGACAGCGCATGCAGCAGCGTCGCCCGGCGCGGCGGATAGTCTGCCCCCGTGACCCACCTTACCGCCGCGACCAGGATGCGGCGGCGGATCTCGGGCGGGGCGTCGCGCAGCGGGCCGCGCGGCAGGATCAGGCTGCCCCGGTCGAAGCTCGCCTCGGCGCTCAGCAGGGCCGCGTAATCGGCCAGGGCGTCGCGGGCCTCGGCGATGTGGCCTGCGGCACGGGCCAGGCCCTCGACCTCCAGCCCCAAGGCGGCGATCGCCTGGCGGGCGCGGACGCGGTCGTAATCGCTGTTGTCGTTGGTGGGATCGTCGATCCAGCCGATGTCACGCGCCGTCAGCCAGTCGCGCAGCTCGCGCCGCCCGGTCCCCAGCATCGGCCGCAGCCAGCGCATGTCGAAGGCGTCGCGCCACTCGGCCATGGCCGACAGCCCGTCCACCCCCGACCCGCGCGCCAGACGCATCAGCAGCGTCTCGGCCAGATCGTCGGCGGTGTGACCCAAGGCCACGGCGGGCAGTTCGTTGCGCAAGGCCCAGCCCGACAGCAGCCTCAGCCGCGCGTCGCGCGCCTGCGCCATCAGGTTGCCCGCCCGCGTGTCGCGCCGCCACAGCAGCGTGGCGTGCGACAGGCCCAGGGCGCGGGCCCTGCGGCCCACGGCCTCGGCCTCGGCGGCGCTGCCTTGGCGCAGGCCGTGATCGACCGTGGCCACCATCACCCGCCGCCCCTGCGCCCATTCGGCCGCGACATGCATCAGCGCGATGGAATCGCCCCCGCCCGACACGGCCAGACCGATGGACGGCAGGTCACCGGCCAGCCGGTCCAGGGCCGACCGAATGCGGGCGGCCGGATCACCGGTCACGGATGTTCGGCCATGTCGGCGGCGGCCTCGGGGTCCAGGCCGGGGTCCAGCAGCGGGTCCAGCACGCCCAGATCGGCGCTGCCGCAGCCGAGGCGGGTGATGTGGCCCTCGGCCTCGACGGCCTGGGGGCTGCCCGGAAAGCGGGCGGGAACCTCGGCCAGATAGAGGCAGGCGGCGGTCGCGTCGCCCTGCCCCTCGATCACGCGGGCGATGCCCAGGAGGCTCTCTCCGGCGCGGCTGCCGTCGGGATCGGCGGCGAAACCCTCCAGCCAGGCGGCGGCGGCGGCGCGCGGGTCGCCCGACAGGTCCAGCGCCTGGCCGCGCAGGAACAGCGCCTCGGCGGTCAGGGGGCCGCCGGCATGGGTCTCGGCCACATCGGCGAACATCTGGGCGGCGCGGGCGTGATCGCCGCTCTCCATCACCGCGCGGGCGGCGTCGAAATCGGTCTTCTCGGCCTGGGTCGAGGCGGGCTGTCCGCCCCCCGAGGCCGCGGGCGCCGAGGGGGCCAGCTGCGGGCTGACCCCCGCCTGCGCCTGCGGCACGGTCAGCGCCGACAGGTCGCATCCCGGCTCGGCCTCGCACAGGCGGAACTCCAGATCGGCCAGCCGCCGCTCGCTGTCGCCGGCGATGCGGCTGACGCGGTTCTGCAGCTGTTCGGTCTGGTTGGTCAGGCGCATCAGCTGCGCCTCCATCGCGTTCATCCGGTCGATCGCGCTGGACCCTCCCGCGGCCTGAAAGCCCGCCGCGCCCGAGGCGACCAGCTCGGCCCGCAGCGACTGCAGCTGCGTGCGCAGCGCCGTCACCTCGGCCCGCATGTCGGCCAGGGTCGCCGCATCGGGCGCCGCCTGCGCGGGCAGCGCCAGCGTCAGCAGGACCGCCAAGGCGCGGGCGGCGGCGATCACAGACCCGCTCCGGGCGTGCCCCCGATGGGCTGGGCGGCGGGCTGGGCTGCGGCCGTGGCGACGGGGGCGGTGGCGGGGGCGGTCGCCATGCCCTGCGCGGGCGGCAGCGCGGCGACGGGGGCCGCCTCGGTCACCACGGTGACGGCGCGGCGGTTCTGGGCATAGCAGCCCTCGTCCGAACAGGTGGCGGCGGGACGCTCCTTGCCGAAGGACAGGGTGCGGATGCGGCCCGGCGCGACGCCTTGGGCCACCAGATATTCCTGCACCGCGCTGGCCCGGCGCGCCCCGAGCGCGAGGTTGTATTCCCGCGTGCCGGTCTCCTCGGCATGGCCCTGGACCACGGCGGTAAAGCCGCTGTGCCGCGACAGCCAGGCGGCCTGACGGGCCAGCACGGCGCGGGCCTCGGGGGTCAGCGTGGTCTGGTCGGCGGGAAAGCGCACCGTGTCGCCCACGGTGTCGCGGAAATACTGCGCCGTGGCCTCCGCCCCCAGGGTGCCGCCGGCCAGGTCGCCCTGGAAGACCGCCCCGCCGCCGGTGCTGGCATAGGGGTCCACGACCGGGGGCGCCTGGCGCGGCGCGGGCTGGGCACAGGCCGCAAGCCCCAAAAGGGCGGCCATCAGGACGGGGGTCAGGGCTGCGTTCTTCATGTGATCCTCTTGGCGACGGCTTGGGGCGACGGCTTCCGGCGGCGGGGCGGGCCTCAGGGCAGCAGCGGCCCCCAGGACGGGTCCGATGCGGCGAAGTCCAGGGACATCGGTCGCATGTTGCGCCCGGTGATGTCCACCGAATGCAGACGCGGCTGTCCGTTTCCGCCCGGAGTGGCGCGCGTGAACATCACCACGCGCCCGTTCGGCGCCCAGGTCGGGCCCTCGTCCAGGAACGACTCGGTCAGCATCCGCTCTCCCGAGCCGTCGGTGCGCATGGTGGCGATGTGGAAGCGCTCGCCGATCTGCTTGGTGAAGGCGATCAGGTCGCCCTTGGGCGACCAGGTGGGGGTGCCGTAGCGGCCCTCGCCGAAGCTGATGCGCGTGGGCTCGGCCCCGTCCAGACCCATGATGTAGAGCTGCGGCGTGCCGGACCGGTCGCTCTCGAAGACGATGCGCTGCCCGTCCGGGCTGAAGCCCGGCGAGGTGTCGATGGCGGGCGAATTGGTCAGCGCGCGCTGCGCCCCGGTGGTGACGTCCATCAGCCAGATGTCGGTGTTGCCGCCCTGTTCGCGAGAATAGGCGACGAAGCGGCCGTCCGGGCTGAAGGTGGGGGCGAAGGCCATCGCGTTCGGATCGGTGGTCAGCGGCCGGGCGCTGACGGTCGCCACGTCCATCAGCTGGATCTGGGGAAAGCCGCTGTCATAGCTGGTGAACAGCAGCCGCCGCCCGTCCGGCGAGAACTTCGGCGCCAGCACCAGAGACGAGCTGTCGGTCATCCACAGGATGTTCGCGCCGTCGTAGTCCATCACGCCGATGCGCTTGATGCGCGCGCTTTTCGGGCCGGTCTCCTGCACGAAGGCCACGCGGCTGTCGAAATAGGGCCGCTCGCCGGTCAGCCGGGCATAGATCTGGTCGGCGATCTTGTGGGCCGCGCGGCGCCAGTCGGCGGCGCGGGCGTCGAACTGCATCCCGTCGCCCTGCGGCTGGCCCGAGACGACGTCGAACAGCCGGAACCGCACGCTGATGCTCTCGCCCATCTGGCGGACCTCGGCCGAGACCAGCGCCTGCGCGTCGATGGCGCGCCAGTCCTCATAGCTGACCGCTTCGGCGAAGCTGGCGGGGCGGGCGCGATGCTCGGCCGCGGGGATCTCGCGGAAGAGGCCCGTCCCAGTCAGATCGTCCGCCACCACCTGCCGGACGCGCGCCGCGATCTCGGCATCGCCGTGAAAGGCCGGGATGGCGATCGACATCGGCTCGATCACGCCATCGGTGATCTCGATGCGCAGGGGGCCGTCCTGGGCCATCAGCGGAGCGGCCGGCAGGATGGCTGCGGCAAGCGCCAGCGCGGGCGCCAGGGCGGGGGCAAGGATCAGTCGGCGGAACATGGCGTCATCACTACCTTTTGTCGGCGGAAAGCGGAAGGTGGCCCGACCGCTGGATGGTCATTCGAAGGCGACCCCGTCGGGACGGAAGTCGACCACGACATCGCGCCAGCGCCCGTATTTGGAGGCCGGCAGATCAAAGCCCGCGCGCCCGCACATCAGGATGGCGCGGCGTGCGACCTCGAAGCCCTGCTGGGCCGCACCCTCGCTGCCGCCCCGATAGCCGGCCATGCGCAGGCTGTCCTGATCGGGCACCCCGTCCGGCGACAGGGTGAAGCCGACCGAGACGGTCATCTGCTGCGCCTCGACCGACAGCGCGCCGACATTCCAGCAGTTCTGGATCGCGAAGCGCAGCCCGTCCTTTTCGGACAGGGTCAGCGGATCGCCCATGGGCAGGCCCGCGGCGGGATCGGGCAGCGGTGTCGCGTCGATGGGACTGATGGGCGAGGGCGTCAGCCGCATCATGTCGGCCGGCGGCCCCGACGGGTCGTTCGCCGGATCGGCGGGCGCCCCGGTCCCGGCCATCGCCCCGGCCAGCGCGGCCGCGAGCGGGTCCAGACCGGCCGACGCGCCGCTGCCGCCCTCGATGCTCTGGGTCTGGCCGCCGATGGCGTCGGCGCCCGAGGCGCTGTCCTGCCCCCCTGCCCCGGCCTGCGCATCGCGCAGCGCATCCTCCAGGGCCTGACGGTCCGCGGCGGCTTGGCGCTCCGCCTCGGCAGCGGCCTGTCGTTCAGCTTCGGCGGCGGCATCCGCAGCGGCTTGGCGCTCGGCCTCGGCGGCGGCCTCTGCAGCAGCCTGGCGTTCGGCCTCGGCGGCAGCATCCGCAGCGGCTTGGCGTTCGGCCTCGGCAGCAGCATCCGCAGCGGCTTGGCGTTCGGCCTCGGCGGCGGCCTCCGCAGCGGCTTGGCGCTCCGCCTCGGCGGCGGCCTCCGCGGCGGCTTGGCGTTCAGCCTCGGCGGCGGCCTCCGCAGCAGCCTGACGCTCGGCTTCGGCAGCAGCATCCGCGGCGGCTTCGCGCTCGGCCTCAGCGGCAGCATCCGCAGCAGCCTGGCGTTCGGCCTCGGCAGCAGCGTCCGCGGCAGCTTGGCGCTCGGCCTCGGCGGCAGCATCCGCAGCAGCCTGGCGTTCGGCCTCGGCAGCAGCGTCCGCGGCAGCTTGGCGCTCGGCCTCGGCGGCAGCCTCCGCAGCAGCTTGGCGCTCCGCCTCGGCAGCAGCATTTGCGGCAGCTTGGCGCTCAGCGTTGGCGGCGGCCTCCGCAGCGGCTTGACGCTCGGCTTCGGCGGCGGCCTCGCGTTGGGCTGCCAGCACGGCCTGGCGCTGCGCCTCCGCTTCGGCGGCGCGGCGGTTGAAGGCTTCGACAAGGCCCGCGGGGCGGTCCTGCGGGCGGCGCGAGGCGTCCAGCGCCAGCGCCGAGCGTGGCGCCACAGGCACCGCCGCCGCGTCCGGCGTGGGCAGCGTGGGCGGTGTGGGCTGCGCCTCGGCCACCGGGGCGGGTGGCGTGTCCGGGCGCTGCGGGGCGACCTCGGCGCTCTCGGTCTGGCTGGGCGCGGGTTCGGGCAGATCGCTGGCCACGTCCACCGGCGCGGCGGGGGCGAAGTCGGAGAGGTCCGGCACGGATTCGGCGGTATCCGGCGCGGCCAGTGCCTCGGCATCGGCCGATTGCGGCGGCATGGCCGGGACCGGGCGTGCGGCCCCATCCTCGGACGGAGCCTCCGGTTGGGCAAGGTCGGCCACCGCGGTCGCGTCCGCCCCGACCGGCCCCGCACCCCGCGCGGCGGCGGCCAGCGCCTCGAACTCGGCCCCGCTGATGGTCGAGACCTGGGTCGTGCGCACGACCGGGCTGGGCTGCGGCCGGAACAGCGCGCCGCCCAGGATGGCCCAGAGGATCAGCGATCCATGCGCCACCCCCGAGACCCAGTAACCGATGCGCCCTTCGCGTTCCGCCATGGTCCTAGCCGTCCATCCGCGGCCCGCCGGTCTCGGTGACCAGCACGATGTCGGTGATGCCCGCGGCGTTCAGCGCGCCCATGATCTGGACCACGCGGGCATAGGGGATGGCGCCGTCGGCGCGCAGGAACACGCGGCCCGACTGGCGTTCGGCCAGAAGCGCGCGCAGCGCCGCCACGACCTGATCGTCCGCGACGGGCTGATCCATGACCAGGAGGTCCCCCTCGGCGGGCACCGAGATGGTCAGCGGCTCCTCCTGCTCGGTCGGGACGGCATCGGCGGCGGTCTGGGGCAGGTTCAGCGGCACGCCCGCCGTCATCAGCGGCGCCGAGACCATGAAGATCACCAAGAGCACCAGCATCACGTCCACGAAGGGCGTGACGTTGATCTCGGACATCGGCATGTTGCGCCGACGCCCCTTGCTGCGCACCCGCTTGACGACCCCGGACGCCATCTCAGGCCTCGTCCATCTGGCGCGACAGCAGCGTCGAGAACTCGTCCGAGAACGCCTCCCACCCGCCGGTGATGCGCTCGGCGTCGCCCGACAGCTTGTTGTAGAAGACCACCGCCGGAATGGCCGCGACCAGGCCCAGGGCGGTCGCCAGCAGCGCCTCGGCGATGCCCGGCGCCACGACGGCAAGGCTGGTGTCCTGGGTCAGGGCGATGCCCTCGAAGGCGGTCTTGATGCCCCAGACGGTGCCGAAGAGGCCGATGAAGGGCGCGGTCGAGCCCACCGTCGCCAGGAAGGACAGGCCGCGGAACAGGCGCTGCTCCTCGCGCTGGATGGCGACGTTCATCGCGCGGTCGATGCGGCTGATGCCGCCCGGGATCAGTGCCCCGTCATCGCGGTGGCTGCGGCGCCACTCGATCATGCCGGCGGCGAAGATGCGCTCGGACGCGCCCTTGGGGCGGTCGCCGAGCCGGTCGTAGAGGTCGTCCAGCGGCTCTCCGGACCAGAAGGCGCGGTCGAACTTCGCGGCCTCGGCACGGGCCTGCGCGAAGACCAGGAATTTCTGCACGATGATCGCCCAGGCCCAGAAGGACGCGACGATCAGCATGACCATCACCACCTGCACCGTCAGCGACGAGCGCCAGAACAGCGCCACGGCCGAAAAGTCGATGGCCTCGGCGGCCTGAATGGGTTCCATCTTCACTGCCTCATCTTCGGGGGCCGCGATTGCGTCGGGCAATCCGGCGTTGCGGCCTGTTAGCCTGTAATTGCCACGGGTTTCAGCCCCCGCGGCAACACAATGGCGTCAATTTTCCATAACGCGCAGCCTTTGCGCCGCAAGCGCCACAGATGCAAGCCCCGCCTAGCCGCCCGGCGCCGCCAGCGCGCGGGCCAGATCCGCGGGCAGGCGCACGGGCCGGCCTTGGTCGTCCAGGCAGGCCACCGTCACCCGCGCGGTGAACAGCACCGTGTCGCCGCGCAGCACCCGCTGATCGACGACCACGCGCGCGGGCCCCGCATGGGCCAGATCGGTCCGCACCTCCAGCAGGTCGTCGAAGCGGGCGGGGCGCAGATAGTCCGCCTCGACCCGGCGCACGGCAAAGACGCGGCCCTGCGCCTTCAGGGCGACCTGGTCGATGCCCAGATCGCGCAGCCATTCGCTGCGCGCCCGCTCGATGAAGCGCAGATAGTTCGCGTAATAGACGATCCCGGCCAGGTCGGTATCCTCGTAATAGACGCGCAGGGTCAGGCTGTGGGTCAGGCTGTGGGTCACGGGCGGGCTCCGATGGGTCAGACGTCGAACAGGCTCTGCTGGCCGGGGGTCTGGGGCGCCTCCAGCCCCAGATGACGCCAGGCGCCCTGGGTCAGCATCCGGCCGCGCGGGGTGCGGGCGATCAGCCCCTGCTGCAGCAGATAGGGCTCGATCACCTCCTCGATGGCGTCGCGGCTTTCGGAGAGGGCCGCCGACAGGGTCTCCACTCCCACGGGTCCGCCGCCGTAATGCTGCGCCATCAGCGTCAGATAGCGCCGGTCCGCCCCGTCCAGGCCCAGATCGTCCACGCCAAGCCGCGTCAGCGCCAGATCGGCGATCTCGCGGGTCAGGCGGCCGTTGCCCTCGACCAGCGCGAAATCCACGACCCGGCGCAGCAGCCGTCCCGCGATGCGCGGCGTGCCGCGCGCGCGCCGCGCGATCTCCATCGTGCCCTCGGGGTCGGCGCCGATCCCCATCAGCCGCGCCCCGCGCTGCACGATCAGGTCCAGCTCGGCGATCTCGTAGAACTGCAGCCGCGTGGGAATGCCGAACCGGTCGCGCAGCGGCGTGGTCAGCAGGCCAAGCCGCGTCGTGGCGCCCACCAGCGTGAAGGGCTGCAGCTCGATGCGCACGGTGCGCGCCGCTGGCCCCTCGCCGATGACCAGGTCCAGCTCGAAATCCTCCATCGCCGGGTACAGGACCTCCTCCACCGCCGGGTTCATGCGGTGGATCTCGTCGATGAACAGAACGTCGCGCGCCTCGAGGTTGGTCAGGATCGCGGCCAGGTCCCCCGCCCGCGCGATGACCGGCCCCGAGGTCATGCGGAAGTTCACGCCCAGCTCGCGCGCCATGATCTGCGCCAGCGTGGTCTTGCCCAGGCCCGGCGGGCCGAAGAACAGCGTGTGGTCCATCGCCTTGCCGCGCATCCGGGCGCTCTCGATGAAGACTTTCAGGTTGGCGCGGGCCTCGGCCTGGCCCACGAATTCGGACAGGTTCTGCGGACGCAGGGCGCGGTCCTCGACATCGCTCTCCAGCTTTTCGGGGCGCAGATCGGGGTCGGGCGCGCTCATCCGCGGCCCCAGGGGGTGCGGGGGCCGCCGCTGCGCGGGATGCGGCTCGGGGCGGTTGGGCGCTCTGCGGCGGGCGCCATGGCCATCAGCCGGGCGATGCGCTCCTCGGTCGGCGGGTGGGTGGTGAACAGGCGATCGGCGCGCAGGGCGTGCAGCGGGTTGACGATGAACATGGCCGCCGAGGCCGGGTTGCGCTCCGCCGGCAGGTTGACGCTGCGCCCCGCCGCCTGGCTGATCCGCGCCAGGGCGGATGCCAGCGCCCGCGGCTTGCCGCAGATGCGCGCGCCGGTTGCGTCGGCCTCGTATTCGCGCGCACGCGAGATCGCCATCTGCACCATCATCGCGGCCAAGGGCGCCAGGATCATGGCCAGGATGCCGCCCAACGGCCCGCCCCGTCCCTCGCGATTGCCCGCGAACAGCATCATGTTGCCCATCATGGCGATGGCGCCCGCCATGGTCGCGGTGATGGTCATGGTCAGCGTGTCGCGATGCTGAATATGGGCCAGCTCATGGGCGATCACGCCCTCGATCTCGTCGGCAGACAGGTGGTTCAGCAGGCCCTGCGTGACCGCCACGGCGGAGTTCTGCGGATTGCGGCCGGTGGCGAAGGCGTTGGGCTGCTCGGTGGGCAGCAGGTACAGCTTGGGCATCGGCATGCCCGCCCGCTGCGCCAGACGCGCGGTCATCGCGAAGAGATCGCCCCCCTGGCTGGGCGACAGCTGGATCGCGCCCTGCTGACGCAGGACCATCTTGTCGCTGTTCCAGTAGCTGAAGAGGTTCATCCCGCCCGCGATCACCAGCGCGATCACCGCACCGCCCGATCCGCCCAGCATCCAGCCCAAGCCCACGACCAGCGCCGTCAGCGCCGCCATCAGCACGAAGACCTTGAGGTTTCCCGCCATCACCCGTCCTCCGGTTCAGTCCTTGGGCGCCAGCAGGCGCAGCGCCGCGCGGATCAGCGCGGGCATCGCCGCCTCGGGCTCGCGCGCCTGCGCCTCGGCCACGGCCCCGGCCGCCTCGGAGGGAGCATAGCCCAGATTGGTCAGCGCCGACAGCGCATCCGCCATCGCCTGACCCGACAGCGCGGCGCCCGAGGGGGGGCGGGCCGCGGCGCCCGGCGCCGGGGCCGCGGACGGGCCGGGGTCGATCCCCGGCCCATCCGCTCCACCGCCCGCGGCAACGTCCCCCGCATCGATGGTCAGCGCGCCGCCCAAGGCCATGACCGAGGGCGCCTTGTCCTTCAGCTCCAGCACGATCCGCTGCGCGAGCTTCGGCCCCACCCCGTTGGCCTTCCTGACCGAGGACCAGTCGCCAAGCGCGATCGCCCGCCCCAGCCCCTCAGGCCCAAGCGTGCTGAGGATCGCCAGCGACACCTTGGCTCCCACCCCCTGGACCGAGGTCAGCAGCCGGTGCCACTCCTTGTCCAGCATGGTTGGAAAGCCGAACAGCTGCAGCAGATCCTCCCGCACAACCAGCTCGGTATAAAGCGCCGCCGCCTGCCCCACCGGCGGCAGGCCCGCGGCGGTCCGCTCGCTCACATGCACGATGTAGCCCACGCCCCGCACGTCGATCAGCACATGATCGCGCGCGCGATGCAGGATGATCCCCGCGATCCGCCCGATCATGCCGCACCCCGTCCGCTGCCCGCGACGCGCAGGCTGCGCCCCTGCAGGTGGCGCGCATGGCAGATGGCGATGGCCAGCGCATCCGCCGCATCCGGGCTCTCGAACTGCACGCCGGGCAGCTGGACGCGCACCATGTGCTGGACCTGCTCCTTGCCGGCATGGCCCACGCCGACGACAGTCTTCTTGACCGCGTTCGGGGCGTATTCGCCGACGGAAATCCCCGCCTCGGCCGGGGCCAGCAGCGCCACGCCGCGCGCCTGGCCCAGCTTCAGCGTGCCGGTCGCGTCCTTGTTGACGAAGGTCTGCTCGACCGCGGCCTCGTCGGGCGCATGGGCCGCGATCACCGCGCAGAGGCCGCGGAACAGCACCGACAGCCGCGATCCCAGATCCTGCGTGCCGTCCGAATGGATGGTGCCGTTGGCGATATGGCGGATGCGCGGGCCATCCACCAGGATCACCCCCCAGCCCATGTTCCGCAGACCGGGATCGATGCCCAAGACCTTCATGCTGCCCTCTTTTTTTCCGTGCTAGCACGAAGCGCGAACATCGGCCAGTGCCGGCGTCACTCCTCCAGCACGTCCAGAACCCCCGGCACCGCCCGCAGCGCCTGCCGGGCGGGCGTGGTCAGGGGCGCGTCATTGGCGATCTCGATCTCGATCACCTCGTCGCCCTCGGTGATGCGCAGGCGGATCGGGCCGCGGGCGCGGGCGGGGGCCACGATCTCGGTCGTGATGCGGGTCAGCACCTCGGCCAGGCGCGGGATGGTGTCGGCGCCCTGGATCTGCACCGCCAGACAGCCCGCCCCGGCATCGGCCACGAACTCCTCCAGCGCGGCCACGGAATTGGCCAGCATCTTGACCTGATCGCCCGACGGCTCGACCTTGACCTGCAGCACCACGTTCTGCCCCGGCTCCAGCCGGTCGCGGCTGGCGTTCAGCAGGTCCGAGAACACCGTGACCTCGTAAAGCCCGGTGGGGTCCGACAGGCTGACGAAGGCGTATTGCGTGCCCTTGGCCGACTTGCGCTCCATCCGGGCGGCGACGGTGCCGGCGATCTGCGCGACCATCGGACCGTTCAGCGCGTCCTGGCCGATCTCGGCCAGGGTCATCACCTTCTTGCGCTTCAGCGCGGCCTGGTAGTCGTCCAGCGGATGGCCGGACAGGTAGAAGCCCACCGCCTTGTGCTCCTCGCCCAGCTTCTCGGTGGGCAGCCAGATGCCCGACAGGGGCGCGCGCGGCGGCGGCAGGTCCTCTCCGCCCCCGAACAGCGAGGTCTGGCTGGAGGCCGCTTGGTCCTGCACCGCCGCCGACCACGCGACCAGCCCGTCCAGCGATTTCATGACGCGCGCGCGGTTGTCGTCCAGCCCGTCGAAGGCGCCGGCGCGGGCCAGCATCTCCAGCGGGCGCTTGCCCACCCGCTTCATGTCGGTGCGCCGCGCCATGTCGTGGATGTCGCGGAAGGGCGTGTCGCCCCGCGCCTCATGGATCAGCCGCATCGCGTCCAGGCCCACCCCCTTCAGCGCGCCCAGGGCATAGAAGATGCGCCCCGGCCCCACCGTGAAGGTCGGCGCCGAGCGGTTGACACAAGGCGCGACCACCTCGATCCCCATGCGGTCGCATTCGCGTTTGTAGACGGCCAGCTTGTCGGTCAGGTGGATGTCGCAGTTCATCACCGCGGCCATGAACTCGACCGGGTGGTTCGCCTTCAGCCAGGCGGTCTGATAGCTGACCACGGCATAGGCGGCCGCGTGCGACTTGTTGAAGCCGTAATTGGCGAACTTCTCCAGCAGGTCGAAGACCTCTCCGGCCTTCTTCTCGGGCACGCCGTTGGCGACCGCGCCCTGCACGAACTTGGGGCGTTCCTTGGCCATCTCGGCCGCGATCTTCTTGCCCATCGCCCGGCGCAGAAGGTCGGCGCCGCCAAGCGAATATCCCGCCATGACCTGCGCGATCTGCATCACCTGTTCCTGATAGACGATGATGCCCTGCGTCTCGGCCAGGATGTCGTCGATGGTCGGGTGGATCGATTCCAGGTCGCGCAGGCCGTTCTTGACCTCGCAATAGGTCGGGATGTTCTCCATCGGGCCGGGACGATAGAGGGCCACCAGAGCCACGATGTCCTCGATGCAGGTGGGCTTCATGCGGCGCAGCGCGTCCATCATGCCCGACGATTCCACCTGGAACACCGCCACCGTGCGAGCGCTGGCGAACAGGTCGTAGCTGGCCTTGTCGTCCAGCGGGATGTGGGCGATGTCGTTCTCGGTCCCCGGCGTGGGCTCATAGAGCCTGCGCCCGTCCGCCGCGACATGCAGCGGCCGGCCCTGCCCGTTGATCAGGTCCACCGCGTTCTGGATCACCGTCAGCGTCTTCAGGCCAAGGAAGTCGAACTTGACCAGTCCTGCCTGCTCCACCCATTTCATGTTGAACTGCGTCGCGGGCATGTCGGAGGCCGGATCGCGGTAGAGCGGCACCAGCCGGTCCAGCGGCCGGTCCCCGATCACCACCCCCGCCGCATGGGTCGAGGCGTTGCGATAGAGCCCCTCCAGCTGCTCGGCATAGTCCAGCAGGCGGCCCACCACCTCCTCGCGCGCGGCCTCGCGCAGGCGCGGCTCCTCGGCGCGGGCGCGGGCGATGCTGACGGGCTTCACCCCCTCGACCGGGATCATCTTGGACAGGCGGTCCACCTGGCCGAAGGGCAGCTGCAGTACCCGGCCCACGTCGCGCACGGCGGCCTTGGACAGCAGCGCGCCGAAGGTGATGATCTGGCCGACCTTGTCCTTGCCGTATTTCTCCTGGACGTAACGGATGACCTCCTCGCGGCGGTCCATGCAGAAGTCGATGTCGAAATCGGGCATGCTGACGCGTTCGGGGTTCAGGAACCGCTCGAACAGCAGGCTGTAGCGCAGCGGGTCCAGGTCGGTGATGGTCAGCGCATAGGCGACCAGCGAGCCTGCCCCCGACCCGCGGCCCGGACCGACCGGGATGCCTTGCGCCTTGGCCCAGCCGATGAAGTCGGCCACGATCAGGAAATAGCCGGGAAAGCCCATCTGCTCGATGATGCCCAGCTCGAAGTCCAGGCGCGCGTGATATTCCTCGACGCTGACGGCATGGGGGATGACCTTCAGCCGCGCCTCCAGCCCCTCGCGGGCCTGACGGCGCAGCTCGGCCACCTCGTCATCGGCGAAGCGCGGCAGGATCGGCGCGTGCTTGGCCACCGCGAAGGCGCAGCGGCGGGCGATCTCGACGGTGTTCTCGATCGCCTCGGGCAGGTCGGCGAACAGGACGGCCATCTCCTCGGCCGACTTGAAGCTGTGCGCGGGCGTCAGGCGGCGGCGGGGCTGGGACTGGTCGACATAGGCCTTCTCGGCGATGCAGATCAGCGCGTCATGCGCCTCGTACATCGCGGGTTTAGGGAAATAGACGTCGTTCGTCGCCACCAGCGGCAGATCGCGCGCATAAGCGAGATCGATCAGCCCGCCTTCGGAGGCGGCCTCGGCGGCCATCAACTGGCCGTTCTCGCCGGGATGGCGCTGCAGCTCGACATAGAGCCTGCCGGGAAAGGCCTCGGCCAGCCGCAGGGCCAGCGCATCGGCCTTGGCCCCCTGCCCCTGCGCGATCAGCAGGCCCAAGGGACCCGTCGCCCCGCCCGTCAGGCAGATCAGGCCGTCCGCATGGGCGCACAGCTCCTCCGGCGTGACATGCGGCAGCGCGCCCCCCTCGCGCAGATAGAGGCACGACGACAGCGCCATCAGGTTCAGCCAGCCGTCGCGGTTCTGTGCCAGAAGGACGACCGGCCCGGTGGCCTCGGCCGCCAGCGTGACCTGACAGCCGACGATGGGCTGGATGCCCTTGTCTCTTGCCTTCACGCTGAATTCCAGCGCGGCGAACATGTTGTTCGTGTCGGTCAGCGCCACGGCGGGCATGCCTGCATCCAAGGCAAGGCTTGGCAATTTGCCGACAGGAATGGCACCTTCCAGCAGGGAATGCTCGGAATGTGTGCGAAGATGGATGAATCGGGGGGATTTTGCGGCCATGATCGGGACAGTATCGCAGCCTGACCGAACAGCGCAATTGCGCGCGCCCGGTTTTGCGCGCTAAGCAGGTCAAGGATTTGACCAAGGGGACAGAATTGACCGACATGCCCGTGTTCCGTGCCGAGGGTCTGGGCAAGTCCTATCCCGGCGTGCGCGCCAATGACGACGTCTCGTTCCAGGTCATGCCCGGAGAGATCCACGCCCTTCTGGGCGAGAACGGCGCCGGGAAATCCACCCTGGTCAAGATGATCTACGGCCTCGTGCGCCCCGATGACGGGCGCATGACGCTGATGGGTGCGCCGCACACGCCCCACGACCCGCGCGCGGCGCGGGCGGCGGGCGTGGCGATGGTGTTCCAGCATTTCAGCCTGTTCGACGCGCTGACGGTGGCCGAGAACATCGCCTTGGGGATGGAGAGCCCGCCGCCCCGGCGCGAACTGTCGGCGCGCATCACCCAGGTCAGCCGCGATTTCGGCCTGCCGCTGAACCCGGCGCGGCGCATCGTCACCCTGTCGGCGGGCGAGCGCCAGCGGGTCGAGATCATCCGCTGCCTGCTGCAGGACCCGCGCCTGCTGATCATGGACGAGCCGACCAGCGTGCTGACCCCGCAGGAGGCCGAGCTGCTGTTCGCCACCCTGCGCAAGCTGGCCGCGCAGGGCACGGCGATCCTCTACATCAGCCACAAGCTGGACGAGATCCGCAGCCATTGCGACCGCGCCACGATCCTGCGCCACGGCAAGGTGGTCGACAGCTGCGATCCGCGCGCCCATTCCGCGCGCGATCTGGCGGCGATGATGGTCGGTGGGCAGATGCGCGTCATCGACCGGTCGGGCCGGCAGGCGGGCGCGGTCCTGCTGGAGGTCCGCGCCCTGTCCCAGCCCGCGCCCAGTGCCGAGGGGACCGCGCTGAAGGACATCGCGCTGACGCTGCGCGCCGGAGAGATCCTGGGCATCGGCGGCGTCGCGGGCAATGGCCAGGAGGAGCTGCTGGCGGCGCTCTCGGGCGAGCATCGCAGCGCGCCTGGCACCGTCACGCTGGAGGGTGCGGACCTGTCGGCCATCGGCCCGGAACCCCGCCGCCGCGCGGGTCTGCTGGCCGCGCCCGAGGATCGGTTGGGCCATGCCGCCGTGCCGGACTTCAGTCTGACTGACAACACGCTGCTGACCGCGGGCAGCCGCAAGGGGCTGGTCCGCTCCGGGCTGATCGACCACCGGGCCGCGCGCGACTTCGCGCTGGCGGTCATCAGGGATTTCGACGTACGCACCCCCGGCCCCCATGTCGCGGCCCGCGCGCTGTCGGGCGGCAACCTGCAGAAGTTCGTCATTGGCCGCGAGGTCCTGCAGGCCCCCCGCGTGCTGGTCGTGAACCAGCCCACCTGGGGCGTCGATGCAGGCGCCGCGGCCTCCGTGCGGCAATCGCTGCTGGATCTGGCCCGCCAAGGTGCGGGCGTCATCGTCATCTCTCAGGATCTGGATGAGCTCTTGGAACTGTCCGACCGCTTCTGCGCGCTGAACGAAGGCCGCCTGTCGCCCCCCGTGCCCACCGAAGGGCTGACGCTGGACCGCATCGGCCTGATGCTGGGCGGCGCGCATGGCATGGAGGAGGCCCGGATATGATCCAGCTGGTCCCCCGCACCGCCCCCGCGCCGCATTGGCAGGTGCTGACCCCGCTGATGGCGGTGCTGGCCACGATGGTCGTGGGCGGGCTGCTGTTCGGCGCGATGGGCCACGACCCGGTCGCGGCGATCCGCACGATCTTCTGGGACCCGCTGTTCGGTCCGGCGGCGGGCTATTCCCGCCCGCAACTGCTGGTCAAGGCCGCGCCCCTGATCCTGATCGCCAGCGGCCTGGCCGTGGGCTTTCGCGCCGGCATCTGGAACATCGGCGCCGAGGGGCAGTACATCATCGGCGCGATCACCGGCGCGGCCGTCGCGCTGGCCTTCCATCCGCTGCAGGCGTGGTGGCTGTTCCCGCTGATGGTCGCGGCCGGCATGGCCGGGGGCTGGGCCTGGGGGATGATCCCCGCGCTCCTCAGGAACTGGTTCGGCGCCTCCGAGATCCTGGTGTCGCTGATGCTGGTCTATGTGGCGCAGCGGATCGCGGCCTGGATGGCCTTCGGCCCGATGCGCAACCCCGAGGGCATGGGCTTTCCCGGATCGCGCAACCTGCAGCAATACCCCTCGGCCGCGAACCCGGAACTGATCGCGGGGACCGGCGCGCATTGGGGCGTGGTCGCCGCCGCCGTCGCGGTCTTGGCGACCTGGTTCCTGATGAGCCGCCACATCCGCGGCTTTCACATCCGCGCCGCCGGGATCGCGCCCCGCGCCGCGCGCTTTGCGGGCGTGCGCCCCGAGGTGCTGGTGGCCTTCTGCCTGGGCCTGTCGGGCGCGCTGGCGGGCGCCGCGGGCCTCTTCGAGGTCGCGGGCCCCGCGGGCCAGATAACCGACCGCGTGGGCGTGGGCTACGGCTTCACCGCGATCATCGTGGCCTTCCTGGGGCGGCTGCATCCGGTGGGCATCCTGCTGGCGGGGCTGCTGATGGCGCTGACCTATATCGGCGGAGAGCTGGCGCAGCTGACCATGTCGCTGCCCGCCGCCACCGTGCAGGTGTTCCAGGGGATGCTGCTGTTCTTCCTGCTGGGCTTCGATCTGCTGACCCGGTTCCAGATCCGCCGGAGGGTGCGCGCATGATGATCGACCCGCTGTCCGTCTTCCTTCTGCTGCTGTCGGCCGCGACGCCGATCCTGTTCGCCGCCCTGGGCGAGCTGGTCGTGGAACGCGCGGGCGTGCTGAACCTGGGCGTGGAAGGGATGATGATCACCGGCGCGCTGGCCGGTTTCGCCGCCGCCTATGCCAGCGGCAACCCGTTCCTGGGCTTCGTGGTCGCGGCCTTGGCGGGGGCCGCCATATCGCTGCTGTTTGTTGCGCTGACGCAGGTGTTTCTGGCCAATCAGGTCGCATCCGGGCTGGCGCTGACGCTGTTCGGGCTGGGCCTGGCCGCGATGTTCGGCAAGCCCTTCGAAGGCGTGAAGGCGCCGCCCATGCCGGGCGGACCCCTGGGCGTCAACTGGATCGTCTGGCTGGGCATCCTGATGGTGCCCGCCATCTGGCTGTTCCTGAACCGCGCCCGCCCCGGCCTGATCCTGCGCGCCGTGGGCGAGAACCACGACGCGGCCCATGCCCTGGGCTACAACGTGCGCCTGACGCGGCTGGCGGCCATCGCCTTCGGCGGCGCCATGGCGGGGATCGGCGGGGCCTTCATCTCCATCGCGACGGTTCTGCAATGGACCGAAGGGATGACCGCGGGCGCAGGCTGGATCGCGCTGGCCATCGTCGTCTTCTCCAACTGGACCGCGCCGGGGGTGCTGGCGGGGGCGTGGCTGTTCGGGGGCGTCACCGTCCTGCAGCTGCGCCTGCAGGCGGCGGGCGTCGCGGTGCCGGTGCAGCTTTTGTCGATGGCGCCCTATCTGGCGACCATCGTCGTGCTGGTCGCCATCTCGGCCCGGCAGAAGTTCTCGCGCCGCGCGGGCACGGGTGCGCCCGGCTCGCTCGGGACCAATTTCCACGCGCTGCGGTAGAACCGCGGCCATTCCAACCAAGAGGGATACCATGAACCGCAGACATCTCCTGGCCACGGCCGCCGCCCTGATGACCGCGATGGCCGCCCCGGCCATGGCCCAGGACGAGCCGCTGAAGGTCGGCTTCATCTATGTGGGCCCGGTGGGCGACGGCGGCTGGACCTATCAGCACGACCTGGCCCGCCAGGCGATCGAGGCCGAATACGGCGACCGGGTCGAGACGACCTTCATCGAGAGCGTCCCCGAGGGCGCCGACGCCGAGCGCGCCCTGACCCAGCTGGCGCTGGCGGGCAACGAGCTGATCTTCGCCACCAGCTTCGGATTCATGGACCCGGTGATGAACGTCGCGGCCAAGTTCCCCGACGTGAAGTTCGAACATGCGACCGGCTACAAGACCGCCGAGAACGTCGCGACCTATGATGCGCGCTTCTACGAAGGCCGCGCAGTCATCGGCACCATCGCGGGCCGCATGACGGAGTCGAACAAGATCGGCTATATCGGGTCCTTCCCGATCCCCGAGGTGATCCAGGGCATCAACTCCAGCTTCATCCATGCCCGCAAGGTGAACCCGGACGTGGAGATGCGCGTGGTCTGGGCCTACAGCTGGTTCGACCCCGCGAAGGAGGCCGAGGCCGCATCCGCGCTGCTGGCCGAGGGCGTCGACGTGATCCTGCAGCACACCGATTCGACGGCGCCTCTGGCCAAGGCGCAGGAGGCCGGCGCGATCGGCTTCGGCCAGGCCAGCGACATGGCGGCCTTCGCGCCCAGCCCCCGCGTGGCGTCGATCATCGACGAATGGTCGCCCTACTACATCAAGCGCGTCGGACAGATGCTGGACGGCACCTGGGAAAGCGGCTCCAGCTGGGCCGGGATCGGTGACGGAGAGGTCGTGATCGGCGAGATCACCGAGGCCGTCCCCGCCGAGGTCAAGGCCGAGGCCGAGGCGCTGCGCGACGCGATCGGCGCGGGCGAGTACCACCCCTTCACCGGCCCGCTGAACAAGGCCGACGGCACGCCCTGGCTGGCCGAGGGAGAGGTCGCCAGCGATGCCGACCTGCAGTCGATGAACTTCTACGTCGAAGGCATCACCGCGCAGATCCCGCAATAGGCGCCTGCGGACCCAACCTGCGTCCGGGGCGCGCTTGCCAGCGCTCCAGGCGTTCCCCATGGTGGTCCTGCCGCCGCGCGCCAATTCCCGGATCACCATGCCCCTTGCCCTGATCGACGTTCTTGCCAAGCGGGCCTATTCCCGCCTTCCCCGCGGCTGGACGGCCGGAATGGACGCGGCCCTGCGCCTCAGGCACGGCCCGAACCGGCCGCCGGCCCGGCTGGACGTGATGACGGCCGTCTCCGGGCCGAACCTCGACGTGGTGCAGGTGATGCTGCGCTCGCTCTGCGACAGCCATCCGCGCGACGACATCCACCTGTGGTTTCCGCATCTGCCGACCGCGCAGCCCGTCCTGGACGCGCTGGCCGCCTATTGCGAGGGCTTGGGCAACCTGACGCTGCACCTGCTGCCGGTCGCGGACAAGGACCCCTTCGTGCATCTGAGCCGCATCGGCGGGCGCCCCTATGGCGCGCGCTTCCTGTGGCTGGCAGCCCACCATCATCTGCCCGCATCGCTGTCGCGGGTGATCTTCCTCGATCCGCTGGACATCATCGTGCAGGGCGATCTGGTGCCGTTCCTGCGGCACCCGTTCCTCGGCCGCTACATCGTGGCCTGCCGGGAGGTGCCGTCGGCGCCGCCCCTGATCGTGGGACCCGCCTCGCGCGCCCAGGCACGCGGGGCAAGCCCGAGGACGATCTGGCGCATCTCCCGCGGGGTGATGAACAGCGGCGCGATCGTGCTGAACCTGGACAAGCTGCGCCGTGACGGCATCGGCATGCAGGATTACGTCGCGGTCGGCGAATGGGCGCAGGCGCAGGGCCTGAACTTCGGCGATCAGGGCCTGTTCTCGCTGACGCATGGCAGCCACTACGTCCAGGCCCATGACCGCTGGAACTTCCGCTTCTTCACCCTGCCCCGCGGCTCGGGGCACGAAACGGCCGCGATCATCCATTTCGCGGGCAACATCCCCAAGCCCTTCCACCTGCGCCTGACCGCGGCACAGGAGGAGGAGATCGCCGCGATGATGCGGCAGCGGAACCTGTCGGTCATGCCGATCACGCGCAGCCAGATCATCAGCCCGGCCTATTTCCCCTACTATCGCGCCTGGTGGGATGTCTGCGCCCGCACCCCGGTCCATGACCGCATCGCACCCTTGGCCGACGCGATGACCGAACGCCTGTTGGCCGAGATGACCGCCTTGGCGCAGGAATGAGCCCTCAGCCCATTCGCTCGCTGGCATAGCTGCCGGGAGAGGGCGGAAAGACCACGGTCTTGGCGCCGTTCAGGAACACCCGACCGTGGATATGCGCATGGACCGCGCGGGCCAGCACCTGCGCCTCGACATCGCGCCCCAGAGAGACGTAGTCGCCGGGGGATTGCGCGTGGGTCACGCGGGCGGTGTCCTGTTCGATGATCGGGCCCTCGTCCAGATCGGCGGTGACGTAATGGCTGGTCGCGCCGATCAGCTTGACGCCCCGCTCATAGGCCTGCTTGTAGGGGTTCGCACCCTTGAAGCTGGGCAGGAAAGAGTGGTGGATGTTGATGATCCGCCCCGACATCTGCTGGCACATCCGGTCCGACAGCACCTGCATGTAGCGCGCCAGCACGACCAGCTCGGCCCCGGTCTGGTCGATGATCTCCATCTGGCGCGCCTCGGCCTCGGCCTTGTTCTCGGGCGTCACGCGGATCATGTGGAATGGGATGTCGTGGTTCACGACGACCTTCTGGTATTCGTGGTGGTTCGACACGACGCCCACGATGTCGATGGGCAGCGCCCCGATGCGCCAGCGATACAGCAGGTCGTTCAGGCAGTGCCCGAAGCGGCTGACCATGATCAGCACCTTCTTCTTCACCGAATCGTCGGTGATCTCGACCTCCATTCCGAAGCGGGTGGCGATAGGCGCGAAGGCCGCGCGCAGGCTCTCCAGCGTCGCCGCCCCTTCGGACCGGAAGCTGACCCGCATGAAGAACCGGCCCGTCTCGACATCGTCGAACTGGGCGCTGTCGGTGATGTTGCAATCCGCATCCGCCAGCGCGCCCGAGATCGCCGCGACGATGCCGCGGGTCGAGGCGCAGGTCACGCGCAGGGTGAAGGTCTTCATGTCGTGGGGTCCCCGTATTGCCGATGGCGCGAACGCCACCGGCATTTCAACGCTTTGCCCGCAAAGGGCAATCACGTTTGCGACGGCGCGGGGCCGCCCGCGACATCACGCGGCCGGCAGCCGCGCCTCGACCATGCCCGCATACCAGCTGGAGCCGGCCGGGATCGCGTCGTCGTTGAAGTTGTAGGCCGGGTGATGGACCATCGCCGTGTCGCCGTTGCCGACCCAGATATAGGCGCCAGGGCGTTCGTTCAGCATGTAGCTGAAATCCTCGCCGCCCATCATCGGCTGCATGTCCATGTTCACCCCGCCCGAGATGGCGCGCGCCACGTCGGCGGCCCATTCGGTGGCCTGCGGGTCGTTCATCGTGACCGGATAGCCGCGCTGATAGTCCACGTCCGCACGCGCGCCCATGGCGGCGGCGATGTTGGTGGCGACGCGGGTGATCCCCTCCTCCAGCTGGTCGCGGACCTCGGGGGCCAGGCTGCGGGCGGTGCCCTTCAGCTTGACCACCTGCGGGATCACGTTATGCGCCGTCGAATCCGTCGAGACCACGCAGACCGAGATGACCGCGTTCTTCAGCGGGTCGATGTTGCGCGCCACGACCGACTGCACGGCCACGATGATCTGGGCCGCGGTCAGGGTGGTGTCGACGCATTCGTGGGGCTTGGCCGCATGGCCGCCCTTGCCGGTCACGGTGATCTCGAACTGGTCGGCCGCGGCCATCATCGCGCCGGGCCGGATCGAGAACTGGCCCACCGCCATGCCGGGCATGTTGTGCATGCCGTAGAATTCGTCGATCTTCCAGCGGTCGACCAGACCGTCCAGCACCATCGCCTCGCCCCCGGCGCCACCCTCCTCGGCGGGCTGGAAGATGACCACGGCGGTGCCGTCGAAATTGCGCGTCTCGGCCAGGTATTTCGCCGCGCCCAGCAGCATGGCGGTGTGGCCGTCATGGCCGCAGGCATGCATCTTGCCCGGCGTCTTGGAGGCGTATTCCACGCCCGTCTGCTCGATGATGGGCAGCGCGTCCATGTCGGCGCGCAGGCCCACGACGCGGCCCTTGCTGTCGGTGCGGCCCTTGATGACGCCCACAACGCCGGTGCGGCCCACGCCCTCGGTCACCTCGTCGCAGCCGAATTCGCGCAGCAGTTCGGCCACGCGGCCGGCGGTGCGGTGGACGTCGTAGAGCAGTTCGGGATGTTCGTGGAAATCGCGGCGCCAGGCGGTGATCTCGGACAGCAGTTCGGCAAAGCGGTTCTTGACGGGCATGGTTGGGTCACTCCTTCGGGCGGCAGCGTGGCGATTTCCTGCACGATCTGCAAGAGGGGCCGCGACCCCTCCCGCGACACTGCCTGAAAAACGGTCAGCCGTGCGTCACCGGATCGACCAGCACCCGATGCCCCGGCGCCACCTCGCGATAGACCGAGGGCTTGGCGACATAGTCGACAGGATGCATCGGCGAGGGGATCGGCTTGAAGCGCAGGTCCTCGGTGATCTTCTTCTGGCGCGGATCGGCCACCGGCACGGCCGACATCAGCTGGCGGGTATAGCTGTGCTGCGGGTTCTCGAAGACCTGGCGGCGGGTGCCCAGCTCGACGATGCGGCCCAGATACATCACGCCCACATGATGGCTGACGCGCTCGACCACCGCCATGTCGTGGCTGATGAACAGCATCGAGATGCCCAGATCCTGCTGCAGCTCCATGAGCAGGTTCAGCACCTGCGCCTGGACCGACACGTCCAGTGCCGAGACGGCCTCGTCGGCGATGATCAGCTTGGGGTTCAGCGCCAAGGCGCGGGCGATGGCGATGCGCTGGCGCTGGCCGCCCGACATCTCGTGCGGATAGCGGCGCATGAAGCTGCGCGGCAGCTCCACCCGGTCGAACAGGGCGGCGATGCGGTCCTGGCGTTCGGATTTCGATCCGATGCCATAGTTCTCCATCGGCTCGGCCACCTGGTCGTACAGCTTCATGTGCGGATCGAGGCTGGCGAACGGGTCCTGGAAGATCATCTGCATGTCGCGCCGCGCGCGGCGCAGCGCGCCTTGCGACAGGCCGATGATGTCGGTGCCGCCCAGATCCACCGTCCCCGATTCGGGCTCGACCAGGCGCAGGATCGACCGGCCGCAGGTCGACTTTCCGCAGCCCGATTCGCCCACCAGCGACAGGGTCTCTCCGGCATTGATGGTGAAGCTGACATCCTCGACCGCGTGCACCCGCGCGACGGTGCGGCGCAGGACGCCGCCCTTGACCTTGAAGCGCGTGGTCAGGTTGCGGACGGTCAGCAGCGGCCTGGGGTCGGTCACGATGATCGGCTCGGGGGCGCCGTGGCTGCCGTCATGCATCAGGCGCAGGCGCTCGGGGGCCTCCTTGCCGGTCATCTCGCCCAGGCGCGGCACGGCGGCCAGCAGCATCTTGGTGTAATCCTCGCGGGGATTCTCGAAGATCTGCTCGACCGGCCCCTCCTCGACCTTGTCGCCGCGATACATGACCACGACGCGGTCCGCCATCTGCGCGACCACCGCCATGTCATGGGTGATGAAAAGAACGGCAATCTGCTTTTCCCGCTTCAGCCGGTCGATCAGGGCCAGGATCTCGGCCTGGATGGTCACGTCCAGCGCGGTCGTGGGCTCGTCGCAGATCAGCAGGCGCGGCTCGCAGGCCATGGCGATGGCGATGACGACGCGCTGGCGCATGCCGCCCGACAGCTCGTGCGGATACTGGTCCAGCCGGCGTTCGGGCTCCGGGATGCGGACCTGGCGCAGGATCTCCAGCGCGCGGGCGCGGGCCTCGGCCTTCTTCAGGCCGCGATGGGTGATCAGCCCCTCGATCAGCTGGTCGCCCACGGTGAAGACCGGGTTCAGCGCGGTCATCGGCTCCTGGAAGATCATGCCGATCTGGTTGCCGCGGATGTCGCGCATCGCGGCACTGCCCTGGCCGGCCAGATCGACGACCTTTCCGTCGTCCTTCTCGAACATCAGCCGGCCGCCCGCGATGGTGCCGCCGCCGAACTCGACCAGGCGCATCAGCGACAGCGAGCTGACCGATTTGCCCGACCCGGATTCGCCCACGACGCAGACGCATTCCCCCGGCTTGATGTCGAAGCTGACGTCCTTGACGCCCACGACGACGCCGTCGTTGGTTTCGAATTCGACCCGCAGCTTCTCAATGGAAACAAGAGGTTTGTCATCAAGCATCAGGGGTCTCCGGAAAAGATCAAGCCAGCAGGCTAGCCATTGCCCGCCGAAAGTCAAAGCCGAAACGCATGTTCGATGGGTCTTGCTTTCGGCGCGGCCTTCGTTCGATGATGCGCGCATTCCGCAGGGACGATGACAACACGAACAACCACCCGGACAATCGGGACAGACAAGATCGATCAGCCCCCGAATGGCTGAAGGTGGCGTGGAACCCCCCGCGGGCCGCAACACCCAACAGGAGAGCGTAATGAAACTGAGAACCGGTCTGATGGGCGCCGCCGCGACGCTGGCGATGGCCCCTGCCGCTTTCGCCGAGCGCGGCAGCGACGGCCAGCTGAACATCATCATGTGGCAGGCCCCGACCCTGATGCACCCCTATCTGTCGGGCGGCACCAAGGAGGTGATCGCCGGCAGCCTGGTGCTGGAGCCGCTGGCCGGATACGACACCGAGGGCCAGATCTATCCGCGCCTGGTGACCGAGATCCCGTCGCTGGAGAACGGCGGCATCGCCGAGGACCTGACCTCGGTCACGTGGAAGCTGCGCGACGACGTGAAATGGTCGGACGGCACGCCGCTGACCGCCGATGACGTGGTCTTCACCGCCGAATACTGCATGGACCCCGAGGGCGGCTGCGCGCAGCTGGCCAAGTTCGAGGGCATCACCTCGGTCGAGGCGGTCGATCCGCAGACCGTCAAGGTCACCTTCGACGCGCCGCGCGCCGACCCGTTCTCGGCCTTCGTCGGATCGCAGTCGCCGATCCTGCAGAAGGCCCAGTTCGAGGCCTGCAAGGGCGTCAACGCGCCGACCTGCACCGACCAGAACTTCGGCCCGATCGGCACCGGCCCGTTCCGCGTGACCCAGTTCCTGACCAACGACACGATCAGCCTCGAGGCGAACCCGGAATACCGCGACGCGGCCAAGCCCGCCTTCGCGACCGTGCTGGTCAAGGGCGGCGGCGACGCGGCCGGTGCGGCGCGCGCCGTGATGGAGACGGGCGAGTTCGACTATGCCTGGAACACCCAGCTGGCCCCCGACGTCATCGCCGGCATGGAGGCCGCGGGCCGCGGCAAGGTTTCGGCCGCCTTCGGCACCCTGGTCGAGCGCATCCACGTCAACCTGACCGACCCGTCGTCCTCGCTGCCCGAGGGCGAGCGCTCGACCAGCGCCCATCCGCATCCGTTCCTGTCGGACCCGGCCGTGCGCCAGGCGCTGTCCATGGCCATCGACCGCTCGCTGCTGGTCGAGATCGGCTACGGCACCTCGGGCCAGCCGACCTGCAACTATGTCCCCGCCCCCGAGGCCTGGGCGTCCGACAACACCGAATGCCTGACCCAGGACATCGCCGGTGCGAACGCGCTTCTGGACGAGGCCGGCTGGACGATGGGCGGCAACGGCGTGCGTGAGAAGGACGGCGTGCAGCTGAACATGGTCTTCCAGACCTCGGTCAACGCGGTCCGTCAGGACTTCCAGGCGCTGATCAAGCAGTGGTGGTCCGAGATCGGCGTGAACACCGAACTGAAGACCGTCGACGCCTCGGTGTTCTTCGGCTCGGATGCCGGCTCGCCCGACACGCTGCAGAAGTTCTATGCCGACGTGCAGATGTATGCCGACAACTTCGACGGCAACAACCCGGCGCCCTACCTGTCCAAATGGACCTGCGACAAGGCGCCCTCGCCCGGCAACCAGTGGCAGGGCGAGAACATCAGCCGCTTCTGCGATCCCGAATACGACCGCATGGTCGACGAGATCGAGGGCATCGTGGACGCCGGCGAGCGCGCCGCCATGGGCCGCACCATGAACGAGATGCTGACCAAGAACAGCAACGCGATCATCCCGCTGGTCTATCGCGGCACCGCCTCGGCGCATTCGAACACGCTTGGCGGCGTGCAGCTGAATGCCTGGGACAGCGAGATCTGGAACGTCGCGGACTGGACCCGCGTCGAACAGTAAGGCATCCTGCCGCCTCGATCCTCGGATCGGGGCGGCATCCCTCTTTCAGGGTCCCGCCCCTGCCGCGGGCCCGTGACGGGGGAATTCCGATGCCCAGACATCCATCCAAGAAGGCGCCATGCTGAGTTTCACCTTACGCCGGCTTCTGCTGGCCATTCCGACATTGCTGTTCATCTCGCTGGTGATCTTCCTGCTTCTGGAAGCCTCGCCCGGCGACCCCTTGGGCGACGTGCCCCTGACCGTGCCGCCGGAGGTGCGCGAGCGCATGCGCGCGGCCCTGGGCCTGGGTGAGCCCTGGCCCATCCGCTACCTGCTGTGGCTGAAGCAGTTCTTCTGGGTCGAGCCGCTCTACTGGACCGACCAGATGTTCGGCACCAGCTTCAGCGAGGGCAT
The DNA here is from genome assembly GCF_046736325.1 of Paracoccus sp. ME4. Taxonomy (GTDB): domain Bacteria; phylum Pseudomonadota; class Alphaproteobacteria; order Rhodobacterales; family Rhodobacteraceae; genus Paracoccus. The sequence continues at coordinate 2,525,814 of NZ_CP151276.1, forward strand.
GCAGCGCATCATCAGCTTCCAGTCGCGCAGCCCCGTCTTCGACGTGATCGCGCAGCGCGTGCCGCAGACGCTGACGGTGGTGGGCATGTCCTATGTGGTGGGCATCCTGATCGCGATTCCCATCGGGATCATCTCGGCCTATCGGCAGTACAGCTGGTTCGACCAGATCGGCACCTTCGTGTCGATGATCGGCTTCTCGATGCCCACCTTCTTCACCGGCGTCGTGCTGATCATTATCTTCGCGGTGAACCTGCAGTGGTTCCCCTCGGTCTACGACACCACGCTGGTGGTCGATGACTGGGCCAGCTTCAAGCAGCAGGCCCGCCAGATGGTCATGCCGGTCACGGTGCTGGCGCTCTACAACGCCGCGCAGATCAGCCGCTTCATGCGCTCTTCGATGCTGGACAACCTGGGCCAGGACTATGTCCGCACCGCCCGCGCCAAGGGCCTGTCCGAACGCGTCGTGGTGCTGAAGCACGTCCTCAGGAACAGCCTGATCCCGGTGGTGACGGTCATCGCGCTCGGCCTGCCGGCGGTGTTCGGCGGCGCCATCATCACCGAACAGGTGTTCAAGGTGAACGGGCTGGGCCAGCTGCTGATCACCTCGATCCACGGCAACGACATCCCGATGGTCCTGACGCTGACCTTCATCTTCGCCATCCTGATCGTGACCTTCACCCTGATCGCAGACATCCTCTACGGGGTGCTGGACCCGAGGATCCGCTATGACTGACACGCCCAAGCCCACCCCCGAAGCCCGCCTGGAGGCGCTGCATGCTGCGGCGCCCGGCGCGGTCAGCCCGCCCGCGACCGCCGTGGCGGCCCCGGTCGAGAACCGCAGCCAATGGGCCGACGTCTGGCGTCAGTTCCGCAGCCATCGCGGCGCCATGGTCGCGCTGGTGCTGTTCGTCTCGATCATCCTCTTCGTGTCGGTCGGGCCGCTGATCTGGACGGTCGATCCGACCTATGTGGACATCCGCGCCCGCAATTCGGGCTTCTCGGCGGCCCATCCCCTGGGCACCGACCAGCTGGGCCGCGACCTGCTGGCGCGGCTGATGGCGGGCGGGCAGGTCTCGATCGCGGTGGGCCTGACGGCCATGACCATCGCGATCTTCCTGGGCAGCCTGATTGGTGTGATGTCGGGCTTCTTCCGGCGCCTCGACGCGCCGCTGATGCGCATGACCGAGCTGTTCCTGGCCCTGCCGCTGCTGCCGCTGCTGCTGCTGATGGTGACGCTGTTCCGCGAGCCGCTGTCGCAGACCTTCGGCCCCGCGCTCGGCATCTTCTTCCTGATCGTGACCGCCATCGGCGCGACCAGCTGGATGCAGGCCGCGCGCATCGTGCGCGGCGAGGTCCTGGGCCTCAAGGAGCGCGAGTTCATCCTGGCCGCCCGCTCCATCGGCACGCCGTCGCACCGCATGATCACGCGCCACATCCTGCCCAACGTGATGTCGCCGATCATGGTCGCCGCGACCCTGGGCATCGCGACTGCGATCATCACCGAAAGCGCGCTGTCCTTCCTGGGCCTGGGCTTTCCGCCCGACTTCCCGACCTGGGGACGGCTGCTGTTCGACGCCGTGGACCAGATGGTGCTGTATCCGTGGCGGGTGATCTTCCCCGGCTTGCTGATCTCGCTGACGGTGCTCTGCGTGAACTATATCGGCGACGGGCTGCGCGATGCCATGGACCCCCGCATCCGGGGGCGCTGACGGAAAAGGGGGGCCAAGCGGCCCCCCTTCTTCATTTCAATAGGCCGCGCTGCCGCTGCCCGCAGGCAGGGCGCCATAGGGCAGCCAGATCGTCTTGGACCGCGTCGCATGGTGCAGGAACGCCTCGCCCTGCGCGTGGACACCGGTCCAGTCGCGGGCGGGCACGGCCCAGACCGGCTTCAGGTTCCCGGCCGCCGCCCGGTCCACCGCCGCCAGCCCTGCCGCAGGGCCTGCGTGCCAGAAGCCCGCGACCTCCTCATGGGCGGCCAGCGGCACGGCCAGATCGGCGGTGACCCCGGTCACGATATTGACCACGCCCGCGGGAAGGTCCGACGTGTCGAACACCTGATAGAGGTCCGTCACCGCCAGCGGATCGTCCTGCGCGGGGATCGCCACGACCGCGTTGCCCATGGCGATGGCGGGCAGCACCAGCGACAGGAACCCCGCCAGCGGCTGCGCATTCGGGCAGGCAATGCCGATGACGCCCATCGGTTCGGGGATCACATTGACCAGATGGCCCGGCTTGGCCTGCACGGTCGCGCCGTCGAACTTGTCGGCCCAGGCCGCATAGTGGAACGCGCGTGCGATGGCGGCATCGACCTCGGCCCGGCTGGTGCGGGCGGCGAATTCCGCGGCACGCGCCGCCAGGTTCTCGGCGATGTAATAGAGGACCTGCGCACGGGCATGCCCGCCCGCCGCGGCCCATTTCCCGGCCTTGGTCGCGGCCTCGACCGCGTTCCGGATGTCCTTGCGGCTGCCCAGGGGGGCCAGCCCGCCGGGCACCGCATACATCGCGCCACCATCGGGCCGCTTCTGCGCGCCGCCGTAATAGAGCTTGGCCGTGCGGTCGATGCCCTGCTGCGGCGCGGCCCCGTCCGTCACCGCGACGGCGGCCTTGGGGGCGACCTCACGCGCCGGTTTCACCGCAGGCTCGGCCAGATAGTCGCGCATCCCCGCGGCCCCGCCCTCGCGCCCATAACCGCTTTCGCGATAGCCGCCGAAGGGGGCTGCGGCGTCGAACATGTTGGCGCCGTTGATCCAGATCACCCCGGCCTTGATGCGCGCGGCGATGTCGGTGGCGACCGTCGCGCTTTCCGACCACACCGACCCGGCCAGGCCGTAACGAGTGTTGTTCGCCAACTCGACCGCCTCATCCGCGGTGCGGAAGGTGGACAGCGTGGCGATGGGGCCGAAGATCTCCTGCTCCATGCCGGGATTGGCGGGGGCGATGTTCTTCAGATAGCCGGGCGCGATGAAGCAGCCCTCCTGCGCCTGCCCGCCGATCAGCTCCGCCCCGGCATCGGTCGCGGCGCGGCAGATCGACAGGATGCGGTCCTTCTGCACCGGATCGACGATGGCGCCGATATCGGTGGACTTGTCCATGGGCGCGCCGACGCGCAGCCGCGCCATGCGGGCCGAGAGCAGCGTTTCGAACCGCTCCGCCACGGATTCGGCCACCAGAATGCGCGAGCCCGCGCAGCAGACCTGGCCCTGGTTGAACCAGATGCTGTCCACCACGCCCTCGACGGCGGCGTCCAGATCGGCGTCCTCCATCACCACGAAGGGCGACTTGCCGCCCAGCTCAAGCGTCAGCTTGCGCCCCGTCCCGGCCAGGGCGGTCGCGATGCCGCGCCCGACCTCGGTCGAGCCGGTGAAGGCGATCTTGTCGACCTCGGCCGCGACCAGGGCCGCGCCCGTCGCGCCGTCGCCGGTCACGATGTTCACGACGCCCGCGGGCAGGCCGACCTCGTGACAGATCTCGGCAAAGGCCAGCGCGGTCAGGGGGGTGTATTCGGCGGGCTTCAGGACGACCGTGTTGCCCGCGGCCAGCGCCGGCGCAACCTTCCAGGCCAGCATCAGCAGCGGAAAGTTCCACGGGATGATCTGGCCGCAGACGCCAAGCCGCGCATGGCCCGGGAACCGCGTGTCGCGCAGTTCCGCCCAACCCGCATGGTGATAGAGGTGCCGCGCGACCAGCGGCACGTCGATGTCGCGCGCCTCGCGGATCGGCTTGCCGTTGTCCAGCGTCTCAAGGACCGACAGGAAGCGCTCGCGCTTCTGTACATGGCGGGCCAGCGCGTAAAGATGCCGCGCCCGTTCGGTGCCGGGCAGCGCGGCCCAGCCCTTCTGCGCGCGGCGTGCGGCCTTGACCGCCGCCGCGACGTCGTCCGCCGTTCCCTGCGTCACGCGGGCCAGAACCTCGCCGGTGGCGGGGTCGCGGGTCTCGAAGGTCTCGCCCGGCTTGGTGAAGCTGCCGTTGATGAAATGCCCGAACGTCCCGCGCCGGGCCAGCCAGTCGCGCGCGGCGGCGCTGTCCTCGACCGAGGGGCCGTATTCCATCGTCTGCATGATCTCGCTCACTTTGGTCATCGGATCCTCAGGCAATCGCTTGGCGGTGGGCGGCGGCATAGCGGCCCGTCACATGGTGGCTGATCTGGCGCTCGATATCGCCCAGCAGGCTGGAGGCGCCGATGCGGAACAGGTCGGGGGCCAGCCAGTCGCGGCCCAGCTCCTCGGCCATCAGCACCTGCCAGCTGATCGCGTCCTTGGCGGTGCGCAGCCCCCCCGCGGGCTTGAACCCGACCTTGATGCCGGTGCGCGCATGGAAATCGCGGATGGTGCGGACCATGACCAGGCTGACCGGCAGGGTCGCGTTCACGCCCTCCTTGCCGGTCGAGGTCTTGATCCAGTCCGACCCGGCCTGCATCGCCACATGGCTGGCCTTGGCGACATTCTCCAGCGACTTCAGATCACCTGTGGCCAGGATCGCCTTCATCCGCGCCGCCCCGCAGGCCTCGCGCATGGCGCGCAGCTCATCGTACAGTGCCGTCCAGTTCCCCTGCAGCACATGGGCGCGGGTGACGACGATGTCGATCTCATCGGCGCCCTGATCGACGGCATAGCGGATCTCGGCCAGGCGCAGGTCCAAGGGCATCAGGCCTGCGGGAAAGCCCGTCGCCACGCTGGCCACGGGAATGCCGCTGTTGCCCAGGGCGCGCTTGGCGGGCGCCACCATCGTCGGATAGACGCAGACCGCCCCGGTGGTCAGCCCGGTCACGCCCACGGCCTCCAGCAACTCGGCCGCGATCGGCTGGCGCGCCTTGGCGCAGAGCCGCGCGACGCGGTCGGGCGTGTCGTCGCCCGCCAGCGTGGTCAGGTCGATGCAGCGCACCGCGTTCAGAAGCCACGCCGCCTGATGGTCCTTCTTCAGGCTGCGTCGCGCGGGCAGCGTCGCCGCGCGACGCTCGACTGCGGGGGTGTTGATGCGGATGCCCTCGAACCAGTCGGGGTGCAGGTCGGTTCCGGGATTGCTCATGCCTTGCCCTTTCTGAAGTTGCGCAGGCCGCGGTCCCGGAACTGCGCCCACATGCGCCAGATCAGGGCCAGCAGGGCCAGCAGGACGCCGCAGACGATCATCGCCGCCCAGTTGGCGGGCCGGTCGTCGGGCCCCGCCACGGTGTTGATCGCGATGGCGTTCGGATAGGTGGACAGCCAGGCCAGCCGCCAGCCATAGGCCGTCACGCTGACCCAGATCGGGTCGCGCGCGTCGGAACGCAGGTTCGTGGCCTCGGCCTGAAGGTTGGCGCTGTCATACTTGAAGTAGGGCGGCCAGACCCAGCCCGTATCCTCGTTGCGATAGACGAAGACATTGCCGTTCGGCCGCACCGCGTCGATGAAGCGCACGTCGCGCTGACCTTGGGCGTTCTCGACCACGCGGCTGCTGTCGGCGGCCCAGAAGACCTGTGCGGAGGGCGGGATCTCGGTCAGGCGGTTGTAGGTGTTGCTGACCCGGACCGTGTTCTGCGACGGCAGGGTATAGTCCAGCAGGCCAAAGACCAGGATGCCGAACAGGACGCCGATCACGACGCGCACATAATACATGGGGCACTCCTATTGCCAATTGACCGCGATGACGATGACCAGGACGGCCAGCGTGGGCAGGACGAAGACCAAGACCGCCAGACGTGCCCTGAGACTGCGGCCGAACCCCGCCATCGCCTTGGCCACGAAAGCGCGCCGTGCGGCGCTGTTGCCGGCCAGGTCGGGATGACGCGCATCCCACCGGTTCTCCAGCCGCTCCACCTGCTGCGATCGCAGATAGACCCGCAGCAGCAGGTAGAACACCATCTGCCCCGCCAGAAGGACCAGCCACAGCCGGATCAGCGCCACGCCCCATGCCCCCGTCGCCACCAGCCGTGACGATAGCACGCCCCGCGCGGCAGGGGCCAGACGTCGCGTCACGTCACGCCCTGCAACCCGCGGGCCCCTCGCGGCGTTTCGCCGTCGAACAGGGACCGCCATGACCGAACAGGGAATTCTTCGACTGTCCATCGCCATGGTCTTCGTCGTCGCGGCGGCGGGGATCGGCTTTGGCCTGCTTACCGGTTCGGCGGCGATCATCTTCGACGGCATCTATTCGCTGACCGACGCGGTGATGACCGCGGTGGCGCTGCTGGTCTCCTCGCTGATCACGCAGCGCCTGTCCGAGCGGCGGCAGGCCCGGCTGGTCCAGCGCTTCACCATGGGGTTCTGGCATCTGGAGCCGATGGTCCTGGGGCTGAACGGCATCCTGCTGTCGGGCGCGGCCATCTATGCGCTGGTCACCGCCGTCAGCAGCCTGCTGTCGGGCGGGCGCGAACTGGAATTCGGGCGGGCGATCCTCTATGCCGCCGCGGTCGTGACGGTGTCGATCGTGATGGCCTGGCACAACAGGCGCGCGAACCGGCGCATCCGGTCGAACTTCGTGGCGCTGGACGTGCAGGGCTGGACCATGTCGGCGGGGCTGACAGGGGCGCTGCTGATGGCCTTCGTCTTCGGTTGGGCGATCAGGGACACCGCGCTGGACCACTGGCGGCCCTATGTCGACCCGGCGGTGCTGGCCGCCGTCTGCCTGGTGATGATCCCGCTGCCCATCCCCACGATCCGGCAGGCGCTGGCCGACATCCTGCTGATCACGCCCGCGGACTTCAAGGCCGACATCGACCGCATCGCCCGCAACGTGGTCGCCCAACACGGGTTCCTGGACCACCGCGCCTATGTCGCCCGCGTGGGCCGGGGACGGCAGATCGAGCTCTACTTCATCGTCCCGCCCGGCCAGCCGCCCCGCCCGCTGGAGGAATGGGACGCCATCCGCGACCAGATCGGCGAGGCCATCGGCGGCGACATCACCAACCGCTGGCTGACCATCGCCTTTACCACGGACCCCGAATGGGCCGACTGACAGGAGCATCCCCATGACCTCGACCGCCCTCACCGACCCGCGCCGCGACCTGACGGCGGAGCTGGACCGGCTGGCCGCCCGCCAGCTGGCCGGGCGCGGCCTGATGATGCGCGGGGTCGAGGCCGTGGGCCGGCTGACCGAAGGCGCGGCCACCACCGTGCTGGGCCTGTCGCCCGTATCGCTGGAAACGGTGCTGGAAAGCGCCTTCCGCCAGCTCTACGACCTCTCGGCCCGCGGGGACGAGATCAGCGTGGTGCGCCACGCGCCCATGGTCGCGAACCGCGCCGCGGCGGTGCTGTCGGGCGCGACCGGCGGCTGGTTCGGGCTGGCGGGCATCGTGCCCGATCTGGTCGCCTCGACCACGGTGATCTTCAACGCCATCCAGAAGGTCGCGCGCCGCCACGGCTATGACACGACCGACCCCAAGATCCGGCTGGAATGCCTGTCGGTCTTTCAGTACGGCGAATTCGGCCGTGACGGCGACGCGGCGGCGCAGTCCTTCCTGGCAAACCGGCTGCTGACCAACGGCCAGACCGTCTCGGCGCTGATCACGCGCTTCGCGGGCCAGTTCGCGGCGCGCCTGACGACCAAGCTCGGCGCGCAGGCCGTGCCGGTGCTGGGGGCCGCCACGGGGGCGGCGATCAACTATGCCTTCCTGGACTATTACGAACGCGTCGCCGACATCCATTTCCGCCTGCTGCGGCTGGCCGACGAGAACCCCGGCATCGACATCGACGCGGCCTATGCCCAGGCCCTCGGGCGCGCGGGTCAGACCCGCCTGCCCCGGCGTCAGAAGGGCACGTCATCCCCGCCCGCCGGCTGAACATAGGCGGCCTTGATGTTCTTGAAGCCCGCCTCGAACTGGACGGTCAGCGTGTCCTCGGCGATGCCCATGATCTGACCCTCGCCGAACTTGGCATGGGTCACACGGTCGCCCACGGTGAAGCGTGAGGCGGGCGCGGCGTTGATCGTGATCGGCGCGCGGTGGACGGGGCTGGCGCGCTCCGCGGCCCGCGTCTGCATCCGCTTCCAGCCGGGCGAATTGTAGACATCCGCCTGCCGGACCCGCTCCTCCATCCGCGTGCCGCCCGCCATGGCCATGGCCGCGCCATAGCCGCCGCCGTAAAGGCCCGGAGGGGTCAGCACCTCGACATGCTCCTCGGGCAGCTCGTCGATGAAGCGCGACGGCAGGCTGGACTGCCACTGGCCGTACATGCGGCGGTTGCCCGCAAAGGTGATGGTGGCCAGGCGTTCGGCGCGGGTGATGCCGACATAGGCCAGCCGCCGCTCCTCCTCCAGGCCCTTGGTGCCCTGTTCGTCCATGGCGCGCTGGTTCGGAAACAGCCCGTCCTCCCAGCCCGGCAGGAAGACGACCGGAAACTCCAGCCCCTTGGCGCCGTGCAGCGTCATGATGCTGACCTGTTCGGCCTGATCGCCGTCGTCGCGGTCCATGACCAGCGACACATGCTCCAGAAAGCCCTGAAGGTTCTCGAACTCCTCCAGCGCCTTGACCAGCTCCTTGAGGTTGTCCAGACGCCCCGGCGCGTCAGGCGACTTGTCGTTCTGCCACATCGCGGTATAGCCCGATTCGTCCAGCACCCGCTCGGCCAGCTCGATATGGCTGACGCCGTCGCGCACGGCCATGTGCGACCGCCCGATCAGACCGACGAAGTCGCGCAGATTGGCCAGGCCCTTGCCGCCCAGCTGCTTCTCCTCGACCACGATCCGCGCGCCTTCCAGCAGGTTCACGCCGTTCTGCCGGGCCGCGTGCTGCACCGTCTGCAGCGCCTTGTCCCCCAGGCCGCGCTTGGGCGTGTTCACGATCCGCTCGAAGGCCAGATCGTCATCCGGGCTGACGACCAGCCGGAAATAGGCCATCGCGTCCCGGATCTCCTGCCGCTCGTAGAAGCGCGGGCCGCCGATCACGCGATAGGGCAGGCCGATGGTCATGAACCGGTCCTCGAAGGCCCGCATCTGATGGCTGGCGCGCACCAGGATGGCGATATCGCTCAGCCCCACCCGGCCCAAGGCGGCACGATGACCGCCCTGGAACGCCTCGATCTCCTCGCCGATCCAGCGCGCCTCGGCCTCGCTGTCCCAATGGCCGATCAGACGCACCTTCTCGCCCGGCTCGGCATCGGTCCACAGCGTCTTGCCCAACCGCCCCCGGTTCGCCGCGATCAGCCCCGAGGCCGCGCCCAGGATCTCGGGCGTAGAACGATAATTCTGCTCCAGCCGGATCACCTCCGCGCCCGGGAAATCCTTCTCGAAGCGCAGGATGTTGCCCACCTCGGCGCCCCGCCAGCCATAGATCGACTGGTCGTCGTCGCCCACGCAGCAGATGTTGCGATGCGCCTGCGCCAGCAGCCGCAGCCACATGTACTGCGCCACGTTCGTGTCCTGATACTCGTCCACCAGGATGTAGCGGAACCGGTCCTGCCATTGCCGCAGCACGTCGGGATGCGCCTGGAACAACGTCACGCAATGCATCAGCAGGTCGCCGAAATCGACCGCGTTCAGCGTCAGCAGCCGATCCTGATAGGCCGCGTAGAGCTTGCCGCCGTGGCCGTCGAAGGCCTCGCCCTCGCCCCGCGGCAGGTTGCCCGGCGTGATGCAGCGGTTCTTCCAGCCGTCGATCAGATGCGCCAAGGACCGCGCGGGCCAGCGCTTCTCGTCGATATTCTCAGCCGCGATCAGCTGCTTCAGCAGGCGGATCTGGTCATCGGTGTCCAGGATGGTGAAGCTGGGCTTCAGATGCAGGCTGCCATTGCCGATCAGTTCCGCATGGCGGCGCAGGATCTTGACGCTGATGCTGTGAAATGTGCCCAGCCAAGGCATCCCCTCGACCGCATCGCCCAGCAGGCGGCCGATCCGGTCCTTCATCTCGCGCGCGGCCTTGTTGGTGAAGGTCACCGCCAAAAGCTGTCCCGGCCGGGCCTTGCCCAACATCAGCAGATGCGCGATCCGCGTGGTGAGCGCGCGGGTCTTGCCGGTGCCGGCACCCGCCAGCATCAGGACCGGCCCGTCCAGTGCCTCGACCGCGGCGCGCTGCGCGGCATTCAGCCCCTCCAGATAGGGCGCGGGCCGCGCGGCCATCGCACGGCGTGACAGCGGCACCGCCGCCAGATCATCGGAATCGTCGAAATGCTCCATTCCGCCAACATAGGGATCGCCGTGCGTCAAGGAAAGCCCGACGTTCCCCCTCCGTTCGCTGTTTCGTGCGACGCCAACAGCAGGGGGTCCGGGGGGGCGCAGCTCCCCCGGCCACCGCGGGACGCAGGATCAGGTGCGCAGGCCCGCGAAGGTCGCCGGGTCCAGCGACGATTGCGCGAATGTCGGCCCGCTGGTCAGCAGGCTGACCGCGTCATGCGAATGCAGCGATTCCTGATGGCTGGCCACCACGCGGAAATCGCCTACGCGCGGGTCCGCCAGCAGCTGGCCCGCAAAGGCCCGCACCGCATCCTCGACAAAGATCGGGTGCGCCGCGTTTAGTTCGGCGAAGGCCTGCTCGTCCTCGCGCTTGACCATCACCTGCGTCTCGGTCGGCACGGCCGCGCGGCACAGACCGATCACGTCCTCGAACCAGATCCGCTCGGGCCCCTGCATGACCAGGGAGATCCGCGCGATCGACCGCTGCGAATGCGGCGTGGCCAGCCGCCCGCGGGTCTGGCGCGCATGCTCGGACAGTTCCAGCGAACAGGGGCAGGTCGAGGAATAGACGTAATCGACATGCATGACCCGCAGACGCGTTCCCGCCTGCTCGATCACCTCCAGCGCGATGTCGTAATACTGCCAGCCCGACAGGCCCGACCGCAGGCTGTCCACCCTGACGGGATAGGAGAACCGCATCTGGATGCGCGCATCCAGCGCGTCCAGGTCGGTCTTGTAGTCCTCCAGCGCCGCCTCCAGCACCGACAGGCTGAAGGCCGTGTCGGCATGGCCGTAGAAGGACCGCATGATGCGGGACATGTTAATGCCCTTGCGGTCGGCCTCCAGGCTGACCGTGCCCGTCACGCTGGTCTCCAGCGTGATGTCGCCGCCATCCCGCACCAGATAGCGGATCGGCAGGCGGAAGTTCGAGATGCCGACATGCTGGATCGGCGCATGCGCCCCCACGATCAGGCTGGCAGGCCCGTTCTGCAGGTCCGGCAGGCTGTCCTTGTAGGCGGCATCGACGCGGAAATCGGCGTCATAGCTGCGCGCCAGCGCGGGATAGGCAGGGGTCAGGGGTCGGATCTCGGTCATCGGTGCCTCCGTCTTCAGCCTGTCGCATATAGGGGGCCATGCAAGAATTGTTAGTCCCGCCCGCAGCCTCCCGCCCCGCACCACCGGGGCGGGATGCCGCAGCCGCGCTCAGCCTTCCAGCGCGCCCAGCAGGTCGACCGTCAGGTCGCGCGCATCCTCCAGCCCCACGGACAGGCGCAGCAGGCCCGGCGTGATGCCCAGGCGCGCCTTGTCCTCGTCGGTCAGGCGCGAATGGGTGGTGGTGGCGGGATGGGTCACGATCGACTTCGCGTCGCCCAGGTTGTTCGAGATCGCGACGATCCGCAGCCGGTCCAGCGCCGCGAAGGCCGCCTCCTTGCCGCCCGCCAGCTCCAGCGCGATCATCGTGCCGCCCGACCCCATCTGGCGCATGGCCAGGTCGTGCTGCGGATGGTCGGCCAGGCCCGGATAGATCACGCGGCTCAGCGCGGGATGGCCGTGCAGGGCGGCGGCGATGCTGGCCGCGGCCTCGGCCTGGGCGCGCACGCGCAGCTCCATCGTGGTCAGCCCGTTCAGCATGATCCAGGAATGGAACGGGCTGATCGCGCCGCCGGTATGCTTCAGATAGGGCTCGGCCACCTCGCGCACGAACTGGCGCGTGCCGCAGATGACGCCGGCCAGCGCCCGCCCGCCGCCGTCGATATGCTTGGTCGCGGAATAGACGACCACATCGGCCCCCTGCTCGACCGCGCGGGAAAAGACCGGCGTCGCGAAGACGTTGTCGACCACCACCGTCGCGCCCGCCGCATGGGCAAGGTCCGCGACGGCGCGGATGTCGATCACCTCCAGCGTGGGGTTCGAGATGCTCTCGAAGAACACCGCCCGCGTGCCGGGCGTGATCGCCGCGGCCCATTGCTCCAGATCGGTGCCGTCCACATAGCTGACCTTGACGCCGAACCGCTCCAGCAGGTCCAGCACGTAAAGGCACGACCCGAACAGCGCGCGCGCCGCCACGACATGATCGCCGGGCTTGCACATGGAGAACATCGCACCGTTGACCGCGGCCATGCCGCTGGCGGTGGCGAAGGCGTCCTCGGTTCCCTCCAGGGCCGCGATGCGGTCCTCGAACATCCGGCTGGTGGGGTTGCCGTAGCGGGCATAGATGAACTCGTCCGGGCCGGTGCCCTGGAACCGTGCCTCGGCCGAGGCCGCGTCGGGATAGACGAAGCCCTGGGTCAGGAAGATCGCCTCGGCCATCTCTCCGTACTGGCTGCGGCGGATGCCGTGATGGACGGCCTGCGTGCGGGGATGAAGGGGCTTGTCGTCGGACGAAACGCTCATGCGGGCTGCCTTTCCGTGATCGCCGTGGGGGTATCGCCCGAGGGCGCAAGGTGCAAGGCCCGTGATGCCGGACAGCGGAAATGACCCCGTTGTGTCGCCTGGCCGACATAACAGACCAAATAAAGATTAACCATCCTTATCAAGACCCTGCCGTTATCACCTGTCCAAATCGACAGCTGTCATTTCGACGGCGGCGCGGTAAGGTGATGAGGCAGGCCAAGGCCCGTCGGCCCGATCCTGACCCGGCGCAAGGCGGCAAGGCCCGCGCCGGTTGGTCACCAGTGCGCCGCATGTCGCGGCACGTGTCAGCGGTAGAATCGTCACCAGTAGGTCTAGTGTCACCAGTCACAAGGGCATCCCCTGCGGCCCGGCTTCCCCTGTGCCCAGGTTTCGTTCGCGGACGGCAGGTCACGTGTCAGTCTGGGGCGGCAGGTCGCGCCGCCCCAGATGGACGTCCCCCTACAGATAGTCGCCGCGCTGCAGGCCGTACTTGGCCATCTTCTCGTTCAGGGTCCGGCGCGGCAGGCACAGCTCGTCCATGACGGCGGCGATGCTGCCCCGGTGGCGGCGCATGGTGTTGTCGATCAGCATCTTCTCGAAGCTCTCGACATATTCCTTCAGCGGCTTGCCCTCGGTCGTGGTGGCCTGCTGGTTGTCCTCGCCATCCGCCATCAGCAGCGAGGCGATCGACCCCGATCCGCGTCGGTTCTGCAAAACGGCACGCTCGGCCACGTTGATCAGCTGGCGGATGTTGCCGGGCCAGGGCGCCTGCAGCAGCTGGGCGGCCTCCTGCGCGCTGACCTGGGGCGGCTCGCAGCCGTATTCTTCGCTGAACTGCTCGGTCATGCGGGTGAACAGGGCCAGGATGTCCTCGCCCCGCGCGCGCAGCGGCGGCAGGGTGATCTTCAGCGCCGACAGGCGATAGAACAGGTCGGGGCGCAGCGAATCCTCGGCCCGGCGCCCTTCGCCGCGGGCGTTGCTGATGGCGATGATGCGGGTCTCGGCCGGGGTGCCCTGCTCGCTGATGAAGGCCAGCAGGCGCGCCTGAAGCGCCTCGGACAGCGCCTCGATGTCCTCCAGGCACAGCGTGCCGGCACGCGCCTCCTCCACGGCGGGCAGCCCGTCTTCCAGTGGCCCGAACAGGCGCGCGGCCAGGGCCTCGTCGCCATAGGCCGCACAGCTGACCGGCACGAACTTCTTGGACGCGCGCGGCCCGACCGCATGCAGCGCATGCGCGACCAGCGTCTTGCCGGTGCCGGTCTCGCCGTCGATCAGCACGTGGCCGTCGGCCTGGCCCAGATCCAGGATGTCCTCGCGCAGCCGCTCCATCACCGGGCTGGCGCCGATCAGCTTGGACATGACCTGCGCGCCCTCCGACAGGTCGCGGCGCAGCGCGCGGTTGTCCAGCGTCATGCGGCGGGCCTGGGTGGCCTTCTTGGCCAGCTGCGTCATGCGGTCGGGGTTGAAGGGCTTCTCCATGAAGTCCATGGCCCCCACGCGCATCGCCTCGACTGCCATGGGCACGTCGCCATGGCCGGTGATCATGATGACCGGCAGGCTGCTGTCCAGGCCCATCAGCCGCTTGAGGAAGGCCATCCCGTCCATGCCGGGCATGCGGATGTCGCTGACCACGACGCCGGGCCAGTCCGGGCCGATCACCTTCAGCGCATCCTCGGCGCTGGCGAAGGTCTCGGTCTCGAAGCCCGACAGGACCAGCCACTGGCTGATCGATTCGCGCATGTCGGGCTCGTCATCCACGATGGCGATCTTCAGCTTGCGGGACATTGGGGCATCCTCTGTTGCGTCACTCGGCGGCCAGCGCCTGACGGGGTTGTCCGGGACGGTGGAGCGGCAGCTCGACCCGGAACACCGCGCCGCCCTCGGTTTCGTTATGGGCGGTCAGGCGACCGCCGAAATCGGCCACGATGGTGGAGGAGATCGCAAGGCCCAGCCCCGTGCCCTCCCCCGGCTTCTTCGTGGTCCAGAAGGGTTCAAACAGCTTTTCCAGGTCCGAGACACCCGGCCCGTTATCGCGAACGGACACATAGGCGTGAGCCGCGGCCTCGACCGTGATCTCGATCGCGGCCTCGGGGCGGCCCCTGACCGCATCGACGGCATTGCGCAGCAGGTTGATCAGCACCTGCTCCAGCCGGATGCGATCGGCCATGACCATCACCCGCTCTCGCGGGACGATGCGGATGATGCGGATCGGGCTGTGGCGCAGCTGCGGCTCCATCATCGTCAGCGCGCTGCTGACGGCGGCGCGCAGATCCACGGGCTCGACCGCCTCGCCGCCCTTCCTGGCATAGGATTTCAGCTGGCGGGTGATCGCGCCCATCCGGTCGATCAGGTCGTCGATGCGCTGAAAGCTGGACAGCGCCTCCTCGGGGCGGCCGCGCTGCAGCAGCAGCCGCGCGCCCGCCAGATAGGTCTTCATCGCAGCCAGGGGCTGGTTCAGCTCATGGCTGACGCCTGCCGACATCTCGCCCAGGGCGGCCAGCTTGGAAGACTGCTGCATGGTCTGCTCGGCCACCCGCAGCTCCTTCTGGACGCGCTCGCGCTCCGCGATCTCGCGAGTCAGGCGGGCGTTCAGGGCGCGCAGATCGGCCGATTCGCGCATGTAGGCCTGGCTCTGGATGCGCGCGCGCCGCGACAGCAGCCAGAAGGCCCCCGCCAGCAGAATCGCGAAACCCATGATCTGCAGCGCCAGGATCGCGTTGACCCGCTCGCGGACCGAGGAATAGGCGGTGAAGCTGATCATCCGCCAGCCGCGGAACGGCACCCGCGCCTCGGACTGCATCACCGCGCGGCCCTGCACATAGGCATCGGCCGGGGTCGAGGTCCAGTCGGCCGTGACCTGGAAGGCCCGCCGGATCGCGGAAGGTGCGTCGCGCACGGCCAGCGCCTCGGGGACCGTCAGGCCGCGCCAGCGCGGCTCGGTCGCCAGGATGATCACGCCCTCGCTGTCGGTGACGGCGACAGCATCGGAGATGCCCGCCCAGGACCGCTCCAGCCGCGTGAGGTCGGCCCCCACCACGATCACGCCCAGGGTGCGCCCGTCCGCCACGACCGCCCGCGAATAGGCGAATTCATGCGCGCCGGAGGCCAGCTCGGACACGGTGAAGACCGTGTCGCGCGAGCGCAGCGCCTCCACGTAGAAGGGCGCCGCGACGCTGTTCGTGCCAATCTGATAGCGGTCGGTCGCGCCGACCACCCGCCCCGAGGCGTCCAGCAGGCGGATCGAGGCGGCGCCGATCTCCTTCTGCGCGGTCATCAGCCGCGCCGAGGTGGTCGAGAAGTCGTTGCTGCCCAGGGCCGAGATCAGCGCCGGGTCCCGCGCCAGCAGCAGCGGCACGACCGAATTGCGCTGCAGCTCGGACATCAGGTTGCCCGAATACAGCGCCAGCCGCAGTTCTGACCGCACCCGCGTGTTCTCGGAGAAGCGGTCGGTCAGCCAGGCGTTGGTCGTCCAGATCGTGCCCAGGGCGGCCAGGCAGATGATGACGATGGTCGCGCGCAGCCACCACGGGCTGACCGGCTGGCCGACCCTGGCGCGCCGCCGCTCGGCGCGATCCTCGATATGGTCCTCAGTCACCAAGCACGGGCCCGCCCTGCACTGTCCCTCACGCCGCGCCGTCCCGGCGGGAACGGCTGCGGCAATCTAGGGCAGTGCGCGTCCCGGCTCAAGTCAGGCCTGCGTCAGCGCCGCGGCCAGTCCCGTGAACAGCGCCGCGCCGTCGGTGCCGCCGGTGACCGGATCGGCGGCGCGTTCGGGATGGGGCATCATGCCCAGCACACGGCGGTTGGCCGACAGCACGCCCGCGATGTCGTCGACCGAACCGTTGATCGCCGGCGCATAGCGGAAGGCCACCCGGCCCTCGCCACGCAGCTCGGCCAGCCCCTCGGCCCCGATCTGATAGTTGCCGTCGTGATGGGCGACCGGCACGGTGATCTCCTGCCCCGCGGCATAGCCGGCGGTGAAGACGCTGTCCGTGGTCTCGACGCGCAGCACGGCGGGCTTGCACAGGAAGGTCAGCCCGGTGTTGCGCATCAAGGCGCCGGGCAGCAGGCCCAGTTCGGTCAGCACCTGAAAGCCGTTGCAGATCCCCAGCACATAGCCGCCCCGCGCCGCGTGGGCGCGCAACGCGCCCGCGATGGGGGAATGCGCCGCGATCGCGCCGCAGCGCAGATAGTCCCCGAAGGAGAAGCCGCCCGGCACCGCGACCAGGTCGATCCCGGCGGGCAGGTCGCTGTCCTTGTGCCAGACGCGGGCGACGTCGACGCCCGCGCGCGTCAGGGCCGTGGCAAGGTCGCGGTCGCAGTTCGATCCGGGAAAGGTGATGACGGCGGCTTTCATCGGCAGGCTCCTGTCAGGCGATGGCACGCCCTTAGCCCAGGTCGCGCCGCGAAGAAAGGGGGATGGGACCGGCACGCGGGCGGACCCGCACCGGCCAAAGGAAAAGGGCCGGGCATGTGCCCGGCCCTTTCGGGATCAGTTCAGGGCCTTGTTCAGGTACTCGTCGACCTTCTCCAGATAGCCCATCGTGGTCAGCCATTTCTGGTCCGGACCGACCAGCAGGGCCAGGTCCTTGGTCATGTGGCCGTCCTCGACCGCCTGCACGGTGACCTTCTCCAGCGTGTTGGCGAAGTTCAGCAGGGCGGTGTTGTCGTCCAGCTTGGCGCGGTGCTTGAGGCCGCCGGTCCAGGCAAAGATCGACGCGATCGAGTTGGTCGAGGTCGCGTTGCCCTTCTGGTGCTCACGATAGTGGCGGGTGACGGTGCCGTGGGCGGCCTCGGATTCGACGATCTTCCCGTCGGGCGTCATCAGCACCGAGGTCATCAGGCCCAGGCTGCCGAAGCCCTGCGCGACGGTGTCCGACTGCACGTCGCCGTCATAGTTCTTGCAGGCCCAGACATAGCCGCCCGACCACTTCATCGCCGACGCGACCATGTCGTCGATCAGGCGGTGCTCGTAATGGATGCCGGCCTTCTTGAACTGGTCCTCGAACTCGGCCTCGTAGACCTCCTGGAACAGGTCCTTGAAGCGGCCGTCATAGGCCTTCAGGATCGTGTTCTTGGTCGACAGATAGACCGGATAGCCGCGCGACAGGCCATAGTTCATCGACGCGCGGGCGAAGTCGCGGATCGAATCGTCCAGGTTGTACATCGCCATGGTCACGCCCGAGGACGGGGCCTGGAAGACCTCGTGCTCGATGGTCTCTCCGTCCTCGCCGACGAACTTGATCGTCAGCTTGCCCTTGCCGGGGAAGCGGAAATCGGTCGCGCGATACTGGTCGCCGAAGGCGTGGCGGCCGACGATGATCGGCTGCGTCCAGCCCGGAACCAGCCGGGGCACGTTCTTGCAGATGATCGGCTCGCGGAAGATCACGCCGCCCAGGATGTTGCGGATCGTGCCGTTGGGGCTGCGCCACATCTTCTTCAGGCCGAACTCCTCGACGCGCGCCTCGTCGGGGGTGATGGTCGCGCACTTGACGCCCACGCCGTGCAGCTTGATCGCCTCGGCCGCGTCGATGGTGATCTGGTCGTCGGTGCGGTCGCGCTCCTCGATGCCCAGATCGTAGTATTTCAGGTCGATGTCCAGATAGGGCAGGATCAGCTTCTGCTTGATGAAGTCCCAGATGATCCGCGTCATCTCATCGCCGTCAAGCTCGACGACGGGATTGGCGACCTTGATCTTCGACATGGAGAGCCCCCTTTGGCGTTGGATTCGGTTGCCCCGGTCATAGCCGGAACCGCACGCAAAGAAAAGACGGTATGCGATTGTATGCCAACCGCGCCCCGCGCTTCACCCGTCGAAATGCCCCCGCAGCCCCCGATACAGCCACTCCCACAGGGCCGGACTGCCCGCCCGCACCCACGGTCCGACGCGGCCCTCCACATGCGCCAGCGTCACGGCATATTCGACCCAGCCCGCGCCGCCCGACCGAAGGTTCTGGACGGCCGGCTGACAGCGGTCCAGCGCCTTGGCAAAGACCGCATCGGGCGTCGCCACCGCCTCGAACTCGCGCCACAGATCCAGCATCGCGCGCCCCTGCGCCTCGGGCAGCAGCCCGAAGATCCGCCGTGCCGCCGCCGCCTCCGCGGCCTGGACCGCGGCCGATCCATGCGCCTGCCCGCCCGCGGAATGCAGCGGCACGTCGCCGACGTCGATCTCGACCAGATCATGGATCAGCAGCATCCGGATCACCCGGCCGACATCGACCCCCGGCCCCGCCAGCCCCCCCAGCACCAGCGCATAAAGCGCCAGATGCCAGGAATGCTCGGCGCTGTTCTCGCGCCGCGACCCGTCCAGCAGGCGGTTGGCGCGCAGGACGCGCTTGAGCGCATCGGCCTCGGCCAGAAAGGCCAGCCGCTGCGCCAGATCGCCCCCGGGCAGCGCCCCGCCTGCCAGCAGCGCCTGCGCCGCCGCCCAGCCCTCGGGCCACTCGGTCTCGAACCGCGCAGCGCGGCCCGTGCCCAGATTGTCGCGCACGATCGCCACGTGATCGGGCAGCGGGTCCTCGGCCATCAGCACCTGGAAGATCGGCTGCGCGTGATCCATCCGCTTGGCCACGACCGCACAGGCATCCGCGCGCCCCTCGAAATCGCGCCACAGCGCGGCCAGCCGCCCGCCCTCGGGCGCCAAGCTAAAGAGGCGCCGCGCCGCCTCTGCCTCGGCCAGGGCCAGCCCGGCCACGTCATGCTCCAGATGGATCGGCTGATCGCCCGTGTCGATCTCGACCAGATCATGCAGCAGGATCATGGCGATGGCCCGATCGGACGCGCCCATCACCATCGCCCAGAGTGCGACGTGCCAGGAATGCTCGGCGCTGTTCTCGGGCCGCGACAGGTCCATCAGCACGCTCGCGCGCTCGACCGATTTCAGCCGATCCGCCTCGCAGAGGAACGCGAACGCCTCGTCCAGCATGGCCGCCCCTTCTTCTTCACGCAAATATCCCGGGGTCCGGGGCAGCGCCCCGGCGCCCTCGGCCTCAGCGGCTGCTCTCGGTCAGGCGCTTCCTGACATAGCCCTGCACCAGGTCGATCATCGGCTTCATGTGGGTCTCGTCGTCGCGGAAGAAGTGATCCGCCCCCTCGATCTCCTCATGGGTCACGGTGATGCCCTTCTGCTCGCGCAGCTTCGCGACCAGGGTGGCGGTGTCCTTGGGCGGGGCCACACGGTCGGCGGTGCCGTTCACGATCAGCCCCGAGGACGGGCACGGCGCCAGGAAGCTGAAATCATACATGTTCGCGGGCGGAGCCACGCTGATGAAGCCGGTGATCTCGGGGCGGCGCATCAGCAGCTGCATCCCGATCCAGGCCCCGAAGCTGAACCCCGCGACCCAGCAGTGCTTGGAATTGGGGTTCATCGCCTGCAGATAGTCCAGCGCCGAGGCCGCATCCGACAGCTCTCCGATGCCCTGGTCGAACTCGCCCTGGCTTCGTCCCACGCCGCGGAAGTTGAACCGCATCACCGTGAAGCCCATGCGGTGGAACGCATAATGCAGGTTGTAGACCACCCGGTTGTTCATCGTCCCGCCATATTGCGGATGGGGGTGCAGGACGATGGCGATGGGGGCGTCGGGCTTGCCGGGCTGAGGATGGTAACGGCCTTCGAGACGGCCTTCGGGGCCGGGAAAAATCAGCTCGGGCATGGTGGTCCTTCACAGGTCATGACGGGTTTCTTGACGCCTGCGCGCGCGCCTTCTAGACGGTCTATCTGGGCAGCCGGCACGGCTTTGGCAAGAAACATGCAGCTGCGGGCATAGCCTGCGAGCCGCGCGGCCGTCAATGCGCCCGTGACCGCCGCCGGACCCGTCCGGAGCGGGGCCGCGCCGGGATCGCGATCATCAAGGGGGGAACCGCGCCATGAAACTGTCCACCAAGGGCCGCTACGCGATCATCGCGCTGACCGACCTGGCCATCGCCAAGGGGGGCGACCTGACCTCGCTGGCCGAAATCTCGAAACGCCAGGACATCTCGCTGCCCTATCTGGAACAGCTGTTCGTGCGCCTGCGCCGGGCGGGGCTGGTGGCATCCGTGCGCGGTCCGGGCGGCGGATACCGGCTGGCCCGCACCCCGGAAACGATCCGCGTGGCAGAGATCCTCGAGGCCGTGGACGAAACCGTCAGCGCCATGCATATCGGCGCGGGCGCGTCGGGCGGGATTTCCGGGTCGCGGGCGCAGACCCTGTCGAACCGGCTGTGGGAAAGCCTGTCCGCGCATGTCTATGTCTTCCTGCACAATCACACGCTGGCCGACGTGGCGAAGAACCAGCTGCTGCCCTGCCCCGCGCTGCCCAAGATCCTCAACGTCGTGGACGACTGAGGCCGCCCGGAAATTAACTCGACAAATCCTGCATCCGGTCGGCGGTTTCCCGCGTCCCCCGGTCAGAGGCCCGCAAAAGGCCCTGTCCAACGGATGAGGAGATTGCCATGACCCACCTGACCCGTACCCGCGCCATGCTGCTCGGCGGTGCTGCCGCCGTCGCGATGATCGGCGCCGTCGGCACGGCCGCCGCACAGGAGTGCCAGCAGGGCGCAGGCGGCGCCGGATCGCTGGCCTGCGGCCCGACCGCCATCGCCGAGGGCCCGCTGTCGGTCGCCATCGGCGACAACGCCTCGACCGACGCGACCGCCGTGGACGGCGTGGCCATCGGCGGAGAGGCGACCGCCACCGGCCCCTCGACCACCGCGGTCGGCGGCGAATCGGTCGCGACCGGTCCCGGCGCCAGCGCCATCGGCTGGCAGGCGCAGGCCACCGCGGAACGTGCGCAGGCCATCGGCCACCTGGCCACCGCCCAGGGCGTCCGGTCTCTGGCCGTGGGCGAGAACGCCGACGCGCAGACCGACCTGTCCACCGCCATCGGCAACGAATCCACCGCCAACGGCGTCGATGCGCTGGCCGTGGGCGACACCGCGGCGGCGAACGGCAACTCGACCACTGCGATCGGCGGCGAATCCGTCGCGAACGGCCCCGGCGCCAGCGCCATCGGCTGGCAGGCGCAGGCCACCGCCGAACGCGCCCAGGCCTTCGGCCACCTGGCCACCGCACAGGGCGTCCGGTCGATGGCCATCGGCGAGAATGCCGACGCCCAGACCGACCTGTCCACCGCCATCGGCAACGAATCCATCGCCAATGGCGTCGATGCGCTGGCCGTGGGCGACACGGCGGCGGCGAACGGCAACTCGACCACCGCCATCGGTGGCGAATCCGTCGCGACCGGGCCGGGCGCCAGCGCCATCGGCTGGCAGTCCATGGCGACCGCGGAACGCGCCCAGGCCATCGGCCACCTGGCCACCGCGCAAGGTGTCCGCTCGCTGGCCGTGGGCGAGAATGCCGACGCCCAGTCGGATCTCTCGACCGCGATCGGCAACGAATCCATCGCCAACGGCACGGACGCGCTGGCCATCGGCGACACCTCGGTCGCGAACGGCACGTCGACCACCGCGGTCGGCGGTGAATCGGTCGCGAACGGCACCGCCGCCACCGCCTTCGGCTGGCAGGCGCAGGCCACCGCCGAACGCGCCCATGCCTTCGGCCACCTGGCAGCGGCCAGCGGCGTGCGCTCGACCGCCATCGGCGAGGCCGCGATGGCCATGGGATCGGGGTCGATCGCGCTTGGCAACCAGGCGGTCGCCGCGGCCGACAACTCGGTCGCCATCGGTGATGGCGCGACCGCGACCCGCGCGAACGAGTTCGTGCTGGGCAACGGTGCCAACACCTATCGCGCGGCGGGCATCGCGTCGGATGCCAGCACGGCGGCGCAGGGCACCCCCATCGGCGTCGTGACCTCGGACGCGCAGGGCAACCTGGCGGTCGACCGGTCGATCGGCGAGAGCATGTCGTCGCTGAACGGCCGCGTGCGCTCTCTGGGCCAGCAGGTCGAGGACAACAAGGAAGGCATCGCCATGGCGATGGCGCTGAACACCCCCTATGTCCCCGAGGACAAGACCTATGCCGTGTCGACCAGCATCGGCAGTTTCGAGGGATCGCATGCACTGGCTGCGTCGATGGGCTACCGCTTCGATGCGAACACCCAGTTCGACGCGGGCATCACCTATGGCTTCGACCGCGACCAGGTCGGTGGCCGCATCGGCGTGACCTACGCGTGGTAAGCCACGCCGAAATACGGGCGGGGACGGCGCAGGCGCTGTCCCTGTCCCTGGCCATCGCGATGGCGCTGGCGCTGGTCGGCGCCAGCGCCCATGCGCAGGACGCCCCCGCCGAACCGCAGCCCGAACCCCGGGCCGAGGCCCCCCTGGTCGAACCCAGCTATGCCACCGCCCTGATCCGCGACGTGCTGGCGGCGGTGAACCACGGCAACTGGACGGGCAACTATACGGTGCTGCGCGACATCGCCGCCCCCGAATTCGCATTGGCCAACGATCCGACGCGCCTGGCGGGCCTGTTCACGCCGCTGCGCGAGGAACGGCTGGACCTGCTGCAGGCGATGGTCGTCGACCCGGTCATCCTGGACAGCGCGCTGTCCGATACCGGGCAGGAGCTGCGCCTGACCGGATTTGTCCCGCTGCAGCCGCGTCATGTCAGCTTCGATCTGGTCCTGGGGCTGGAGGGGCGGCGTTGGCTGCTGCTGGGCATCTCTGTCGGGGCGTTCGATCCGATCGATCCGTAAGGCATCTGCCGATGTCGCCGCAGTCTGGGCGTCATCTGTCGGGTCACACCCCGCACCCCCACCGGGTCACCGCGAACCACCTGCGTGATTGCGGGCGATCAGTTCACTGACCCGCTCCTTGGGCCGGCACAGCACCGCGCCATGCGGCGCGAAGACGACCGGCCGTTCGATCAGGATCGGATGGGCGGCCATCGCCGCGATCAGCGCGTCATCGGACAGCGCCGGATCGCCCAGGCCCAGCTCCGCGAAGGGCGTCCCCTTGCGGCGGATCAGCCCCCGAGCCCCGATCCCCAACCGCCCCAGCGCGTCGCGCAGCTCCGCCTCCGACGGCGGCGCGGCGATATAGTCGCGCACCTTCGGCGCGACGCCCGCCTCGCGCAGCGCGGCCAGCACCCAGCGGGAGGTGGAACAGGTCGGCTTGTGCCAGATCACCCAGGCCATCTCAGCGATCCCCGTCCGGGATGGGCAGGGCGCTGGTGGCCTTGATCTCCTCCATCGACAGCAGGGCCGTGACGTTGTGGATCTTCACCTCGCCGATCAGCGACTGGTAGAAGCGGTCATAGGCGCGGGCATTCTTGACCTGCACCTTGAGGATATAGTCGATGTCGCCCGCCAGACGGTGTGCCTCGACCACCTCGGGCCGCTCGCGCAGCGCGCGCAGAAAGCGCGCGGCCCAGTCGCGGTCGTGCTCGCTGGTGCGGATCAGCACGAAGAAGCAGGCCTCCAGCCCCAGCGCCTCGGGGTCCAGGATCGCGACCTGGCGGCGGATGACGCCCGCCTCGCGCAGCTTGCGGATCCGGTTCCAGACCGGGGTCTTGGATGCCCCCACCCGGTCGGCGATCTGGTCGAGCGACAGGCTGGCATCCTGCTGCAGCAGGGACAGGATTTTGCGGTCCACCTCGTCCAGACGGACAGGCGTTTGGCCTGCGCCCGCATCGGGGGAAATCGGTTCCGGCATGGCGCACCTCTTGGTCGATCGTCCTTATTTGCCGCGGCCACTGTGCAGAATCCAGAACGAAATTCTATATAGAGGGCAGCACAAGCCAAAGGTCCAGTCATGAGCAAATCCTTTCCCCTGTCGGCCGCACGCCCCGGCGTGATCACCGCGAACGATCTGCGCGAAGGCCACAATGTCTGGATGTGCGAGGACGGCTGGACGCGCGACCCGCGCCGGGCCACCCTCTATGAGGACGAGGCCATCGCCGATCTGGCCCTGCTGGAGGCCATCGCCCAGGCCGACATCGTTGTCGGCCCCTATCTGGTCGAGGCCAGGCGCGGCCCGGACGGACCCGAGCCCGTCCATTTCCGCGAGGCCTTCCGCCAGCGCGGCCCCTCCAACTATTTCCACGGCATCCAGGCCGATCGGCAAGCCGAGGCCCAGAAGACGGAATCCGCCCATGTTTGATGTCCGCCCCGTCGAGACCGATTATGTCCGCCAGCGCGCCGCCGAGTTCCGCGCCCAGGTCGCCCGCCGCCTTGACGGCAGCCTGACCGAGGACGAGTTCAAGCCCCTGCGCCTGATGAACGGCGTCTATCTGCAGCTGCATGCCTACATGCTGCGCGTGGCGATCCCCTACGGCACGATCAGTCCGGACCAGATGCGCACCCTGGCCCTGCTGGCCGAGAAATGGGACAAGGGCTACGGGCACTGGACCACCCGCCAGAACATCCAGTTCAACTGGCCCAAGCTGGTGGACATCCCGGACATGCTGGACGCGCTGGCCGATGTCGGAATGCACGCCATCCAGACCAGCGGCAACACCATCCGCAACGTGACGACCGACGCCTTCGCCGGCGCCGCCTTTGACGAGGCCGCCGATCCGCGCCCCTATGCGGAGCTGCTGCGCAGCTGGTCCACCGATCATGCCGAGTTCCAGTTCCTGCCGCGCAAGTTCAAGATCGCCATCTCCGGCGGCAAGAAGGACCGCGCCGTCATCGCCGCCCATGACATCGGCCTGCGCCTGACCGAGCGGAACGGCAAGACCGGCTTCGAGGTCTGGATCGGCGGCGGTCTGGGCCGCACGCCGCTCCTGGGTCAGGTCGTCCGCGACTTCCTTCCCGAGGAGGACCTGCTTCCTTACGTCGAGGCGATCATCGCGACCTACAACCTGGCCGGCCGCCGCGACAACAAGTACAAGGCCCGCATCAAGATCACCGTGCTGGAGCGCGGCCTGGACGTCATGCGCGCCGAGATTGAGGAGGAATTCCTGGCCCGCCGCCGCGACTTCCACGGCGCCGACCGCGACGCGCTGGCCGTATTCAAGGACCGCTTCCGCGCGCCGTCCTTCCGCAACGCGCCCGTCAATGGCTATGAGGCCGAGCGTCAGGCGAACCCGGCCTTCCGCAGCTGGTCTGATACGAACCTGCACCCGCACCGGGTCGAGGGCTATGCCAGCGTCGTCGTGACCTTCAAGGCGCCGGGCCGGACCCCGGGCGACGCCAGTGCGGAACAGATGCGCCTGCTGGCCGATCTGGCCGAACGCTTCGGCCATCACGACCTGCGCGTGATGCACGACCAGAACGTGGCCCTACCGCATGTCCATAAGTCGGACCTGCCCGCGCTCTATGCCGAACTGAAGGCCGCTGGCCTTGCGACCGCCAATGCCGGGCTGACCAGCGACATCATCGCCTGCCCCGGTATGGATTACTGTGCGCTGGCCACCGCCCGGTCGATCCCCATCGCCGAGGAGATCGCCGACCACTTCCGCGCCGCGGGACTGGAGGAGGAGATCGGCAACCTGAACATCCGCATCTCGGGCTGCATCAACGCCTGCGGGCATCACCACCTGGGCCATATCGGCATCCTGGGTCTGGATCGAGCGGGCGTCGAGAACTACCAGATCACGCTTGGCGGCGACGCCTATGACATCCCGGCCATCGGCGAACGCGCGGGCGCGGGCTTCCCGGCCGAACAGGTCGTCCCGGCCATCGACCGGCTGCTGCGCGCCTATCTGGAAGTCCGCGAGGACGCGTCGGAACGCTTCATCGACGCCTATCGCCGCCTGGGCCCGGCGCCCTTCAAGGCCGCCCTCTATCCGGCGCAGGCCGATGCTTGACGGGAACCTGGACACGCGGGCGGGGCGGCTGAACGACCGCTATCGCCACCATGCCGCCATCGAGGTGCTGCGCCGCGCGGTCACCGACCCCGACCTGGGGCAGGTGGCGCTGGTGTCCTCCTTCGGCGCGGAATCGGTCGTGCTGCTGCACATGGTCAGCCGGGTGGCCCCCGGCCTGCCGGTGCTGTTCATCGACACGCAGATGCTGTTCCCCGAGACCTTGGCCTATCAGCAGGAGGTCGCGGAGCGGCTTTCGCTGACCAACGTGCAGGTCATCACCGCCAGCGAGGCGGAGATCGCCGCCCACGACCCGGACGGCACGCTCCACAAGGTCAATCCCGACGCCTGCTGCGATTTCCGCAAGACGGTGCCGCTGGAACGTGTGCTGTCGGGCTATGACGCCTGGATCACGGGCCGCAAGCGGTTCCAGAACGGCCAGCGCGCCGCTTTGGAGTTCTTCGAACCCGAACCGCCCGCGCGGCTGCGGGTCAACCCCTTGGCGCATTGGCGCCCCGAGGACGTGCAGGACTACATGGTCGAGAACCGCCTGCCCCGGCATCCGCTGGTGGCCAAGGGCTATCCGTCCATCGGCTGCGCGCCCTGCACCTCTCCGGTCAAGCCGGGCGAAGACCCCCGGTCGGGGCGCTGGCGCGGCCAGGAGAAATCCGAATGCGGCATCCATTTCATCGGCGGGCGCATGGTCCGCGGAAAGGTCTCGGCATGAGCGAGCAGTTGAACAGCGAACCCGTCCTGGCCCGTGACGACGGCTTTCACCCGGTGACGGACCGGCCCGCCGTCGTGCTGGCACCCGACACCGCCCCGGCCACCCTGGCCGACCATCTGGACGCGGCCCTGATCGGCATCGACTTTCCGGCCTTCAGCGACGGGCGCGGCTTCACCTTGGCGCGCCGCCTGCGCGAGCTGGGCTACAAAGGCCGCCTGCGCGCCACCGGGCGGCTGATCGCGGACCAATACGCGATGGCGCGCCGCGTGGGCTTCGACGAGGTCGAGGTCGCCCCCGACATCGCCGCCCGCCAGCCCGAGGATCAGTGGCGGGCCCGCGCCGACTGGAAGGCCTGGGACCATCGGGCGCAGCTGGCGGGCTGACCCTTTCGCCCGCGCGCCCCTTCGATTAGACGACAAGGAATGCAACAATGACGCTGGATCTGCCCGTGACCGAGGCCGCCCCCAAGAAGACGCTTCCCGATTCGCAGACCGTGACCGCGGTGACCCACTGGACCGACAGCCTGTTCTCGTTCCGCGTGACGCGGCCCGCCAGCCTGCGCTTCCGGTCGGGCGAGTTCGTGATGATCGGCCTGCCGGGCGACAACGGCAAGCCGATCCTGCGCGCCTATTCCATCGCCTCGCCCAACTGGGACGACGAACTGGAATTCTATTCCATCAAGGTGCCGGACGGTCCGCTGACCTCCAAGCTGCAGCACATCAAGCCCGGCGACGAGATCATCCTGCGACCCAAGCCCGTGGGCACGCTGGTCCTCGACGCGCTGCTGCCCGGCAAGCGGCTGTGGTTCCTGGCCACCGGCACCGGGTTTGCGCCCTTCGCCTCGCTGATGCGCGACCCCGAGACCTATGAGCGCTTCGAGCAGGTCATCATGATGCATACCTGCCGCACCGCGGAGGAGCTGGTCTATGGCGCCGAGCTGGTGAACAGCCTGCGCCACGACCCGCTGCTGACCGAGCTTTACGGCGACGGCTTCGCCGAGCGGCTCAAATACTATCCGACGACGACGCGCGAACCCTCGCCCTTCATGGGCCGCATCACCGACAACCTGACCTCGGGCAAGGTGCTGGCTGATCTGAACCTGCCGCCGATCAACCCGGCCGAGGATCGCGCGATGATCTGCGGCAGCCTGGCCTTCAACGTCGACGTCAAGGCGGTGCTGGAGGGGTTCGGCCTGCATGAGGGCGCCAATTCCGAACCGCGCGAATTCGTGGTCGAGAAGGCCTTCGTCGGCGACGGGGTCTGATCCCGCATCATCGCTGCGTGACCGCAGGGGCCGCGTCCGAAAGGGCGCGGCCCCTTTCGCTGTCGCGCATCGCTCACGCGATGGTCACGTCAAGTTTGGGAACCCTTTGCGCAAGTGCCTGTTAAACGACCAAAGAACGTCATTCGGTTTTGCACAAGGAGTATCCCATGCGCCGGATCATTCACAACACCACCGCCATCGCGGCCTGCCTGTCGCTGATGGCACCGCATCTGGCGATGGCGCAGGGCGTCGCGGCGCCGCTGCCGTCGGATCGCGTGCTGGCGCAGGCTCAGCCTGCCCAGGAAGGCGAGGTTCCGCCCCCGCCCCCGCCGGCCGAGGCTGCCCCTGAGGCCCCCGCTGCGGAGCCTGCCGCCGAACCGGCACCGGAACCCGCCGCCGAACCCGCGCCCGAGGCGCCTGCCGAGGCTGCGCCCGAGGCCGCGGCTGAGCCCGCACCGGCGGCCCCCGCTGAGCCGCCGGCCGAGGCTCCTGCCGAGCCCGCGCCCGCCCCCGAGGCCCCGCCGGCCGAGCCGGAGCCCGCTCCGGAGCCCGCGCCCGAGCCTGCCCCGGTTGAGGAGCCTGCCGACCAAGGACCGCAGGACGGCGCCGATCTGAACCAGGCGGCCCCGGCCGACGCTCCGGCTGCCGCCGAGGCGCCCGCGCCGGAAGCAGCGCCGGAAGCAGCGCCGGAGCCCAAGCCCGCTGAGCCCGCTGAGCCCGCTGAGCCCGCTGAGCCCGCTGAAGCGGCTGCGCCGGCGGAGCGCCCGGAGTCGATGACCAGCGAAGCGCCTGCGGCCCGTCCCGCCCGTCAGGCCGAGGAGGCGCCGGCCGAACGTCCGGTCCGTGATGCTGCGTCGGAGACGCGTCCGGCCGAGCGGCCTGCCGCCGCCGACGAGGCTGAAGCCGATCCCGAGGCCGGTGATCTGGCCGAGGCCCTGCGCGCCGAGCAGGAAGCCGAGCAGCCCGCCGCTGCCGAGGAGGCCCCTGCCGACGACGCCGAGGCCCTTGAGGAGGCGCTGCGCGCCGATCAGGAGCCGGCGGCGGCCGAGGCCGAGCCGGAAGCTCCGGCTGCCGAGGAGGACAGCGTCGATGCGCTGGCCGATGCGCTGAGCGGAGAGGCCGCCGAACCCGAGGCCGGAACCGATGGCGCGGCCGCTGCAGCCGCTGCGGCGGGTGCCGTGACGCTGGCCACGGGCAGCGCACAGACCGACCGTGCCCGTCAGCTTCCCGGTCTGGCCAATGTGCTGGATGAGGAGGTCGCGGGCGGCTTGACCGCCGAACAGCTGACCTGCCTGGACGGCAGCGCCTTCCCCTGCGCCGATGGCGGCCGGGCGATGACGCCGGGTGGCGTCGTCGTCGAGCTGAACGACGTGGGCGAGCTGCGTCTGGCCCCGACCGAGGCGCAGATGAACCGCGTCGGACAGGACGGCCAGCTGGTCCAGCGCGCCGCCGAGGAGGACACGCCCGAGACCGAAGCATCGCGCGAGGCGGCCCAGGCCACCGCGGCCGCGACGGCGGCCGCCTTGGACGATGCCGCCGAAGCGTCGGGCGACGTGGTCGAGGAGCAGGTGACCGAGGAGAGCGCGCGGTCGTCCACCGAGGACTTCGCGACGAACCTGCGCGACGCGCTGCAGGGCGATGGCAATGCCGAGGCGCGCGAGGATGAAGACGACAACACGCTGCGCAACGCCCTGCTGCTGGGTCTGGGTGCGGTGGCCGTCGGCTCGATCCTGAACAACAACCGCCAGGTCGCCCTGTCGGCGCCCGACCGGATCGTCGTGACCCGTGCCGACGGCAGCCAGGAGGTCATCAAGGACGAGGTCGCCCTGCTGCGCCAGCCCGGCTCGACGGTGACGACCGAGAACTTCGACGACGGCTCGTCGCGCACCATTGTCACGCGCGCCGACGGCAGCCGCGTGGTCACCATCCGCGACGCCAACCTGCAGGTCCTGCGCCGCACGCTGGTCAGCGCCGACGGCACCACGACGCGGCTGATCGACGACACGGCGGACGTGCAACCCGTCGACATCGGCTCGCTCCCCGCACCGGCCCCCGTCACCGGCGGCAACGCGCCGCTGAACGAGGATCAGTTGCGTGACGCGCTGCAGCGCGAGGCCGATGTGGATCGCCGCTTCACCTTGTCCCAGATCCGCAACATCCCCGAGGTGCGGGCGCTGGTGGCGCCGGTGAACATCGACGCGATCACCTTCGACACCGGCTCGGCCGCGATCCGTCCCGATCAGGCGCAGCAGCTGCAAGGCCTCGGCCGCGTGATCCAGGACCAGATCGCCCAGAACCCGAGCGAGATCTTCATGATCGAGGGTCACACGGACACGGTCGGATCGGATGCCGCGAACCTGGCCCTGTCGGATCGCCGCGCCGAATCGGTCGCGCTGGCCCTGACCGAGTATTTCGACGTGCCGCCGGAGAACATGGTCACCCAAGGCTATGGCGAGCAGTTCCTGCGCGTGCGCTCGGAAGGCGACATCCGCGATAACCGTCGCGCCTCGGTGCGCCGCATCACGGACCTGCTGGCACAGCAGTAACCGTCACCGCGTGACAAAGCCGAAGGCCCCGACACTGTCGGGGCCTTTTGCCATCGGGACGCTTGCCGTCTGCGGTGGGCATCTCCGCCGATCGCCAGACGGCCCGTTCCGGGCATGGCGGGGTGAACGCGCCTGACAGCAGGACATGGCGGATTTGAATAACGTGCGGCAGCGACAGGTGACGCGCATCCGCAAGGTAGGAATATCCGCTGCCAGGCGGTGATGCGTCACGACAGAGGCCGGCATGCCCGCTGGCTGTCGGCATCGTCTCATCGAAGTCTGGAAGGAAGTAATGGCGGACCCGGAGCGATTCGAACGCCCGACCCCCAGATTCGTAGTCTGGTGCTCTATCCAGCTGAGCTACGGGTCCGTCTTGAGGAGGGGAATTAGCGGCGGCGCCGGGGGGATGCAAGGCCGAAACGACAAAAAGATGAAACCTTTTTGCGCAGCCCCGGCCAAGGCCCGCGCCGGCCCTCAGGCGTGGCTGACCGGATCGGCCATGCCACGCGGGATCTGGATGCAGAACTGGCTGCCATCGGCGTCGCTGCGCAGAAGGTCCAGCCGCCCGCCATGGCCGCGCACCAGATCGGCGGCGATGGTCAGGCCAAGGCCGGTGCCGCCGCGCCGCGCGCTGCCGGTGAAGGGCTTGAACAGATATTCGCGCGCCTTGTCGGGCAGGCCCGGCCCGGTGTCGCAGACCTTGATCCACCAGTCGGCCTCGCCCTCGCCCGCGCCGATCTCGACCGTGCCGGGCTTGCGGGTGCCCTCGATGGCCTGACGCGCGTTGCGGGCCAGGTTGGCCAGCACGCGGTACAGCTGATCGCGGTCGGCGCGGATGATCAGGCTGGGCGGGATGTCGGTCAGGAACTCGACCTGCCCGGCGGCCTCGCCGGCCAGCGATTCGGCCTCGATCACCTCGGCCGCCAGCTGCGCCAGGTTGAAGCGCGACAGGGTCGGCGCGGGCTCCTCGGCCTTGCCGAAGGCCAGCGTCGTCTCGCAGAGGTTCACCGCGCGGGTGATCGAGTTCACCAGCTTGGGCGCGGCACGCCGCACCTTCGGGTCGGCGCTCTCCTCCAGGCGGTCGGCGAAGATTTGCGCCGTGGTCAGGATGTTGCGCAGATCGTGGCTGATCTTGGCGACCGCCTGGCCCAGCTGCGCCATCCGCTCCTTCTGCTTCAACGACGAGGTCACGGTCTTCTGCATCGACTGCAGTGCGGTCTCGGCCTCGTTCAGCTCGGCCAGGCGCGCGTCGGGGATGATGATGTGGCGGCTGTCCTCGGGCGCATTGGCATAGGCGGTCATGTGGCTGATGACGCGGCGCATCGGCACCAGGATCAGCCGCTGCGCCGCCATGAACAGCAGCACCGCCGTCAGGATCGAAAATGCCGCCGACACCGCCAGCAGCCGCAGCCCGTACTCGATCATCGCCTCGCGCAGCGGCGCGGTCTCCATGGTGATCTCGATCAGCTGACCGGCCTGGTTCACCGGCGCCCCGATCACGCGGATGACGCGGTTCTGTCCGTCGGCCAGCGCGGCCAGCGAATCGTCGATGGTCTGCAGGACGCCTTCGGAGCGCAGATCATAGGTCGCCGCGATCGGTCCGGGGATCGGAGAGGACAGGACCAGCTGCCGGATGTCGTCGCGGCGCAGCACGACGTTGAAGACGCCGGCATTCTGCAGCAGTTCCGATTCGAGGTCCGAGGCCAGCGATTCGTCCGTCGCCAGCAGCGCAAGGCTGGCGATCTGCGCCCGCTCCAGCCGCAGCTCAAGATAGTCCAGCCTGAAGCCCGCGATCGAGGGCAGCAGGATGAACAGCTCTGCAAGGATGACGAACATCGTCGTCAGGGCTGCGAATCGGCCGGAGATCGTGTTCAGATGCATCTTGTCCGGGTTATGGGTGCGCGGGGCGGCCTTGTCAGCCAAGCAGGCCGGGGTTTGCACATCAAACGAATGTGATCGACGCGGGGTTCCGCCGACCGATCACAACGGATTTCGGGGTTTCTGCGGTTGACGCGCGCCGGATGCTCCACTATCCAGCGGGCTTCGAACAACCGGCGCCGTGGCGCAGGGCAGTTTCCTGCAATCTGCCCCGTCCCGGTCCGCCCCGCAAGAACCGATCCGGAGACCGATCATGAAGCGCACCTTCCAACCGTCGAACCTCGTTCGTGCGCGCCGTCACGGCTTCCGCGCCCGCATGGCCACCAAAGGCGGCCGTCTGGTGCTGAACCGCCGCCGCGCCAAGGGCCGCAAGCGTCTGTCGGCCTGATCCGTCCGGGTCCTGCCGGCGGTTGCGACCGCCCCATGAAGGCTTTCGACATGCCGTCCATGCCGCATCCCGCTGATCCACAGCATCCGGATGCCGGCACGGCGGCATTTCGCATGCCGCCCGTCCTGCAGAAGCGGGCCGAGTTCCTGGCCGCCGCGAAGGCGCGCCGACAGGCCATGCCCGCATTCCTGCTGCAGGCCCGCCGTCGCGATGACGACGACCCCGCCCGGATCGGCTTCACCTGTTCGAAGAAGGTCGGCAATGCCGTGGCCCGCAACCGCGCCAAGCGCCGCTTGCGCGAGGTCGCGCGTCTCGGCATGCCCGGCCTGGCCCTGCCCGGATGGGACTATGTGCTTGTCGGACGCCCCGAGGCGACCGCCAGCCGCGACTTCGCCGACCTGCGCGACGACTTCGCCCGCGCCATGGGCAAGATTCACCGATGAGCCCGCTGGCGCGCCTGTTCGCGCTGCCGGTGCGGGGCTACCGGCTGATCGCCTCGCCCTGGGTCGGGCATGCCTGCCGGTTCCAGCCGACCTGTTCGGCCTATGCGCTGGACGCGCTGGCCCGGCACGGCGCCCTGCGCGGCGGCTGGCTGGTGCTGCGACGCCTCGGGCGCTGCCATCCCTGGGGCGGGCACGGCTATGATCCGGTGCCCGGCGCCGATCCCGACCATGACGAGGGCCACCATGACCGATGCCATCATCCTTGACGACGCGGACAGCACCGAGATTCACCCCCTGTTCGCCGGCGCCCCCCAGAGCACCGAGTTCCGCAAGCTGCGCAAGCGGCTGATCCGCGAGACCCGCGCCGCGATCGAGGATTACGCCATGGTCCGCCCCGGCGACCGCTGGCTGGTCTGCCTGTCGGGCGGCAAGGACAGCTATACCCTGCTGGCGGTGCTCCATGAGCTGCAATGGCGCGGCCTGCTGCCGGTGGAGCTGCTGGCCTGCAACCTGGACCAGGGGCAGCCCAACTTTCCGGCCACCGTGCTGCCCGAGTTCCTCAAGGGGCGCGGCGTGGCGCATCGCATCGAATATCAGGACACCTATTCCATCGTGAAGGAGAAGGTGCCGGCCGGGCGGACCTACTGCGCGCTGTGTTCGCGCCTGCGCCGCGGCAATCTCTACCGCATCGCCCGCGAGGAGGGCTGTTCGGCCGTGGTCCTGGGCCATCACCGCGACGACATGCTGGAGACGTTCTTCATGAACCTCTTCCACGGCGGCCGCCTGGCGACGATGCCGCCCAAGCTGCTGAACGAGGAGGGCGACCTGACCGTCCTGCGCCCGCTGGCCTATGTGGCCGAGGCGGATTGCGAGCGCTTCGCCCGCGCGATGGCCTATCCGATCATCCCCTGCGACCTCTGCGGCAGCCAGGAGGGTCTGCAGCGCGTCCAGGTCAAGCGGTTGCTGGACGAATGGGAATCACGCACGCCCGGCCGGCGTCAGGTGATGTTCCGGGCGCTGATGAACGTGCGGCCCTCGCATCTGCTGGACCCGGAACTGTTCGACTTTTCCGCAATTTTTCCGCCCGAAGCCGGGAACCCGGTCGAAAATCCGCCGATTTTTCGCGCCGCGGAGCTGGATGGTTAACCCACCGACAAGCAATTTGACGTAGTTCTGGACCGGTGATTCCGTGAAAGGTCCGGTATGTCCAAGAATCTGCGCCGTTGGCTCTCTCCGCTCCGCAGCCTGATGCGCCGTGCCACCGGCAGCCCGGAGCGGTCGCGCAGCCTGCTGCTGCTGCGCCTCGAGAACACCGAGACCCTGGGCTCGATCCTGGACAAGGCCGCCATGGGGCATCTGCTGGTGCAGCTGTCCATGAGCCTGGGCGGATCGGTGCGCCCCTATGATCCGGTCCGGATCCTGGCGCCGGGCCTCTTCGCCTTCGTGCTGCGCGACCGGACGGACCGCGACGCCCTGCAGGTCGCGCGCCGCCTGCACCGGCAGGGGCAGACGCCCGTGCCGCTGGCCGGGCGCCACGTCACCCCGGTGATGACCGGCGTGCTGATCCATGCAGAGGCGCCCAACATGCCCTCGATCCAGAGCCTGACCGACCACGCGCTGCAGCGCATGACGATGGTCGAGGATGCGGCCCTGGGACAGCTGCGGCTCTATCCGCACGACCCGACGCTCAGCGCGCCCGGCCTGACGGCCACGGTCAGCGACGCGGTCATGGCGGGACAGATGGTCGCATGGTTCCAGCCGCAGGTCTGCTGCCATTCCGGCCAGATCACCGGCTTCGAGGCGCTGGCGCGCTGGAACCATCCGACGCGCGGGCTGCTGGCTCCGGGCGCCTTCATCCCGCAGATGACGCCCGCCGATCACAACGCGCTGACCCTGCTGATCCTGTCGCAGGCGATGGATGCGCTGAAGGCCTGGGACCGCGCCGGGTTCGAGGTGCCGACGGTGTCGATCAACGTGTCGAACTGCGAGCTGTCCGACCGCGGCTTCGCGGACTGCCTGCTGTGGGAGATGGACCGCCACGAGATCCCCGCGCACCGTCTGGTCGTCGAGGTCCTCGAGAGCGTCGGCCCCGTTTCCAGCAGCGGGGAGACCCGCGACAACCTGCGCAAGCTGGCCGCGGCGGGCTGCCAGATCGACCTGGACGACTTCGGCACCGGCTATGCCAGCCTGGACGCGATCCGGCAGTTCGGCATCAACCGCATCAAGATCGACCGCAGCTTCGTCACCGCCTGCGACATCGACGAGGCGCAGCAGCGGATGATCCTGGCCATCCTGGCCCTGGCCGAACGGCTTGGCATCTCGGCGCTGGCCGAGGGGGTCGAGACGCGCGAGGAATACGCCTTCCTGGCGCAGATGGGCTGCGACGAGGTTCAGGGCTATGCCATCGCCCGGCCGATGCCGCTGGCGGACAGCCTGGAGTTCCTGACCCGCCATGCCCAGGCCGCCGCACGCCTTCCGACCATCGCGCGCAGGGGCTGATCCCGCCGATCACCCTTGTATTCCTGCACCGCACGGCAAATCCGCTTGACCTTTGGGGGTGCGTTCTGTTGAACCCCCCCTTGACTGACGCATGACGGTGGTGACGGAATGGAAGACAACAACCGCAATTTGATCCTGGCGACGGTGCTGTCGTTCCTGGTGATCCTGGTCTGGTACACGGTCTTCGCCCCGGAACCCGTCTCGGACCAGCCGTCGGGACAGCCGCTGACGGAGCAGAGCATCGGCGACCAGCCGCTGGCCACGCCCGCCCAGACCGCGGCGGCAGCACCCGCCGATCTGGAGAACGCCCCCGCCACGGCCGAACCCGCCGGGCGCGTGGCCATCCAGTCGCCGGCCGTCTCGGGCTCGATCTCGCTGGCGGGCGGGCGCATCGACGACCTGCTGCTGACCCGCTACCAGGAGACGATCGACGAGGGCTCGCCCGACGTGCGTCTGCTGACGCCCTCCTCGGCCACGGCCGACGACCGGGTCAGCGTCGACAGCGCCCAGTACAAGCCCTACTACGCCGTCTACGGCTGGACCCCCGGCCCGGGCGTGTCGGCCGACCTGGTGCCGAACCCCGCCACCCTCTGGACGCTGGAATCCGGCGAGACGCTGGCCCCTGGCCAGCCGGTGACGCTGGCCTGGGACAACGGCGCGGGCCAGACCTTCCGCCGCACCTTCGCCCTGGACGAGAACTATCTCTTCACCGTCGGGCAGAGCGTCGAGAACAACGGCGACGCCGCCTTCTCGGCCGCGCCCTACGGCATCATCGCGCGCCACGGCCGCCCCGACACGCAGAACAACTTCATCCTGCACGAGGGCGTGGTCGGCATGGTCGACGGCACCCTGGTCGAGATGGATTACGACGATCTGGCCGAGCTGGAGCCGGTCGAGCGCGAGGGCCGCGCCGAGGTCTTCGAGGTCACCGGCAACGGCTGGATCGGCTTCACCGACAAGTACTGGATGACCTCGCTGGCGCCCGCGCCGGGCCAGGCCTTCACCGCGGTCGTGAAATATGCCGACGGCGCCGACATCTATCAGACCGAAGCCCGCTTCCCGATGCAGACCGTCCAGCCCGGCACCACGCTGAGCGCGGACAGCTATCTCTTCGCCGGCGCCAAGGTCTGGGAGGTCATCCGCAGCTACGAGGAGGTGCCCGGCATCCAGCGTTTCGTCGATTCGATCGACTGGGGCTGGTTCTACTTCCTGACCAAGCCGATCTTCCAGCTGCTGCACTGGCTGCACGGCATCATCGGCAACATGGGCTGGGCGATCATCGCGCTGACCTTCGTGCTCAAGACGCTGGTCTTCCCGCTGGCCCGCAAATCCTACATCTCGATGGCCAAGATGAAGGAACTGCAGCCGCAGATGGAGGAGATCAAGAACCGCACCGGCGACGACCGCATGAAGTTCCAGAAGGAGGTCATGGAGCTCTACAAGCGGGAGAAGGTGAACCCCGCCGCGGGCTGCCTGCCGATCCTGCTGCAGATCCCGATCTTCTTCTCGCTCTACAAGGTGATCTTCGTCACCATCGAACTGCGCCATGCCCCGTGGTTCGGCTGGATCCAGGACCTCTCGGCCCCCGATCCGTCCAGCCTGCTGAACCTGTTCGGCCTGCTGCCCTATGCGGCACCGGTCCAGGGGACGCTGCTGCACTCTCTGTCGCTTCCCGCGCTGGCCATCCTCCTGGGCATCAGCATGTGGATGCAGCAGAAGCTGAACCCGGCCCCCACCGACCCGGCGCAGAAGATGATCTTTGCCTGGATGCCGTGGATCTTCATGTTCATGCTGGGCGGCTTCGCCTCGGGTCTGGTGCTCTACTGGATCACCAACAACGTGATCACGATCCTGCAGCAGTACACGATCATGTCGATGCATGGGCACCGGCCGGACCTGTTCGGCAACATCAAGTCCTCCATGCCCAAGCGCAAGGGCGCGGGCGACAAGCCGGGCGTCGGAAAGTGACGGCGCATCTGGCCCTGATCCGCCGCCATCCGATCAAGTCGGTCGGCGGTGAGGGGCTGGACGCCGTCACGCTCGAACCCGGGCGCCGTCTGCCCGGTGATCGCGAATGGGCGATCCTGACCGAGGCGGGCGAGCGTCACGCCCTGGCCAGCCAGACCGACGGCGAGCCCGACCGCTGGCTGCCCAAATCCTGCTTCCTGCGCGGCGTCGCAAGCCTCGACCTGCAGGCGATCACCGGCGGCTGGTGCGACGGCCTGCTGCATCTGCGCCATCCGCGCCGTCCCGACCTGGCGCTGGACCCCGAGCGGGAGGGCGACCGGCTGATCGACTGGCTGCGCCCGCTCTGGCCGGCCGAGGCCCCTGCCCCCACCCGGCTGGTGCGCGGCGCGGGCGTCTGGACGGATCAGCGCGCGCCCCTGATCTCGGTCCTGTCGCTGTCCAGCCTGGCCGATCTGGCGGGGCGCTGCGGCATCGCCCCCGGCACGGATCGCTGGCGCGGCAATCTGTGGATCGCGGGCTGGGCGCCCTGGGCCGAGCGCGCCCTGATCGGGCGCGAGCTGCGCATCGGCGCGGCCCTGCTGCGCGTCACCGACCATATCGGCCGCTGCGACGCCACCGGCGCCGACACGGCCACCGGCCGTCGCGACATCGACATGGTGCGCACGCTGGAGAGCCTGTATGGCCACACCGACTTCGGCGTCTTTGCCGAGGTCGTCACCGGCGGTCCGATCCGCCTTCAGGATCAGGTCCACGCATGAAAGTCGCCTTTCCCATCGCCCCCGAACCCGAAGCCGCCAAGGCGGAGGAGGCCCGCCTGCTGTTCGCGGGACCGGTCGATTTCGTCAAGGGCGTCGTCCACATGGACGGCCTGCCCCCGGCCGACCGCCCCGAGGTCTGCTTCGC
Source organism: Paracoccus sp. ME4 (assembly GCF_046736325.1). Lineage (GTDB taxonomy): Bacteria > Pseudomonadota > Alphaproteobacteria > Rhodobacterales > Rhodobacteraceae > Paracoccus. Next base: position 2,564,593 of record NZ_CP151276.1, read on the forward strand.
GGGCCGCTCGAATGTCGGGAAATCCAGCCTGATCAACGCGCTGACCGGCCGCAAGGGCATCGCGCGCGCCTCGAACACGCCGGGCCGCACGCAGGAGATCAACTATTTCGCCCTGGGCGAGCGTGCCTATCTGGTCGACCTGCCGGGATACGGCTTCGCCAAGGCCCCCGTCGCGGTGGTCGCGAAATGGCAGGCGCTGCTGAAATCCTACCTGGCCGGGCGGCAGACGCTGCGCCGCGCCTTCTGCCTGATCGATTCGCGCCACGGGGTGAAGGATGTCGATCACGAGATCATGACCCTTCTGGACCGCTCGGCCGTGCCGTTCCAGGTGGTGATGACCAAGACCGACAAGCTGGGCCCCAACGCGCTGAAACCTGTGCTGGAGCAGGTGCAGGAGGCGCTGCAGAAGCATCCCGCCGCCTATCCCGAACTGGTCGTCACCAGCTCGGAGAAGGGCCACGGCATCGCCACGCTGCGCGCGATCATCGCCGGGCTGGACTGATCGCGCCGGGCGTCCTAGGGTCCGCCCCGTCAGATCGGGGCCCCTAGGATGAGAGCACAGAAGATGAACCGTGACTGGATCGCCACCGCGCGCACGCTGTCCGAGGCGCTGCCCTATCTGCAGCGCTATTCCGGGGCCGTCGTCGTGGTCAAGTTCGGCGGCAACGCCATGGGCGACGACGACGCCATGGCCGAATTCGCCCGCGACATCGTCCTGATGAAGCAGGTCGGCATGAACCCGGTCGTCTGCCACGGCGGCGGACCGATGATCAACGAACTGCTGGGCAGGCTGGGCATCGAGAGCCGCTTCGTGCGCGGCAAGCGGGTGACCACCAAGGAGACCGTCGAGGTGGTCGAGATGGTGCTGTCGGGCCTGGTGAACAAGCGCATCGTGCAGGCCATCAACGACGCGGGCGGCCGCGCGGTGGGCATCTCGGGCAAGGACGACGACATGATGGTCTGCGAGGCGGACGATCCCGAACTGGGCTTCGTCGGCCGTCCGGTCGAGATGAACGTGCAGATCATCCGCGACCTCTACACCGCCGGGATGATCCCGGTCATCGCCCCCGTCGCCACCGGCATGGAGGACAACGAGACCTTCAACGTGAACGGCGACACGGCGGCCGGGGCCATCGCGGGGGCGCTGAAGGCGGACCGCCTGCTTCTGCTGACCGACGTGTCGGGGGTCAAGGACGCCTCGGGTCAGGTGGTCACGCAGCTGCATCCCGATCAGGTGCGCGCGATGATCGCCGACGGGCAGATCGCCGGAGGCATGATCCCCAAGACCGAGACCGCGCTCATGGCGCTGGACGAGGGCGTCCGCGCCGTCGTCATCCTGGACGGACGCGTGCCCAATGCCTGCCTGCTGGAGCTGTTCACCGAACATGGCGCCGGATCGCTGATCCGCACGACCCAGCCCCGCGTGACGCCGCGCGGCCTGCGTCAGGTCGACAGCCCGCTGTGACCGGCGAAAGCGGTCGGGGGGTGCGCGATCCGCTTGCCCCCCTGCCAAGGGCTGTGGCAGGCTGCCGAAACTGACGGCATGGCAAAAGGCAGCAATTTCATGACCCCGACCGGACACCGACGCCTGATCCTGACCCGCCATGCGAAATCGGCCTGGGACGATCCCACGCTGGACGACCATGACCGGCCCCTGAACGACCGCGGGCGTCGCTCGGCGCGTGCGCTTGGCGACTGGATGGCCAGCCGCGGCTATGAGCCCGAGGAGGTGATCTGCTCCTCGGCGGCGCGCACGCAGGAGACCTGGGCGGTGATCGCGGGCGCCCCCCTCGAGGTGCGGCCGCTGTTCCGCACCGAACCGGGCCTCTATCAGGCCGGTGCCGAGAAGATGCTGGCCATTCTGAAAAGCGCGACCATGCCCACGGTGATGATGATCGGCCACAATCCGGGCATCAGCGAACTGGCGGCGATGCTGCCCGCGCGCGCGCCGATGGACCCGGATTTCCGCCGCTATCCGACCGCTGCGACGCTGGTCGTGGACTTTCAGGTCGACAGCTGGGCCGATATCCGTCCGGGCCAGGGCAGCGTGATGGATTTCGTCCGGCTGGACGGCCGGGCCTGAGCCAGCGATGCGCAGGGCGGGACCGTCCCGCCCTGCGCGATGCCTTCAGTGGCCCAGGATCTGGCTGAGGAACAGCTTGGTGCGTTCCGACTTGGGATTGTTGAAGAACTCCTTGGGGGTGTTCTGCTCGACGATCTGGCCCTGATCCATGAAGATCACGCGGTTCGCCACGGCCTGGGCAAAGCCCATCTCGTGGGTCACGCAGATCATCGTCATCCCCTCCTCGGCCAGCTCGATCATGGTGTCGAGGACCTCCTTGATCATCTCGGGGTCCAGCGCGCTGGTCGGCTCGTCGAAGAGCATGATCTTGGGCTGCATGCAGAGCGAGCGGGCGATGGCCACGCGCTGCTGCTGGCCGCCCGACAGCTGGCCCGGATATTTCCCGGCCTGTTCGGGGATCTTCACCTTCTCCAGGAACCGCATGGCGGTCGCCTCGGCCTGCTTCCGGGGCACCTTGCGCACCCAGATCGGCGCCAGCGTGCAGTTCTCCAGCACGGTCAGGTGCGGGAACAGGTTGAAGTGCTGGAACACCATCCCGACCTCGGAGCGGACCTTGTCGATGTTCTTGATGTCGCTGGTCAGTTCGACCCCGTCCACGACGATATGGCCGGACTGATGCTCCTCCAGGCGGTTGATGCAGCGGATCAGCGTCGACTTCCCCGACCCCGAGGGGCCGGCGATGACGATGCGCTCTCCGCGATGCACGGTCAGGTCGATGTCGCGCAGGACGTGGAACGATCCGTACCACTTGTTCATGTTGCGGATGTCGATCGCGACCTCGTCGCTCACGCGCATCTGGCTGCGGTCGATCTGGCGTTCGATGGTTTCCATGGCGGGAGGTCCTTACCTGTGGTCGCGCTGCAGGCGGCGTTCCAGATACATCGAGTATCGCGACATGCCGAAGCAGATGAGAAAGAAGATGGCGCCGACGAAGATGAACGGCTCCCAGTAGATGCCCTTCCATTCGACATTGGCACGCACGGCGTCCGACATCGACTTCAGCGGGTCGTAGAGGCCCACGAAGGTCACCAGCGTGGTGTCCTTGAACATGCCGATGAAGGTCGAGACGATCCCCGGGATCGAGATCTTCAGCGCCTGCGGCAGCACGATCAGCCGCCGGGCCTTCCAGTAATCCAGGCCCAAGGCGTCGGCGGCCTCGTACTGGCCCTTGGGCAGGGCCGCCAGACCGCCGCGGATCACCTCCGCCATGTAGGCGGCGGCAAAGATCGTCACCATGATGATGACCCGCAGGATGATGTCGAAATTCGTGCCCGGCGGCAGGAAGTAGTTCAGCAGCAGCGACGCCACGAACAGCAGCGTGATCAGCGGCACGCCGCGGATGAACTCGATGAAGATCACCGACAGCGACTTGATCAGGAACATGTCCGACTGCCGCGCCAGCGCCAGCACGATGCCCAGGGGCAGCGACAGGGCGATGCCCGCCACGCCGATGGTCATCGACAGCAGGAAGCCGCCGAACCGGTCCGACCGCACCGCCTCGATCGACAGGGGCAGCAGGGACTCGGCGTCGCGGGCCGCGTCGCCGGTCAGGAACAGCCAGAACAGGACCGTCACCAGGATCGCCGCGACCGTCGCCAGCAGCGGCGACACGCGCGACAGGACCCGCCAGGCGATCCAGCCCAGGACCGGACCCGCCAGCACGAAGATCGGCCCCCAGAGCGAGCCGCCCCAGAGCAGCCAGACCCCCAGCAGCGGAAAGAGGATCGAGAAGGGCAGAAGCAGCGCGATGTTGCGCTCGGACAGGATCAGCCCCGCCGCGAGCACCACGACCGCGAAGACCAGCCAGCCCGCGGGCGCACCCAGGGCCACCATCGCGGCCAGCGTGACCAGCGCGGTGATGCCCAGCACGACGCGCCGGATCTTCAGCGAGGCCGAGAACAGCACCGGCATCAGCGCGACCATCAGCAGGCCGAAGGTCATCGTCGGGCGCCAGTAGAGATGCTGCGGATAGAAGCCGAACAGGTACTGGTTCCAGCGCTCGCGGATCACCGCGAAGCAGGCGCCCCGCGCGTCGGGGCCCCAAGTGGCGCTGATGATCTCGCGGCATTCGTTCAGGCTGGAGGCGTTCCAGACCGAATGGGCGAACCAGTCGCCGAAGGTCGCGACCAGGAACCAGACGATGGCCAGACCCAGCAGGGTCAGCACCGTGTTGACCGGCCCCGAGAACAGGTTGTCGCGCAGCCAGCGCACCGCCCCCGATTCACGGGTGGGGGGCGCCGCGGCGGGCAGCATGGTGTCGCGGACGAAGGCGACGGTCTGGGCGTGGGTGTCGCTCATCTCACCGCTCCTTCAGTTTGACGCGGGCGTTGAAGACGTTCATGCCCGCCGAGATGATCAGGCTGAGCGCCAGATAGGTCAGCATCATCAGCACGATCGCCTCGAGTTCGCGGCCGGTCTGGTTCAGCGTGGTGCCGCCCAGGGTGCCGCGCAGGTCCATGTAGCCGACCGCGATAGCCAGGGAGCTGTTCTTGGTCAGGTTCAGGTATTGCGAGATCAGCGGCGGGATGATCACCCGCAGCGCCTGCGGCAGGATCACCAGGTTCATCGTGCGGTTCGGGCGCAGGCCCAGGGCAAAGGCCGCCTCGGACTGGCCGCGGCTGACGGCCAGGATGCCGGCGCGCACGATCTCGGCGATGAAGGCCGCGGTATAGAGCGTCAGCGCCAGCCACAGCGCGACCAGCGAGTTCGAGACGTTCAGCCCGCCCGTGAAGTTGAAGCCCTGCAGCGTGGGCGCCTCCAGGTGCAGGCCGAAATAGGCGATCAGCGCCAGCGACGGCACGGTCATCACCGCGAGGGTCATCCACCAGGTGGTGGGGCGCACGCCGGTGCGGTCCTGAACGCCCTGCGCCCAGGCCCGGATCGCGCGGCGCACGAACCAGCCGCCGACCAGCGCCACGACGAAGGCGATGGTCGCCCAGTTGATGGTGACCCGCGCGCCCAGGTCCAGGCTGCCCGGATCGTTGGTCATCGCCAGCGTCGGCAGCGCGGTATAGCGGTTGGTCAGTGCCACGTTGTCGAACAGGATCATGCTGGCCGTGGGCGTGTCGCCGCGGAAGGCGTTGGGCGGCGGCATGATCTCGGTGAAGATCGCATAGACGATCAGGATCCACAGCAGCAGCGGCATGTTGCGGAAGATCTCGACGAAGACGGTCATCAGGCGCGCGAACAGCCAGTTCTTCGACAGGCGCGCGACGCCGACGATGACGCCCAGCACGGTCGCGGCGATGCAGCCCAGCACGGCCACGATCAGGGTGTTCAGAAGCCCCACGACCGAGGCGCGCAGATGCGTGTCGTCGGCGGTGTAGGGGATCGGCGTCTGCGGGATGTCATAGCCCGCGCGCTGGAACAGGAAGCCGAAATCGAAGCTCTTGCCCATCAGGGCCAGGTTCTGGATCGTGTTCCCGATCAGCCACCACGCGGCGGCCATGACCAGGATGAACACGATCACCTGAAAGGTCAGGGACCGATACCGCCGGTCGTTGACCAGCATGCTCAGCCGGAACGGCGGTGCCGCCGAGGCCCGGACATCCGTCATGTGCTATTCCCCTGTCGCCCGCGTCCGGCTTGGCGCCGTGCTGTCATGCGGGTGTTTCGTTGGCATCGTCGGGGCCGGGCCCATGCAGGCCCGGCCCCGGTCGTCATCGGTCGATCAGCGGAACGGCTGCGCGTAGAGCAGGCCGCCCTGGGTCCACTGCGCGTTCAGGCCGCGCGCGAGACCGATCGGGGTCTGCTCGCCGATGTTGGCGGCGAAGATCTCGCCGTAGTTGCCGCCGGCCAGGATCGCGCGGCGCGCCCATTCGGCGTCCAGGCCCATCATCGCGCCCAGCTCATCGGTGGTGCCCAGAAGACGCTGGACCTCGGGGTTCTCGGAGGAGCGGACCAGCTCCTCGATGTTGCGCGAGGTCACGCCGTATTCCTCGGCCGCGATCAGCGCGTTCAGGGTCCAGCGCGCGATGTCGCCCCAGTTGTTGTCGCCGTGGCGCACGGCCGGCCCGAGCGGTTCCTTGGAGATGATCTCGGGCAGGATGATGTGGTTTTCCGGGTCCGCGAAGGCCGCGCGGGTCGCGGCCAGGCCCGAGGCGTCGGTCGTGTAGGCGTCGCAGGCGCCGGCCATGTACTGCTGCTCGCCCTCGGCATTGCTGTCGATGTTGACGGGCGTGTAGGTCAGGTTGTTGGCGCGGAAGTAGTCGGCCAGGTTCAGCTCGGTCGTGGTGCCGGTCTGGATGCAGACGGTCGCGCCGTCCAGCTCCTTGGCCGAGGTCACGCCCAGGTCCTTGCGGACCATGAAGCCCTGACCGTCGTAGTAGTTGACGCCCACGAAATCCAGCGCCAGGTCGGTGTCGCGCGAATAGGTCCAGGTCGAGTTCCGGGCCAGCACGTCGACCTCGCCCGAGGACAGCGCGGTGAAGCGCGTCTGGCCGGTCGTCGGCACGAAGCGCACCTTGTTCGGATCGCCCAGGACGGCGGCCGCCAGCGCGCGGCAGTAGGCCACGTCGAAGCCGGTCCAGTTGCCGCTGGCATCGGGTGCCGCAAAGCCGACCAGGCCGGTGTTGACGCCGCAGTTCAGCTCGCCGCGTTCCTTGACCTGGGCCAGGGTCGTGCCCTCCTGCGCCATGCCGGCGCCGGCCAGCAGGGTTGCCGCAGCCACCGTCCCCAGGAATACCGATTTTTTCATTGCTACCTCTGTGTTGGAGCGCGCAGCCGGGACCGGAATCCCGGCCGACGCGTTGCGGACCCTTCTCGGGGTCCTTGTCGGCATAGCACGGCCAGATGCCGTCCTATTAGGCGGTATTGTGCCGATACAAGTTTCCGCGTCAAGAACCTGGCGCGCCGCGCCAAGCGCTTTCAACCCCGGCGGGACAGCAGCCAGAGGCGCTCTGCCTGTTCCATCGCCAGCAGACGGGCGGCGGCGGCCTCCTGCGCCTCCTCGTCCGATCCCCATTGCTCGGCCTGGAAATCCTCGTCGATGCGCGACAGGGCATGGGCCTCGGCGGCGGCCAGACGGCCCTGGGTGACCGCGAGGCCGATCACCAGAGAGCCGGGAATCGTCACCAGATCATGCAGCGCGGTCAGCCCCCACGGGTCAAGCGCCGCGATGCGGTCGTGCAGCCGGCGCTGCGACTGCGCCTCCTGCGGGACGGGAATCACGCCCTGCGTGACCCGCAGCGGCGCGCCCAGGACCTGCGCCGACCAGTCGATCAGCGGGTCCCAGGCCTCGGCCTGACGGCGAATCAGCGCCTCCGGTTCGGTTGCCCGATAGGACAGCAGATCGGTGCCGCCATATTCGGCAAGCATCGCCGCAACCGCTTCGAACTGCGGAACGACCTTCTCGACCGTCGAATTGACCGCGCGGGTCAGCGGCATGGTCAGCGGCTGGATCAGCTCGCCCTGCGCACGCCACTCCTCGGCCACGGCCTCGGCCAAGGGCTGCGTCGGCAGTGTCAGCGCCTTCTTGCCCGGCGTGCGCAGCACCCGGTCGTCCAGCGTGATCTCGACCCCGCCCTCCGCGGGACGGGTCGCGACGGTGGTCCAGAACCGGCGTGCCTTCCATTCGCTCATGCGGCCCACTCCTCGATGGCTGACGTCAATGCGGAAAAATCGTCCAGGATGCGCGCCGCGCCCGCCTCCGCCAGCGCGGCGGCGGGGTGATAGCCCCAGCTGACGCCGAAACCGGGCAGCCCCGCCGCCCGGGCCATCAGCATGTCAAAGCTTGTGTCGCCGACCATCACCGCGCGCGCGGCCGGCACGCCCGTCTCGGCCAGAGCGGCGTGGATCATCGCGGGATGCGGCTTGGAGGGATGCCCGTCCGCGGTCTGCAGGCTCAGGAACCGTCCCCGCAGGCCATGCGCCTCGATCATCGCGTCGAGGCCCCGCCTGGACTTGCCCGTGGCGATGGCCAGGATCACGTCGTCCCGCCCTGCCAGCCGGTCCAGGCAGTCCATCGCCCCGTCATAGAGCGGCGCATGCCCGTCCAGCCGCGCGCGCATGAAGCTGTCCTTGTAGGCCGCGACGACGCGCGCCTGCGTCGCCGCATCGGCCTCCGGCGCCAGTTCGGCCACCGCGACCGGCAGCGACAGGCCCACGATGGACAGCACCCGCGCCCGCGGCAGGGGCGCCAGCCCCGCGGCCCGGAAGGCCTGCCCCATGGCGTGGGTGATGTGGTCCTGGCTGTCGATCAGCGTGCCGTCGACATCGAAGACGACCAGCCTCATGCGTCATCCGCGAAGGGATCGTCGGGCACGTCGTTCTCGTGCCAGCCGACCGATTTCCAGGTGCGGGCCATGTGTTCGGGCAGCGGCGCGGTGACGGTCATGCGCTTCTTGGTGATCGGATGGTCGAAGCTGATGGACCGCGCGTGCAGGTGCAGCTTCTTGCTGATCTCCCCGCCCAGCTGCGCGCCCCAGCCATCGCCCAGATTCTCCTGCCCCGAACCGCCATACTTGCCGTCGCCCACGATCGGATGGCCCAGTTCGGCCATATGGGCGCGCAGCTGATGGGTGCGGCCCGTGATGGGCACCAGCGCGCACCAGCTGGCCCGCGTGGCCAGCGCGTCCAGCACGGCGTAGTCGGTCGTGGCGCGCTTGGCACCCTCGGTCTTGTCGATGTCGCGGGGATGGACGGCGATCATCTTCTCGTTGTCGCCGCGACCGCCGCCGCCCTTGACCAAGCCATAGCGGATCGTGCCCATGCGCGGATGCGGCACGCCCGCCACCGCCGCCCAGTAGATCTTGCGCGTCGTCTTGTCGCGGAAGGCCTCGGACAGCGCCCGCGCGACGCGGTCGGTCCGCGCCAGCAGCAGGACGCCCGACGTGTCCTTGTCCAGCCGGTGCACCAGCTTGGGCCGCTCCTTGTAGCCGAACAGCAGCGCCGTGGTCAGCCCGTCCACATGGCGACCGCCCAGCCCGCTGCCACCCTGGCTGGGCAGGCCCGGCGGCTTGTTCAGCGCGATGATGTGCTCGTCCTTCCACAGGACGGCCGCCTGGATCATCTGCTCGTCGCTGTCACTGACCCGCGGCCCCAGGGGGCGCTCGGGGCGGGCCGGCGCGTCACCCGGTTCGGGCAGCGGCGGCACGCGGACCTGCTGGCCCGGCGCGATCCGGGTGGCGGCCTTGACGCGGCCGCCGTCGACCCGCAGCTCTCCCTTGCGGCACATCTTCTCGATGGCGATCTGCGACAGATGCGGAAAGCGTTTCTTCAGCCAGCGGTCCAGACGCATCTCCGCGTCGTCGTCGCCGACCATGATCGTCTGTACGGCACTCATGCCCAAATCCCTCGTCCCAAGGCCAGCCCGGCCATCACGGCCGCCAGCGACAGCAGGACCGACAGTCCCACATAGATCAGCGCCATGACGCCCTGACCCCGTTCCCACAACGTCAGCACATCCAGCGAGAAGGCCGAGAACGTCGTGAATCCCCCCAGCACGCCGGTCAGCAGGAACGGCGCCCAGGCATTGCCCAGCCTGTGCGCCAGCAGCGCGGCCAGCAGGCCCATCGCGAAGCTGCCCACCACGTTGACCAGCAGCGTCGCCGACCATGCCAGCGGCATGACCCGATAGATGGCATAGCGGCAGGTCGCCCCGAGGGCTCCGCCGATGGCGACTTGCAGAAAGGGGTTCATGCGCGCGTCTGTGTGGCCCCGCGCGCGCAAAGTCAACCGCCGCGCTTCAGGCGCTGACTGACGAACCAGTCCAGGCGCCGCTTCAGTTCGCGTTCGAAGCCGCGTTCGACGGGCGTGTAGAGGACCGGGCGCTTCAGCCCGTCGGGGAAATGGTTCTGACCGCTGAACCCGTCCTCGGCGTCGTGGTCATAGGCATAGCCCGCGCCGTATCCCTGCTCCTTCATCATCTTGGTGGGCGCGTTCAGGATATGGGCGGGGGGCATCAGGCTGCCTGTGCGCCGCGCCTCGGCCCGCGCGCCCTTGTAGGCGACATAGCCCGCGTTCGATTTCGGCGCGAGCGCGAGATAGATCACCGCCTGCCCCAGGGCCAGCTCCCCCTCCGGGCTGCCAAGCCGCTCGTAGAGCGCCCAGGCATCCAAGCAGTGCCGCGCGGCCGCGGGATCGGCCAGGCCGATATCCTCGATCGCCATGCGGGTGATGCGGCGCGCCAGATAGCGCGGGTCCTCGCCCCCCTCCAGCATGCGCGCGAACCAGTAGAGGGCCGCATCCGGGTCGCTGCCCCGCACCGACTTGTGCAGGGCGGAGATCAGGTTGAAATGCTCCTCACCGGACTTGTCGTATTTCGGGGCCCGCTTGTTCAGGCGTTTCGCCAGGGCGTCGGGATCGACCTTGCCCTCGACCTTCCAGGCGGCGACCTGCTCGATCAGGTTCAAGGCCGCGCGTCCGTCGCCATCGGCCATCTCCAGCAGCACGTCGCGGGCCTGGGCGGTCAGCGGCAGCTTGCGGCCCAGCTCCCGCTCCGCCCGCTGCGCCAGCAGCTCCAGATCCGCGAGGCTCAGCCGCTCCAGCACGACGACCTGGGCGCGCGACATCACGGCGGCATTCAGTTCGAAGGACGGGTTCTCGGTGGTGGCCCCCACCAGCAGGATCGTGCCGTCCTCCATATGCGGCAGGAAGCTGTCCTGCTGCGCCTTGTTGAAGCGGTGGATCTCGTCCACGAACAGCAGCGTGCCGCGCCCCTGGCTCCGGCGCAGGCGTGCGGCCTCGAACACCTTGCGCAGGTCCGGGACCCCGGTGAAGATCGCGCTGATCTGGACGAAGGCCAGGTCGGTCTCATGGGCCAGCAGGCGCGCGATGGTGGTCTTGCCCACGCCGGGCGGTCCCCAGAGGATCAGCGAGGACAGGCTGCCCGCGGCCAGCATGCTACCGAGCGGCCCGTCGGGGCCGAGGACCCCGGCCTGCCCGATGACCTCGGACAGGCGCGCAGGCCGGATGCGGTCGGCCAGCGGGCGCTGACCGCCGGTTCCCTGTGCGGGACCGGGTGCAGGATCGTCACGCGATGCGTCGTCGAACAGGTCAGCCATGGTCCGGCCACTCTAGGCCGCGACCGAGTGCGAATACAGCCCCGTTCTGGGGCTGTCGCGCGATCAGTGCATCTTGGCGGTCAGGTCGATCGCCACGCATTGGAAATGCCCGTCGTCGATGAACATCTCCCGACCCATGGCCGCGGCGCTGAGGCCGCAGCGCCCGTACCAGCGCGGCCAGTTCGCCCCGGTCAGCGCGATCAGCCTGGTCGCGCCCATGTCGCGGGCCGAGCCGGTCATGGCCTCGACCATCTTGAAGTGGACCTTGCGGCGGTACATCTGCGGGATCGAATGGCTGACGAAGACCCGCGAGCATTCCCAGACATGCGGGTCGATCGGCGCGGGTTCGTAAAGCAGGTCCTGGGGGATGCTGCCGCCCAGGATGCCCTCCTGCGCGTCGCGGATCATGTAGGAATAGATGCCGCAGCGCGCCGTGGTCGGCGTCAGGCGGATGCCCGCCAGGACCTCGGTCCGGTCATGGATGGCGATCCAGCGGCTCTGGGGGGTGTCGTACTGGTCGAACTCCATGTCTTCGGACTCGGGCAGGTCCCAGTTCTTCTGGATGATGAAGCTCTGCTTGCGGGCGCGGAAAAGGTTGGCGAACAATTCACCGTGGTTATGAAGATTCGAAAAGGAGAGGGTGGTCGTCTGCATCTGAAAACTCCTGGGGTGTGAGGGCACCCTTCTCCGCCTCGCGGACCCCTGGGCGACATCTACAGCAAACGGTATTCCTTGGCCCTCTGCAGCGCCTCGGCGGTCGTCCGCGCCTTCAGGCGTTCCCGGACAGAGATCAACCTTGCCTTGAACGCGCTTTCGGTGATGCCAAGCTTGGCAGCCGCTGCTGCATGACGATCGCCCTCCGCAATGCAACGAAGGGCTTCTTTCTGGGCCTTTGTGAGGCTTGCCGGCGGTTCGGTCATGTCATGAAGCCGGCGCACGGTCGACGAGATCTCCTCGATCTCGACCTCCGTGAACTCGCGGTCAGCGCGCGCGAAGGACGCGATGGTGCGCGAGGCGATCGGACCGTGCGAGACGGTCAGACCGAAGATCAGCCCGTGATCCGCGGCATCCTTGAGGATGTTGAACGGATCGGGAATGGGCAGTGCCGACCAGCGGCAGGCCCCGGTCGTCGAGAAGCCCCATGCGATCGTGGGATCGCGCAGCGCATAGCCGTTCTGGGAGTAGAATTCCGACCATTCCTCCGCATAGGTCTGGAACTGCATCAGCGGTGCAGCAAATCGGATATGCAGGCCGACGAAATAGCCGGACAGGGCTATCTTGCCCAGCTTTCGAAGCCCCGCATTTATGTCTGCACGAGATGACATGGCTTTTTGAACAGGTTGAATGGTTTCAGGTCAACGATGATCCAAGCATTGACCCCACAAAGTTTCGATTTGGTTAACGCGACCAAATCCCGGCTGAAATACATTGCCCTCTCCCTGAGCCCGCCGAAAATCCGACACAGCCTGCACGGAGGATACAGCCTGCGGAACTCTCGCGGAAGACGAAGAATGACGGCTTCCCCTACGTCAGCCCCGCAGGGTGCGGCCAGCAAAAAGCCCCGCCGCGATGAACGCGACGGGGCTTCTGCGGCCTTGCGACCGATGCGCGGGGATCACTCCTCGGCGGCGAACTCGGCTTCCAGGCGTGCGCGGTCGGCGGCACCCTTGGCGCTGGTGTCGCGGTCGACCAGCTCGATGATCGCCATCGGCGCCATGTCGCCATAGCGGAAGCCGGCCTTCATGATGCGGACATAGCCGCCCTGACGGTCCTTGTAGCGCTCACCCAGCACGTCGAACAGCTTGGCGACATGCATGTCCTGCTTCAGCGCGGCGGCGGCCTGACGGCGGGCGTGCAGATCGCCGCGCTTGGCCAGCGTGATCAGCTTCTCGACGATCGGACGCAGTTCCTTGGCTTTCGGCAAGGTGGTCTTGATCTGCTCGTGCTCGATCAGCGAGCCGGACATGTTGGCGAACAGCGCCTTGCGGTGTTCGTGGGTGCGGTTGAGGCGGCGATAGCCACGGGCGTGACGCATGATGATCTCCTATGACGTCTTTTGCTTTGTCCGGCGGCCCATGCGTGCGGGCCGCTCTCCTTGGGGCGGGTTGCCCGGGTGGCGGGGGCATGCCGCCCCCGCCGATCTCTCAGAACTGGTCGTCGAAACGCTTGGCCAGGTCCTCGATGTTCTCCGGCGGCCAGTCGACCACGTCCATGCCCAGATGCAGGCCCATGCCCGACAGCACTTCCTTGATCTCGTTCAAGGACTTGCGGCCGAAGTTCGGGGTCCGCAGCATTTCCGCTTCGGTCTTCTGGATCAGATCGCCGATATAGACGATGTTGTCGTTCTTCAGGCAGTTCGCCGAACGGACCGACAGTTCCAGCTCGTCGACCTTCTTCAGCAGGCGCGGGTCGAATTCCAGCCCGTCGTCGCTGTCCTGGCGGGTCGCCGATTCGGGCTCGTCGAAGTTCACGAAGACCGACAGCTGGTCCTGGACGATGCGCGCGGCATAGGCCACGGCGTCCTCGGGGGTCAGCGATCCGTCCGTCTCGATCTTCATCGTCAGCTTGTCATAATCCAGCACCTGGCCCTCGCGGGTCGGCTGGACCTCGTAGCTGACGCGCTTGACCGGCGAGAAGATCGCGTCGATCGGGATCAGGCCGATGGGCGCATCCTCGGGGCGGTTCTTGTCGGCGGCGACATAGCCCTTGCCCGTCTGCACGGTCAGTTCCATGTTCAGCTCGGCGCCGTCGTCCAGGTGGCAGATGACGTGGTCGCGGTTCAGAACCGTGATGCCGGCCGTCTCCTGGATGTCGCTGGCCTTGACCTCGCCCGGACCCTTGGCGGACAGCGTCAGGCGCTTGGGGCCCTCGACGTCCATCTTCAGGGTGACGCCCTTGAGGTTCAGCACGATGTCGGTCACGTCCTCGCGGACGCCGGCGACGCTGCTGAACTCGTGCAGGACGTTGTCGATCTGCACGGCCGTGATGGCACCGCCCTGCAGCGACGACATCAGCACGCGGCGCAGCGCGTTGCCAAGCGTCAGGCCGAAGCCCCGCTCCAGCGGCTCCGCGACCAGGGTCGCGGTGCGGGTCGCGTCGGCGCCCGGCTTGACGACCAGCTGGGTCGGCTTGATCAGTTCGGCCCAATTCTTGTGGATCATGGATTTTCCTCCATACCTGTCCCCGACCCATGTCCAAGGCCGGAAACGCCCGAGGTGAAATGCGAAAGTCCGGCCCATGCGCGGACGCACGGGCCGGTCAATGATGATCCAGGATCAGACGCGACGGCGCTTGGGCGGGCGGCAGCCGTTATGCGCGATCGGCGTCACGTCACGGATGGCCGTGATGTTGAAGCCGGCGGCGGCCAGCGCGCGCAGCGCCGATTCGCGGCCCGAACCGGGGCCCTGGACTTCGACGTCCAGCGTGCGGACGCCGTGTTCCTGCGCCTTGCGGCCGGCATCTTCGGCGGCCATCTGGGCGGCGTAGGGGGTCGATTTGCGCGAACCCTTGAAGCCCATCGTGCCGGCCGAGGACCAGGCGATGGCGTTGCCCTGGACGTCCGAGATCAGGATCTTGGTGTTGTTGAAGCTGGAGTTCACATGCGCAACGCCGGTGGCGATGTTCTTGCGTTCCTTGCGCTTCATGCGGGTCTTGTCACGTGCCATGTCGCTTGCCCCTTATTTCTTCTTGCCGGCGATCGGCTTGGCCGGGCCCTTGCGGGTGCGCGCATTGGTATGCGTACGCTGACCGCGGACCGGGAGGCCGCGACGGTGACGAAGACCACGGTACGAGCCCAGGTCCATCATGCGCTTGATGTTCATCTGGACTTCGCGGCGCAGGTCGCCCTCGACGGTCAGGTTGGCATCGATGTATTCGCGGATGGCCAGGACTTCGGCGTCCGACAGGTCATTGATGCGACGGGTGCGGTCGATGCCGACGGCTTCGCAGATCTGTTCGGCATAGAGGTCGCCGATGCCATGGATGTAGGTCAGAGCGATGGGGACGCGTTTCCCCGTCGGAATGTTGACGCCAGCAATACGAGCCACGCGTTTTCCTTTTCAGTTGCGGTTCCGTAACGCCGGAACCTTTTTTCACAACGCAAGGCCCGAAAGCCATGCCTTCGGGCCAAATCGATGGTCCACCCGCGAGCCGGGTGATTCTCTTGCGAGATGACGTGCATTAGCGGCAGAGCGCCGCGTCGTCAAGCCGGCAGGGCCGCGGCGATCTGGGCCGCCACCTGATCCATGGGCGCCATGCCGTCGACGCTCTGCAGCTCGCCCCTGGCGTAGTAGTAGCCCAGCAGCGGCGCCGTCTTCTTGTAGTATTCGCGCAGCCGGTCGGCAAAGACCTCGGGCGTGTCGTCGCGGCGCACCGGCTGACCGGCGGCGGCGCTTTCCTCGGCGCGCTTGACGATGCGGCCGACCAGGGCCTCGTCATCGACGCGCAGCTCGATCACCGCGTCCAGGCGGGTGCCCATCTCGGACAGCAGCCGGCCCAGGGCATCGGCCTGCGCCAGCGTGCGGGGGAAGCCGTCGAAGATGAAGCCCTTGCCGCCCTTGTCCAGCTGCTCGCGGATCAGGCCGATGACGATCTCGTCGGTGACCAGCTCTCCGCGATCCATGACCTCGGCGACGCGCCGCCCCATCTCGGTCCCCGACGACCGCGCCGCGCGCAGCATGTCGCCGGTGGAAAGCTGCACCAGACCCCGCTCGTCCACCAGGCGCTTGGCCTGGGTCCCCTTGCCCGCACCCGGCGGCCCCAGCAGGATGATGTTGATGGTCATGGCGTCTGTCCCCCTCAGCTTGGCCTTGTGCCGGCCTTGTCGTGTCGTCGGTTGGTCGCGCCGCCTCAGCGGCGCGACGGCAGGCGGCGCGGCTTGGCCGTGCCCGGCTTGCGCTTGCCGCGCAGCTGGGACTTCTCGATCAGGCCTTCGTACTGGTGGGCCAGCAGATGGCTCTGGACCTGGTTGATCGTGTCCATGGTGACCGAGACCACGATCAGGACCGAAGTGCCGCCCAGATAGACCGGGATCGAGAACTGGTCGCGCAGGATCTCGGGCATCAGGCAGACGAGGGCCAGGTAGGCCGAACCGATGACCAGCAGGCGGTTCACGACATAGTCGAGATAGTCCTGCGTCCGCTTGCCCGGACGGATGCCCGGAATGAAGCCGCCCTGGTTCTTTAGGTTCTCGGCCACGTCATCGGTCTTGAACGACACGTTCTGCGTGTAGAAATAGGTGAAGAACACGATCATCGCCGCGAAGAACAGCAGATAGAGCGGCTGTCCGGGGCCGAAATAGGCCAGGATCACCGACATGATCGGGCCGGTCTCGTTGCCCGAGAAGGTCGAGATCGTGACCGGCAGCAGCAGGAGCGAGCTGGCGAAGATCGCCGGGATCACGCCGGCCGGGTTGACCTTCACCGGCAGGTGGCTGGTCTGGCCGTCATAGACCTTCATGCCGACCTGGCGCCGGGGATACTGGATGCGGATCTTGCGCAGCGCGCGCTCCATGAACACCACGAAGGCGATGATCGCCACCAGCATCACGATCACGAACAGGATCACCGGGGTCGAGATGGCGCCCGTGCGGCCCTGCTGGAAGAAGTTGGCCAGCGCGGCCGGGATTTCCGCCAGGATGCCCACGAAGATGATCAGGCTGATGCCGTTGCCGATGCCGCGCGCGGTGATCTGCTCGCCCAGCCACATCAGGAACATGGTGCCGCCGACCAGGGTGATGACCACCGAGGCCTGGAAGAACAGGCCGGGATCATGCGCCAGGCCGCCCGCCTCCAGGCTGCGCGCCAGGCCGTAGGCCTGAAACAGCGCCAGCGCGACGGTGCCGTAGCGGGTGTACTGGTTGATCTTCTTGCGCCCGCTCTCGCCTTCCTTCTTCAGCTGTTCCAGCGAGGGGACCATGGAGGTCAGCAGCTGCACGATGATCGAGGCCGAGATGTAGGGCATGATGCCCAGGGCGAAGACGCCCATCCGGCCAAGCGCGCCGCCGGTGAACATCGACAGCATGCCGCCGATGCCGCTGGACGCCTGGTCCATGAAGTTGCGCAGCGCCGCGCCGTCGATGCCGGGGACGGGGATGTAGGTGCCGATGCGGTACATGATCAGCACGCCGATCGTGAACCAGATCCGCTGGCGAAGTTCCGTGGCCTTGCCGAGCTGCCCCCAGGAGAGGTTCGCGGCCATCTGTTCTGCGGCTGACGCCATGTGAGTCCGTCCCGTGTCATGACAGCGCCGCCGACCCGTTTTCGCGGGGACCGGCGGCGCCTGAAAACCTAGATGCTATCTATGGGGCGCGAAAGCCCCCATCAACAGCTTATTCGGCCGCCGCGTCGCGGGCTGCCGGCAGGTTGACCTTGCCGCCGGCCTTCTCGACCGCCTCGACCGCGGCCTTCGACGCGCCGGTGACGGTGATGGTCAGGCCGCCCTTCAGCTCGCCCTTCGCCAGCAGGCGGATGCCGTCCAGCTTGCGGCGGACCAGACCGCTGGCGACCAGCGCGTCCTCGGTCAGCTCGGCCTTGCCGTCGATCTTGCCCGCGTCGATGAAGCCCTGGATCTGGCCCAGGTTCACGACCGCGAAGCTCTTGGCGTTCGGCGCGGTGAAGCCGCGCTTGGGCAGGCGGCGGTACAGCGGCATCTGGCCGCCCTCGTATCCGCCCAGAGCCACGCCCGAGCGCGACTTCTGACCCTTGATGCCGCGGCCGGCGGTCTTGCCCTTGCCCGAACCGGGGCCGCGCGCGACGCGCTTCTTGGTGCGGTTGGCGCCGTCGTTGTCGCGGATTTCATGCAGTTTCATGTCGCTTCTCCTTGCCGGACGCACCCTCGAAGCGAAACAGGGGGCCACGGCTTTTCTTGCTTGCTGAATCACTGTGCCCATCGGCACCGGGGCGTCATACGCGCATCGCCCGCGTCTTTCAAGCGATCCGGCCACAGCGATGCGCGCAATCGCCGATCACACCGTCTTGTGTCTTGAAGGCCGCGCCGCCGTGGCTCAGGCACGGGAGGATCCCGCGACCTCGATCGGAGCGACCATGCCCCGCCCTGCCCTGCTGGCCCTTGCACTTGCCCTCATGACGACCCTTCCGGCCCTGCCCGCCCCCGTCGCGGCGCAGGAGGCCGAGCCGACCTTCTGCACCGCGCGCATCAACGGGCGCGACGTGGTGATGGGCTATGACAAGGCCGAGGCGCGGCTGTCGGACACCTATTCGCGGCGCGAGCAGCTGGCCACGCGCATCGGGCGGCACGACTGCCCCAGCTATGTCGTCCTGCGCAGCCTGACGCCCGAACTGACCGACGAGGAGCGCCTGCCCTTCTGCCTGCGCTTCGACAAGGCCAGCGAATCGGTTCTGGGCTATGACCTGGGGCCGCGCGATGCCTGGGGGCAGTGCCGCCGCCAGACCAACGCCGTCTGCCAGCGCGTGAACCAGACCACGGCCGCCGCCCGCGCCATCACCGGCGCCGCCGCGCGCCGGTCGGTGCAGGGCATGCAGGCGCTGCCCGACGGATCGGGCGCGGTCATCATCAGCGGCACGGGCAGCGCGATCTCGGGCGCCCTGGCCTCGCTGGGCGGGGCGGCGGCGGCGGTGGCGGCCTCGCCGGTGCTGCTGACCGGGGCGGCCGTGTCGGTCGTGGCGGTGGGCGGCACGGTCTATGCCTGCAGCGGCGACTAGAACTCGATCCAGCTGCCCAGCCTGATCGCGGCCTCGCCGGGTCCGGTCAGCGGCTGCACCACGCCCAGCTGCAGGCGCAGCGGTCCCGGCACATCCGCGACCAGCGACGGTGCATACTTCGCCGAGAAGTCCAGATCCGGCCGGTCCTCCAGGCGCAGGTCCTGCACCAGCGTCAGCCCCCAGGGCAGGCCCAGGCCCAGGGTCGCGTCGGTCTTCCAGACGAAGTCCGGCGTCAGCAGCGCCGCCTGCGCCTCGCTGGCGGGCAGCGCGGGATCGACCGGTTTGCCCGCGACGCGCAGCTGCGCCTGCACCGTGACCCAGCCTCCGTTCGGACGGTCGAGGCCACGCCCCCAGGAGAGGGCCACCTGCGCCAGCGGCAGCCACTGACCGTCGCGCCGGATGGCCCCGGCGCCGCTGGCCAGGCTCAGCCGGTGAACCCCCTGCCCGTCGTCCAGGCTGCGCTGCATCCAGACCAGCGCGCTGGTCTGCACGCCGTCGCTGTGCCCGATCTCGGCCCCGAGCGTCAGGCGCTCCCGCAGGCCGTACTCGGCATAGAGACCGTCATAGCGGTTGCCGTCCCCGTCCCGCTCGGTCGAGAGCGCGATGAACGTTCCGCCGGGATCGCGCGCCCATGCGCCGGCCTCCGCCGCGGCGGGCAGCAGGGCGATCAGCAGGGCCAGTCTGGAGAGGGTCATGGCAGGGTCCTTCGGCTGCGGGTCAGCCTAGGACGGGCGCGGCGCACAACCCAGAGGGGTGCCGCGCAATTCGCGCGCGCCGTGCCGGTGGCGCAACAGGGCGCCGGACAGCGAAAGGGGCGCCGAAGCGCCCCGTTTCCTCAGTTCTTCTCTTCGATGATGGTCACAAGATGCGGGATCTTGTTGACCATGCCGCGCACGGAGGGGGTGTCCTCCAGCTCGCGCGTGCGGTTCATCTTGTTCAGGCCCAGGCCCTTCAGCGTGGCCAGCTGGTCCTTGGGGCGGCGGATCGGGCTGCCGATCTGCTTGACGACGATGGTTCCCATGATGGCTCCTTACGCTTCGACGGCGGCTTCAGCCGGCTTGTTGTCCTGCGGCAGGATGTCGGCCACCTTCTTGCCGCGACGGGTCGCGACCGAGCGGGGGCTCGACTCTTTCTTCAGGCCGTCCAGGGTGGCGCGGATCATGTTGTAGGGGTTCTGCGACCCCTGCGACTTGGCCACGACGTCCTGCACGCCCAGCATCTCGAACACGGCGCGCATCGGGCCGCCCGCGATGATGCCGGTACCCGGAACGGCGGTGCGCATAATGACCTTGCCGGCACCGTGACGACCTTCGATGTCGTGGTGCAGGGTGCGGCCGTCACGCAGCGGCACGCGGATCAGGCTGCGCTTGGCCTGCTCGGTGGCCTTGCGGATGGCCTCGGGGACCTCCTTGGCCTTGCCCTTGCCGAAGCCGACGCGGCCGCGCTGGTCGCCCACGATGACCAGCGCCGCGAAGCCGAAGCGCTTGCCGCCCTTGACGGTCTTCGAGACGCGGTTGATCGCGACCAGACGATCCTGGAATTCCGGGTTCTCTTCGCGGTCCTGGCGACCGCCCCGACGATTGTCACGTTCTGCCATGAGGCATTCCTTGCATATCTGGCGCGCGTCGCGCCGTTGTCACGATCCTGGTGGGCCGCCCAGAGGACGGCCCCCGGATCATCGGGGCGGCACCCGGAGGCGCCGCCCGCATCATCAGAACTTCAGGCCACCTTCACGGGCGGCGTCGGCCAGAGCCTTCACCTTGCCGTGGAAGATGAAGCCGCCGCGGTCGAAGACCACTTCCTCGATGCCGGCGGCCTTGGCGCGCTCGGCGATCGCGGCGCCGATCTTGGCGGCGGCCTCGACATTGTTCTTGCCGACCAGACCGAAGTCCTTCTCCAGCGTGCTGGCCGAGGCCAGGGTCACGCCCTTCAGGTCGTCGATGACCTGAACGAAGATGTTCTTCGACGACCGGTGGATCGACATGCGGGGACGTCCGTTCGACATCGCCCGCAGCTTGTTCCGCACGCGCAGGCGGCGCTTCTGGAACAGCTCTTGCTTTTTCAGTGCCATTTCATGCGCCCCTTACTTCTTCTTGCCTTCCTTGCGGAAGACGAACTCGCCCTTGTAGCGGATGCCCTTGCCCTTGTAGGGCTCGGGCTTGCGCCACTCGCGGATGTTCGCGGCAACCTGACCAACCAGCTGCTGGTCGATGCCCTCCACAACGATTTCGGTCTGCTTCGGCGCGGTGATCGTGACGCCCTGCGGCACCTCGAAGTTCACGTCGTGCGAATAGCCCAGAGCCAGCTTCAGGACGTTGCCCTGCATGGTGGCGCGGTAACCCACGCCCTGGATCTCCAGCTCCTTTTTGAAGCCCGTCGACACGCCGGTCGCCAGGTTCTCGACCATGGAGCGGGTCATGCCCCACTGCTGGCGGGCGCGCTTGGAGGTTCCGCGCGGCTTGACCGCGACGGAGCCCTCTTCCAGCACCAGATCCACGTCGTCGGTGGCCGTGAAGCTGCGGGTGCCCTTCGGCCCCTTCACCTCGATGGTCTGGCCCTTGATCTCGGCCGTCACGCCCTTGGGCAGTTCGACCGGCTTCTTACCAATACGAGACATTCTGCCCTCCTTAGAACACGGTGCAGAGGACTTCGCCGCCGACATTGGCAGTGCGAGCCGCTGCATCCGTCATGACGCCCTTGGGAGTCGAGACGATGGAGACGCCCAGGCCCTGACGGACCTGCGGGATTTCCTTGGACCCGGCATAGACGCGGCGACCCGGCTTGGAGACGCGCGACAGCTCGCGGATGACCGGCGAACCATCGTGGTACTTCAGCCCGATTTCCAGCTCCTTGTGGCCGGCCTCGGTGGTCACTTCCTCGTAGCCGCGGATGTAACCTTCGTTCTTCAGCACGTCCAGAACCCAGGCACGCAGCTTGGAGGCGGGGGTGCGGACGGTCGATTTGCCGCGCATCTGCGCATTGCGGATGCGGGTCAGCATATCGCCGAGAGGATCGTTCATCATTCTGTGTGCCCCCTTACCAGCTGGACTTGACCAGGCCGGGGATCTGACCTTGCGAGCCCAGCTCGCGCAGCATGATCCGCGACAGTTTCAGTTTGCGGTAATACGCATGCGGACGACCGGTCAGTTGGCACCGGTTGTGCAGACGCGTCGCCGACGAGTTGCGCGGCAGTTCGGCCAGCTTCAGGCTTGCCTTGAACCGCTCCTCCATCGGACGGGACTGATCGTTGATGATCTCTTTCAGGTCGGCGCGCTTGGCGGCGAACTGCTTGACCAGACGCTCGCGCTTCTTCTCGCGCTCGATCATGGATTTCTTTGCCATATCTTCTTTCCCTCCGCGATCAGCTGGTGAACGGCATGTTGAAATGCTTCAACAGCGACTTCGCTTCCGCGTCGGTCTTCGCGTTGGTGCAGATGATGATGTCCATCCCCAGAACTTCGTCGACCTTGTCGAAGTTGATTTCCGGGAACACGATGTGCTCCTTCAGGCCCATCGCATAGTTGCCGCGGCCGTCGAACGAGGTCGGCTTCACGCCGCGGAAGTCGCGGACGCGGGGCATGGCGATGTTGATCAGGCGGTCCAGGAATTCGTACATCCGGTCGCCGCGCAGGGTCACCTTGCAACCGAGCGGCATCTCCTCGCGCACGCGGAAGCCGGCGATCGACTTCTTGGCGTAGGTGATGACGGCCTTCTGACCGGCGATCAGCGACAGCTCGTCGGCGGCCTGCTTGACCTTCTTGGTGTCCTTGACGGCTTCGCCGACACCCATGTTCAGGACGATCTTGTCCAGACGCGGGATCTGCATGTCGTTCTTGTAGCCGAACTCTTCCTTGAGCGCGGCACGGACCTTCTCGCGGTATTCGCCGCGCAGGCGGGGCGTGTATTTCGCAGAGTCCAGCATCAGATCACGTCTCCCGTGGTCTTGGCGAAACGGACCTTCGCGCCGTCTTCCATGCGGAAGCCCACGCGGGTCGCCTTGCCGTTCTTGTCCATCAGCGCCAGGTTCGACAGGTCGATCGGCATGGCCTTGGCCACGCGTCCGCCCTGGCTGGTCTGGGACTGCTTGGTGTGGCGGATGGCGACGTTCACGCCGTCGACAACGGCCTTGTTGTCCTTGGGCATGACGGCGGTGATCTCACCCTGCTTGCCCTTGTCCTTGCCGGCCAGCACGACGACCTTGTCGCCCTTCTTCAGCTTGGCAGCCATTACAGCACCTCCGGCGCAAGCGAGATGATCTTCATGAAGTTCTTCGCGCGCAGCTCGCGCACGACCGGCCCGAAGATGCGGGTGCCGACCGGCTCGCCCTGGTTGTTCAGGATGACGGCGGCGTTGCGGTCGAAGCGGATCGAGGTTCCGTCTTCGCGATTCACTTCCTTGGCGGTGCGAACGACGACGGCCTTGCGGACGTCACCCTTCTTCACCCGGCCCCGAGGGATGGCTTCCTTGACGGACACGACAATGATGTCGCCCACCGACGCATAGCGACGGTGCGAACCACCCAGGACCTTGATGCACTGAACCCGGCGAGCGCCAGAGTTGTCAGCGACATCCAGATTGGTCTGCATCTGGATCATTTGGTTTCTCCCGACCTTTGGGGACCGCCAGATGCGGCCCCAGGGTTTCGATCATTTCTGATCTGTGATGATGGACTTCAGGCCGAAGCGGTTTCGTCCGTCAGGACAGTCCAGCGTTTCGTCTTCGAGATCGGGGCGCATTCGACGATGCGAACGGTGTCCCCGATCTTGAACTGGTTCTGCGCGTCATGCGCGCGGTATTTCTTCGACGAGCGCACGATCTTGTGCAGCACGGGATGCTTGAAGCGGCGCTCGACCAGGACGGTGATCGTCTGTTCATTCTTGTCGCTGGTGACGCGGCCTTGCAGGATACGTTTGGGCATGGGCCGGACTCCTTAGTTCGAGGCCGCGGCTTCGGCCGCTTTCTGGTTCAGAATGGTCTTCACGCGCGCCACGTCGCGGCGCACGGCGCGCATGCGCGCGGTGCTCTCCAGCTGGCCGGTGGCCTGCTGGAAGCGCAGGTTGAAGGCCTCTTTCTTGAGGGCGACCAGCTGGTCCTTCAGCTGGTCCGGCGTCTTCGCCGTCAGTTCCTTGGCGTCCATGACGCATCTTCCTTTCAACATCACCGGAGAGCCCCTGGTGCCCAGGGCCACCCTGATTCCGGTGGAGTTTCGTGATGAAGGCCTGCCCATACAGGCTGCGCGGGCTTTTGGCAACCCTTGCGTGGCGGAAAAGCCGGGCGGCCCGACGATCGGCCGCCGCCGCTACGCGACAGCGAGAACGAAGATGGCACTCAGGAGGTGCACGTTGCTGGACAGGGGTCCCCGTCGCGTGCGCCCGAATGTGCTGAACATCAGATAGAGCACCGCATGAGCGAAAAGCCAGAAGCAGAGGAACGCGGGCAGCACCTCCAGAAAGGCCTGCCGATAGACCTCCGGACCACCGGCATAACGGTCCGCGGCCCGGTGCGCCTGGACCATAACCGAGGCGAGACCCGCGCCCGGCATGATGATGCGGCGCCGGCCTTCGTCCGCGACGGTGGCGCCCCCTGCCCTGCCCCTGGCGGCCATGACGGCATAGGGGCCGACCAGGGGGCTCATCAGTGCCAGCAGGAACAGGGCCAGCCTGGCCACCGGTGCGATGGGTCGACGCCGCAACTGCGCGACGACCTGCCTCAGCCAGACGACATGCGTGACGACCAAGGCGAGGGCCAGCACCAAAAAGATTAGGACAGCGTCGAAGAGCCCATTCAACGAAGGAGTCATCCTGTCAGCCCTCCCTGCTGCACATGGAAAAAGGCCCCGCCGATCGCTCGGCGGGGCCCCGGTGTCATGCGCGCCCCGAAGGGCGGAGGACTTACCAGTCCTCGCGGGCGACGATGCGGGTCAGGACCGGCAGCTTCATCGCGCCGAGGCGCAGGGCCTCGCGGGCGATGGTGTCGTTGACGCCGTCGATCTCGAACATGATCCGGCCCGGGTGGACGCGGGCGGCCCAGAAGTCGACCGAGCCCTTGCCCTTACCCATCCGGACTTCGGTGGGCTTCGACGAGACGGGGACGTCCGGGAAGATCCGGATCCAGACCCGGCCCTGACGCTTCATGTGACGCGTGATCGCGCGGCGGGCCGCCTCGATCTGGCGTGCCGTGACGCGCTCGGGTTCGGTCGCCTTCAGGGCGAACGAGCCGAAGTTCAGGTCGAAACCGCCCTTCGCCTCGCCGTGGATGCGGCCCTTGTGCTGTTTGCGGAACTTGGTCCGTTTCGGTTGCAGCATTGTCTTCTACTCCTTACCGGGCGTCGCGGCGCGGGCCGCGGGGGGCCGGGCCCTCCTGGGCTTCGGCGGCGCGGCGGTCATGGGCCTGGGGATCATGTTCCATGATCTCGCCCTTGAAGATCCACACCTTGACGCCGATGATCCCGTAGGGGGTCGTCGCCTCGGACAGCGCATAGTCGATGTCGGCCCGCAGGGTGTGCAGGGGCACGCGGCCCTCGCGATACCACTCGGTCCGCGCGATCTCGGCACCGCCGAGGCGGCCCGCGACGTTCACGCGGATGCCCAGGGCACCCATGCGCATGGCGTTCTGGACCGAACGCTTCATGGCGCGGCGGAACGACACGCGACGCTCCAGCTGCTGGGCGATCGACTCGGCGACCAGCTGCGCATCGACGTCGGGCTTGCGCACTTCGACGATGTTCAGGTGCAGCTCGCTGTCGGTGAAGTTCGCCAGCTTCTTGCGCAGGGTCTCGATGTCCGCACCCTTCTTGCCGATGATGACACCGGGGCGTGCTGCGTGAATGGTCACGCGGCACTTCTTGTGGGGACGCTCGATGATGACGCGGCTGATGCCGGCCTGCTTGGCTTCCGTGTGGATGAAGTCCCGGATCTTCAGGTCTTCAAGCAGCAGATTGCCATAGTCCTTGTCGTCGGCATACCAGCGGCTGTCCCAGGTGCGGTTGACCTGCAGGCGCATGCCGATCGGATTGACCTTCTGACCCATTACGCTTGCTCCTCGACTTGGCGCACCTTGATGGTGATTTCCGAAAACGGCTTCATGATCTTGCCGAAGCGGCCACGTGCCCGCGGACGGCCACGCTTCATCACCAGGTTCTTGCCGACCCAGGCCTCGGCGACGACCAGGTTGTCGACGTCCAGACCGTGGTTGTTCTCGGCGTTCGCGATGGCGGACTGAAGGCACTTCTTCACGTCGCCGGCGATGCGCTTGTGCGAGAAGGTCAGGTCGGCCAGAGCCTTGTCGACCTTCTTGCCGCGGATCAGCTGAGCCACCAGGTTCAGTTTCTGCGGCGAGGTGCGAAGCATCTTCGTCTTGGCGAAGGCCTCGTTCTCCGCCACGCGGCGCGGATTGTTTTCCTTACCCATGACGATTACTTCCTCTTGGCTTTCTTGTCCGCGGCGTGACCGTAATAGGTGCGCGTGGGCGAATATTCACCGAATTTCTGACCGATCATCTCTTCGCTGACGTTCACGGGGATGTGCTTGTGCCCGTTGTAGACGGCAAAGGTCAGGCCGACGAATTGCGGCAGGATGGTCGAACGACGCGACCAGATCTTGATGACGTCGGATTTCCCCGACTCACGGGCCTTCTCGGCTTTCTTGAGCACATAGGCGTCAACAAAGGGGCCTTTCCAAACAGAACGTGCCATAGGTCAGCGCCCCTTCTTCTTCGCGTGACGCGAACGCAAGATGTACTTGTCGGTCGCCTTGTTGCTGCGGGTCTTCTTGCCCTTGGTGTCCTTGCCCCAGGGCGTGACCGGCGTGCGGCCACCCGAGGTGCGGCCCTCACCACCACCATGCGGGTGGTCGATCGGGTTCATGGCGACACCGCGGACGCTCGGGCGGATGCCCTTGTGGCGGTTGCGGCCGGCCTTGCCGAGGTTCTGGTTCGAATGGTCGGCATTCGACACGGCACCGATGGTGGCCATGCATTCCTGACGGACCAGACGCAGCTCGCCCGAGGACAGGCGGATCTGGGCATAGCCGCCGTCGCGACCGACGAACTGGGCATAGGTGCCCGCCGAACGGGCGATCTGGCCGCCCTTGCCGGGCTTCAGCTCGACGTTGTGGACGATCGTGCCGATCGGCATGCCGCTGAAGGGCATGGCGTTGCCGGGCTTAACGTCGACCTTGGAACCGGCGACGACCTTGTCACCGATGGCCAGACGCTGCGGCGCCAGAATGTAGGCCTGCTCGCCGTCCTCGTACTTCACCAGCGCGATGAAGGCGGTGCGGTTGGGATCGTACTCGATCCGCTCGACCACGGCCGCCATGTCGAACTTGGTGCGCTTGAAATCGACGATGCGATACAGGCGTTTCGCGCCGCCGCCTTGGCGACGCATGGTGATCCGTCCGGTGTTGTTCCGGCCGCCTTTCTTGGTCAGACCCTCGGTGAGGCTCTTGACCGGGCGACCTTTCCAAAGCTCCGAACGGTCGATCAGAACCAGCCCGCGCTGGCCAGGCGTCGTCGGTTTGTACGACTTCAATGCCATCTTTCTGTCTTCCGTTGCTTTGGACCAGGGTGGTCCGTTTCAGTCAAATGCGGCAGCCCCGGATCGCTCCGGGGCCGCCTGTCGCGTCCGGTTATCAGAGACCGGTCGAGACGTCGATGGTGTTGCCGGCTTCCAGCGTCACATAGGCCTTCTTGACGTCGCTGCGACGGCCAAGCTGGCCGCGGAAGCGCTTCTGCTTGCCCTTGGTGATGGTGGTGTTGACCGCCTTCACCTTGACGCCGAACAGGGCCTCGACGGCCTGCTTGATCTGCGGCTTGTTCGCATCCTTGGAGACCTGGAACACGACGCCGTTGTTCTCGGACGTCATGGTGGCCTTCTCGGTGATGATCGGCTTGACGATCACGTCGTAATGTTCAGCTTTCGCGCTCATTTCAGGCGAGCCTCCAGAGCTTCGACACCGGCGCGCGTGATGACCAGGGTATCACGCTTCAGGATGTCATACACATTGGCGCCCATCGACGGCAGGATGTCCACGCCCTCGATGTTGCGGGCGGCGCGGGCGAAGCCCTCGTTCACCTCGGCGCCGTCGATCACCAGCACGCGCTTCCAGCCGTTCTCACGGACGGCCTTGGCGACGGCGGCGGTCTTGGCATCGGCCAGGTTCAGATCCTCGACGATGACCAGCTCACCCGCGGTGGCCTTGGCCGACAGCGCGTGACGCAGGCCTAGGGCGCGGACCTTCTTGGGCAGATCGAAGGCGTGCGACCGCGGCGTCGGACCCTTGTAGACGCCACCGTGACGGAAGGTCGGCGCCTTGCGCGAGCCGTGGCGTGCGCCGCCCGTGCCCTTCTGGCGATAGATCTTCTTGGTCGAGTAGCTCACGTCCGACTTGCCCAGCACCGAGTGGGTGCCGGCCTGCGCCTTGGCACGCTGCCAGCGCACGACGCGCTGCAGGATGTCGCCGCGGGGCTCCAGGCCGAAGATGTCGTCGGCCAGATCGATCGAACCGGCAGCGCCGGAATCCAGCTTGATCACATCAAGTTTCATCACTTGTCTCCTTCCGGCGCGTCGTCATTGGAGGCCGGCTCTTCCGCATTGGGATCGGCGTGCTCCTTGTCCGACTTGATCGAGGCCTCGGCCTCGGCCAGGGCGGCGGCTTCCTGCTCGGCGGCCAGACGGGCGGCCTCCTCGCGGGCGGCTTCCTCCTCGGCGGCGGCAGCAGCAGCGGCTTCCTCGGCCAGGCGCTTGGCCTCATTGGCGGCCGAACGCAGCGCGGCGGGATAGATCAGGTTCTCGGGCGTGGCCTTTTTGACCGCGTCCTTGATGGTGACCCAGCCACCCTTCGAACCCGGAACCGAGCCCTTGACCATGATCAGGCCGCGCTCGGAATCCGTGCGGACGACCTGCAGGTTCTGCGTGGTGACGCGGACGGCACCCAGGTGGCCCGCCATTTTCTTGCCCTTGAACACCTTGCCGGGGTCCTGGCACTGGCCGGTCGAGCCGTGCGAACGGTGGCTGATCGACACGCCGTGCGAGGCGCGCAGACCACCGAAGTTGTGACGCTTCATGGCGCCCGCGAAGCCCTTGCCGATCGAGGTGCCGGCGATGTCCACGTACTGACCCGCGAAGTAGTGGTCAGCCGTGATCTCCTCACCGACATTGATCAGGTTCTCTTCGGCGACGCGGAATTCCGCGATCTTGCGCTTGGGCGCGACCGAGGCCTTGGCGAAGTGACCGCGCATGGCTGCGGTCGTGCGCTTGGCCTTGGCCTCTCCGGCGCCCAGCTGGACGGCGGTGTAGCCGTCGCGGTCAGCGGTGCGCTGCGCGATGACCTGCAGACCGTCCAGTTGCAGGACGGTGACGGGGACCTGACGGCCGTCCTCGAGGAACAGACGGGTCATGCCCAGCTTCTTGGCGATGATACCGGTACGCAACATGATCAGCCTCCTCAGACCTTGATCTCGACGTCCACGCCGGCGGCGAGGTCGAGCTTCATGAGGGCGTCAACGGTCTGCGGCGTCGGATCGACGATGTCCAGCAGACGCTTGTGCGTGCGGATCTCCCACTGGTCGCGCGACTTCTTGTCGATGTGCGGACCGCGCAGGACAGTGAATTTCTCGATCTTGTTCGGCAGCGGAATCGGACCGCGGACGGTCGCGCCGGTGCGCTTGGCGGTGTTGACGATCTCCTGGGTGCTGGCATCCAGCACACGATAGTCAAACGCCTTGAGCCGGATCCGGATATTCTGGCTTTGCATAGTCATCCCTCTGGCGGGGAGTTCCAGTCGAGAGGCTGACAGCGCACCACGCGGGGCCAGCATCGGACCGTCATGAAAACTGCAAGGCCGCCCTGGAAGCCGGGCGGCCCATGCAAAAGCCATCGATTCTCACGGACCGACGGCGATGCGGTCATATGGATCATCATGCGCCCGGCGTCAACACCCTGCCGACCCCGCCGCACAAGAAGGCGGGCATCGGGCCTGACTGCAGGCATGCAGGTCCGATCGCCCTGCGCGGGCGCCTTCAGCACGGTGATGTCCGGGGGGAAACGTGGTAGCGGAGGAGGGACTCGAACCCCCGACACGCGGATTATGATTCCGCTGCTCTAACCAACTGAGCTACTCCGCCACGCTGAGCGGCGATTTAGGTCACCCGCGCGGGGGCGTCAAGCGCCAATCGGCGGATCTGAAGCAGAAATCACGCGGCGTCCCGTGCGACGGTCAGGATGACCGATCGACGATGCCGGTGACGATGATCCAGCGATCCGTTCCGCGCCCTGCCACCGTCACCGGCATGCCCGGTCGAAGTCCGCGCAGGATGTCCGGGTCGACACCGCAGAGGCGGTCCCACATCAGGGGCAGGCCGGCAAGATGGACGGCATCGGGGCACTTGGCATCGCCGCCGGGCGTCACGTCGCGGATGACATAGTCTGCCCGTTTCGGCTGGCCGCGCATCAAGGCATCCAGAAAGGACCAGCCCGCCGTGGCGTTGCTCCAGGCGGTGAGGGCAAGAAAGGCGACCGCCGCGACGTGCCAGAGAATGCGCAACCCCTGCGGCATCCTTTCCAGGCCCGTCATCATGAGGGGAAGGGTCAGGGCCAGAGAGGCTGCCGCTCCGGCCATCTGCGGCAGCACCGTCAGGTCGCGGTCGCCGGACACGGGCAGAGAGCTCCATCCAACCATCAGGCCCAGGACCGGCAACCAGGGGACGACGAAGACCAGCAGCGCCAGCGCCTTCAGCCATCGCGGCCACCTGTCGGCGGCGCGCCATGCGTCGAAGACTGCGGCCATCACCCCCTCCTCACCATGAAAAAGGGCCGCCCTCTCGGGCGGCCCTCTCGCTTACGCGGTCTGTCGGATCACTTCAGGATCTTGGAGACGACGCCGGCGCCGACGGTGCGGCCGCCTTCGCGGATGGCGAAGCGCAGCTTCTCCTCCATCGCGATCGGCGCGATCAGCTCGACCTCGAACTTCAGGTTGTCGCCGGGCATCACCATCTCGGTGCCCTCGGGCAGCTTGACGGTGCCGGTCACGTCCGTGGTCCGGAAGTAGAACTGCGGGCGGTAGTTCGCGAAGAACGGCGTGTGGCGGCCGCCCTCTTCCTTGGTCAGGATGTAGGCCTCGGCCTCGAACTGGGTGTGCGGGGTGACCGACTTCGGCTTGACCAGGACCTGGCCGCGCTCGACGCCGTCACGGTCGATGCCGCGCAGCAGGACGCCCACGTTGTCGCCGGCCTCGCCGCGGTCCAGCAGCTTGCGGAACATCTCGACGCCGGTGCAGGTGGTCTTCTTGGTGTCGCGGATGCCCACGATCTCCAGTTCGTCGCCCACGTTCACCGCGCCGCGCTCGATGCGGCCGGTGACCACGGTGCCGCGGCCCGAGATCGAGAACACGTCTTCGATCGGCAGCAGGAACGGCTGGTCGATCGCACGCTCGGGGGTCGGGATGTACTCGTCGACGGCGGCGATCAGCGCGCGGATCGAATCCTCGCCGATCTCCTTGTCGCGGCCTTCCATCGCGGCCAGGGCCGAACCCTTGATGATCGGGATGTCGTCGCCCGGATAGTCGTACGAGCTCAGCAGCTCGCGGACTTCCATCTCGACCAGCTCCAGCAGCTCCTCGTCATCCACCTGGTCGACCTTGTTCAGGTAGACGACCATGTAGGGGATGCCCACCTGGCGACCCAGCAGGATGTGCTCGCGCGTCTGCGGCATCGGGCCGTCGGCGGCGTTCACGACCAGGATCGCGCCGTCCATCTGGGCGGCACCGGTGATCATGTTCTTGACGTAGTCGGCGTGGCCCGGGCAGTCCACGTGCGCGTAGTGGCGCGATTCCGATTCGTATTCCACGTGCGCGGTCGAGATCGTGATCCCGCGGGCCTTCTCCTCCGGCGCGCCGTCGATCTGGTCGTAGGCGCGGAATTCGCCGAAGTACTTCGTGATCGCGGCCGTCAGCGTCGTCTTGCCATGGTCAACGTGACCGATGGTCCCGATGTTCACGTGCGGTTTCGTCCGTTCAAACTTTGCCTTTGCCATGTCGGCCTCCTGGATCCGCGGGGCATGGCTGAAGGGCCCCGGATTGACATGCGCCGCGATCTATAAGGCGCAGGCGGGGAAATCAAGGGGAGGCATGCGTCGCCGCGTGCGATAGCCGCCCGTCCGGGCCGCCCCGACGCCGCGCATTGCAGGAACCGGCGCACGCCCCATATCGTTTCTGGCGCAAGGGGCCGGATGATCCATCCGCGCCCGTCCACGAAGGGGGAAACACGATGAGCCTGATGAAGAGCCTGACCAAGGTCGCCGCCGGCGTGATGCTGGCCAAGGGGATCGGCGGGATGATGAACAACCAGCACGGTGGCAGGCCCGGTCATCGCAAGGTCGGCGGCGGCCTTCTGGACAACCTGCTGGCCAACAACACCGGCAGTTCGGGCGGCAGCCTGAACCAGATGCTGGGCCGCGCCCTGGGGGGCGGCGCGGGCGGCGGGGCGCACGGCTCCCTGGGCGGTCTGCTGGACAAGCTGGGCGGCCAGCCGCGCGGCGCGGGCACGGGCACGGGCGGCGGTCTGGGCGGCATGCTGGGCGGTCTTCTGGGCGGCGCTGCGGCGGGTGGCGCGGTCGGGCATCTGGCCACAAAAGGCTCGCAGGAGCGCAACAACGCGACATTCGGATCGCTCTTCGACGACGCGCTGTCCCATGACGCCGAGCCGCAGGTCGCCCCCACCCCGGAACAGAACGCCATGGCCGGGCTGATGCTGCGCGCCATGATCCAGGCGGCCAAGTCCGACGGCCATGTCGACGACGCCGAACGCCAGCGCCTGCTGGGCCATCTGGGCGATGATCTGGACGCGGACGAGCGGCAGTTCATCCGCGACCAGATGGCCGCCCCCGTCGACGCGGCGGGCCTGGCCCGCGACGTGCCCGAGGGGATGGAGCGTCAGGTCTATCTGATGTCGCTTCTGGCCATCGACTTCGACAGCGAGGCCGAGGCCCGCTATCTGAACGATCTGGCCGTGGCGATGAAGCTGGACCGCGCGGCGGTGAACGGCATCCACCGCGAGGCGGGCGTGATGCCGCTCTACAACGCCTGAGACGATCGGGGCGCATGACGGGGGGCCGCGATCCGCAGGGATGGCGGCCCCTTTTCGTGGCGGCGGGCGTCAAAGATCAGCCGGAACAATCGCCCGCCCCTGCGGTTGGCCTTCGCAACCGACCGAAGGAGGCCCCATGTCCGAGACGCCCGTCCACCCGCCCTTCCGCAGCGGCGCCATCACCGATCCGCGCCTGCCCGCCCCCGATTTTCCCGCTCAGGAGCAGCCGTTCCCGGGACTGGCCCGCGACATGGACCCCCGCCCCGATCATGGCGAGACCAGCTATCGCGGCACCGGCCGTCTGGCGGGCAAGCGCGCCCTGATCACCGGCGGCGACAGCGGCATCGGCGCGGCCGCCGCCATCGCCTTCGCGCGCGAGGGTGCAGACGTGGCCATCACCTATCTGCCGGACGAGCAGGCCGATGCCGATGGCGTCGTAGCCCTCATCGAGGCCGAGGGCCGCGTGGCCGTCGCGATCCCCGGCGACCTGCGCGAGGAGGGTTTCTGCAAGGAGATGGTTGAAAGCGCCGTGTCGCAGCTGGGCGGTCTGGACATCCTGGTCAACAACGCCGGCCGGCAGCAGTTCTGCAACCGGCTGGAAGACCTGACGACCGAGGATTTCGACGCCACGATGAAGACCAACGTCTATGCGCCCTTCTGGGTGACGCGGGCGGCGCTGCCGCATATGGGCGCGGGCGGGTCGATCATCATCACGTCGTCGGTGCAGGCCTTCTCGGGGTCGGCGCATCTGTTCGACTATGCTCAGACCAAGGCCGCGAACGTGGCCTTCGCGCAGTCGCTGGCCAAGCAGCTGGCCCCCCGCGCGATCCGGGTGAACGCGGTCTGCCCCGGCCCCTACTGGACCGCGCTGCAGATCAGCGGCGGCCAGCCGACCGACAAGGCGCAGGAGCATGGCGCCAGCCAACCCCTGGGCCGCCCCGGCCAGCCGGTCGAGATCGCGCCGATCTATGTGCTGCTGGCCTCGGACGAGGCCAGCTACATCACCGGCGAATATTTCGGCTCGGTCGGCGGCGGCGGCCTCTAGGCCCCGTCAGGCGAAGCGGTTGTCGCGCGGGAAACCGCGCGGCGCCATGCGGCCCGTGCCGCCGCGCTTGCCCAGCCATTCGGTCAGGTCCGGCTCGTGCCGCGTCTTGCCGCCCGTCATCGGCCAGGAGAGGCCCTGCGCCAGCACCAGGCAGATGGCATCGACCAACTCGTCATCCTTGACCAGTCCGCCACCCTTGCCATAGCGCTGAAGCCGAACGCCCTTGCCGCGCGACATCTCGGGCAGCTCTGCCAGCGGGAAGACAAGCATCTTGCGGTTCTCTCCGATCACCGCGACATGATCGCCGCCGACCGGACGGCAGAGCCGCGCATCGCCGTTCAGCACCTGCTTGCCGCTGCGGGTCTGGGCCAGGATGTCGGCGGCCCCCACCACGAAGCCGTCCCCCGCACGCGAGGCGACCAGATACTTCGCCCCCTCCCGCCAGGGGAACATGGCGATCACCTCGGCCTCGTTGGGCAGGTCGATCATCAGGCGCAGCGGCTCTCCCATGCCGCGCCCGCCGGGCAGGGTGTTGACCGGGATCGTGTAGAACCGCCCGTTCGACGCGAAGACCATCAGCTTGTCGGTCGTCTCGGCATGCAGCGCGTGGCCGGGACCGTCGCCATCCTTGAACTTCAGCTCCGCATCCAGCGGCTGGTGGCCCTTCATGCTGCGGATCCAGCCCATCTTCGACAGGATGACCGTCACCGGCTCGCGCTCGATCATGGCCTCCAGGTCGATCACGGGCATCTCGGTCGCCTCGCTGATCGTGGTGCGGCGCTGCCCCTCGGGGCGCGACTTGCCAAAGAGGTTGCGCACCTCCTTCAGCTGATCACTGATGCGCGCCCATTGCGCGGTCTCGCTGTCCAGCATGGCCTGCAGCCCCTCCCGCTCGGCCAGCAGGGCGTCGCGTTCGGCGCGCAGCTCGATCTCCTCCAGCTTGCGCAGCGCGCGCAGGCGCATGTTCAGGATCGCCTCGACCTGGACCTCGGACAGGCCGAACTCGGCGGCCATCACGGCCTTTGGGTCGTCCTCGGTGCGGATGATCTCGATCACGCGGTCCAGGTTCAGATAGGCGACCAGATAGCCCTCCAGCACCTCCAGCCGGGCGGCGATCTTCTCCAGCCGGAAGCTCGCGCGGCGGACCAGCACCTCGCGGCGGTGGTCCAGAAAGGCGCGGAGCACCTCCTTGAGCGAGCAGACCTTGGGCACGCGCCCGTCGATCAGCACGTTCATGTTCAGGTTGAAGCGGATCTCCAGGTCGCTGGCGCGGAACAGCGCGCCCATCAGCTGATCGGGGTCCACGTTGCGGGCGCGCGGCTCCAGCACGATGCGCACGTCCTCGGCGGATTCGTCGCGCACATCGGCCAGGATCGGAATCTTGCGGGTCTGGATCAGCTCGGCCAGGCGCTCGATCAGCTTGGACTTCTGGACCTGATAGGGGATCTCGGTGACGACGATCTGCCACAGCCCGCGGCCCAGGTCCTCCTGGCTCCAGCGCGCGCGCAGCCGGAAGGCGCCGCGCCCGGTGCGATAGGTCTCGGCGATCGACTCGCGGCTCTCGACCAGCACGCCGCCGGTCGGAAAGTCGGGCCCCTGGATGATCCCGGCCAGCGTGTCGTCGCGCGCATCCGGCGTCTTGATCAGATGCAGGCAGGCATCCACGACCTCGTGCAGGTTGTGGGGCGGAATGTTCGTGGCCATGCCCACCGCGATGCCCGACGCGCCGTTGGCCAGAAGGTTCGGGAAGGCCGCGGGCAGCACGACCGGCTCGGTCAGGGTGCCGTCGTAGTTCGGGCGGTAATCGACCGCGTCCTCGGCCAGCCCCTCCATCAGCGCCTCGGAGGCGGCGGCCAGGCGGGCCTCGGTGTAGCGCGCGGCGGCCGGGTTGTCGCCGTCGATGTTGCCGAAGTTCCCCTGCCCGTCCACCAGCGGATAGCGCATGGCGAAATCCTGGGCCAGGCGCGCCATGGCGTCATAGATCGCGGCGTCGCCATGCGGGTGATAGTTGCCCATCACGTCGCCGGTGATCTTGGCCGACTTGCGGAAGGCCCCGTTCGGCGCCAGCCTGAGTTCGCGCATCGCGTAGAGGATGCGGCGGTGCACCGGCTTCAGCCCGTCGCGCGCATCGGGCAGCGCGCGATGCATGATCGTGGACAGCGCATAGGTCAGGTAACGCTCGCCGATCGCGCGGCTGAGCGGTTCGGAATGGGTGCCCTTGTCGGGCTGGGGGATCAGATCGTCGGCCATGGACCGTGGATAAGGCGGGCCGGGCCGCCGGTCCAGATCGAAAAGGGCCGCGGGCCGATGGCACGGAACGCAGAGCCCCGCGTGGCGTTGCACCCGCGAATCGGGTAACGATTCCGGGAACGGGGCCGCCGCGGCGCGCTTCGGGGGGGAGAGGGGTGACGAGGCCATGATCCGGTTGGGACTTCTGACGCTGCTGACGCTGGCGATCCTGTTTCTGGTGCTGGACGGCATGGGCAAGGAGGACCTGCGCGCCGAGCGGGCGGGCGCGACACCCGCAGCCCCGGTCAGCGCCGCACAGGATGCGGGTGCGCCCACCCTGACCGCCCCGCCCTCGGGCACGCTGCCCGCCACGCCGGCGGTCGCGGTGCTGCCCGCCGCCAGCCAGACCCCCGAACGCGTCCAGCGCTTTCCCGGCCCGCCGCTGGAGCCGTCCCCCGAATACCCCTCGGGCACGCCCGACGCCCCGCAGGAGGCGCCCGAGGCGGGGCCGGTCCTCTATGTCACCGGCGACCGGGTGAACATGCGCGTGGGTCCGGGCACCGATTTCGCCGTGGTGACGGGCCTGTCCGGCGGCACGGCGGTGACGCCCGTCGGCTCCACCGCGTCGGAATGGGTGCAGGTGCGTACCGCCGACGGCCAGGCGGGCTTCGTCGCGGGCCGGTTCCTGTCGCCCGAGGCACCATGAGGCGGGTGCTGATCACCGGCTGTTCGTCGGGCATCGGGCTGGACGCGGCGCGCCATCTGCAGGCGCAGGGCTGGCGCGTGGTGGCCACCTGTCGCAGCCCCGAGGACATCGACGCACGGCGCGCCGAGGGGATGGAGTGCCTGTTCCTGGACCTGGCCGATCCGGAGAGCGTCGCGGCCTGCGTGCGGGACGCGCTGGCGGGCGGGCCGGTCGATGCGCTGGTCAACAACGCGGCCTTCGCCCTGCCCGGCGCGGTCGAGGACATGCCCCGCGACGCGCTGCGCGCCATCTTCGAGGTGAACCTGTTCGGCACGCATGACCTGACGCGCCGCCTGATCCCGCATTTCCGCGAGCGCGGCGCGGGGCGGATCATCACCATCAGCTCGGTCCTGGGGCTGGTGGGCATCCCGTGGCGCGGTCCCTATGTGGCGACGAAATTCGCGCTGGAGGGGCTGACCGACGTGCTGCGCCTGGAGATGCACGGCACCGGCATCCACGTCACCCTGATCGAGCCCGGCCCCATCACCAGCCGCATCCGCGAGAACGCCATCCCGCATTTCGAACGGTGGGTGGACTGGCGGGCCAGCCCGCGCGCCGACCAGTACCGCGCCAGCCTGCTGAAACGCCTCTACGAGCCCTCCGGCAAGGACCGGTTCGAGCTGCCGCCCCGCGCGGTCAGCGAGCGCATCCTGACCGCGCTGACGGCCGCAAACCCTGCCCCGCGCTACTATGTCACAACGCCCACGCGGATTTCGGGCGTCGCGCGGCGGGTTCTGCCGACCCGCGCACTGGACTGGTTTGCGCGGCGCAACTAGGTTGGCGGGCGAAAGGCGGTGTCCCCCATGCCCGATCAATCCCTGTTCCTCGTCACGATCCTGTCCGTCGGCGTCGTGATCGCCATCCTGCTGACCGGCATCGGCGGCTTCGCCAAGGGTGGCGACTTCAACCGCAAGCACGGCAACCGCATGATGCGCTGGCGCCTCTATGCCCAGGCCGCGGCGCTGGTCATCATGATGCTGTTCCTGTGGCTGAGGGCTGCGTGATGGTCGTCCTGAACCGCATCTACACCCGCACCGGCGACAAGGGCGACACGGCGCTGTCCGACGGCACCCGCGTGCCCAAGCACGACCCCCGCGTCGAGGCCTATGGCACCGTCGACGAGCTGAACGCCACCCTGGGCCTCTGCCGCCTGCACGCGACGGGCGATCTGGCCCGGCAGATCGGCGTGATCCAGAACGACCTGTTCGACCTGGGCGCGGACCTGGCGCGGCCGGACATGGCGGCGGATGACAGCGCCGGATACCCCGTGCTGCGCATCATCGACGCCCAGGTCGACCGGCTGGAGGCCGAGATCGACGCGATGAACGCGGATCTGGCGCCGCTGCGCAGCTTCATCCTTCCCGGCGGCAGCCCGCTTGCCGCGCATCTGCACCTGTCGCGCACCGTCGCCCGCCGGGCCGAGCGGCGCGCGACCGAACT
Source organism: Paracoccus sp. ME4 (assembly GCF_046736325.1). Taxonomy (GTDB): domain Bacteria; phylum Pseudomonadota; class Alphaproteobacteria; order Rhodobacterales; family Rhodobacteraceae; genus Paracoccus. The sequence continues at coordinate 2,602,901 of NZ_CP151276.1, forward strand.
GCTGGCGGGCGGCGACGTGAACACCGCCGCGATCCGCTATCTGAACCGGCTGTCGGACTGGCTGTTCGTGGCGGGCCGGGTCGTGAACCGCAACGGCGCGGACGACATCCTGTGGGTGCCGGGCGCCAGCCGTTAGCGCCCGACATCACGGCTGCGGGGCGCAAACGCTGCGTCCCGCGGCGTTTTTGCCCTGTCCTTGCCCGATCTTGCTGTCTAACAATCCCGCCGACAGATGACGCAAACCAAGGGAGAGAGGCCGATGAAAGTCCTCGTGCCAGTCAAGCGCGTGATCGACTACAACGTGAAGGCCCGCGTGAAGGCGGACGGATCGGGTGTCGATCTGGCCAACGTGAAGATGTCGATGAACCCCTTCGACGAGATCGCCGTCGAGGAGGCGATCCGTCTGAAGGAGAAGGGCGCCGCCACCGAGATCGTCGCCGTCAGCATCGGCGTCAAGCAGGCCGCCGAGACGCTGCGCACCGCGCTGGCCATGGGTGCGGACCGCGCCATCCTGGTCGTCGCAGCCGATGACGTGCATCAGGACATCGAGCCGCTGGCCGTCGCCAAGATCCTCAAGGCCATCGTCGATGCCGAACAGCCGCAACTGGTCATCGCCGGCAAGCAGGCGATCGACAACGACATGAACGCGACCGGCCAGATGCTGTCGGCGCTGCTGGGCTGGAGCCAGGCGACCTTCGCCAGCAAGCTGGAGATCGCGGGCGACGCGGCCCAGGTCACGCGCGAGGTCGATGGCGGCCTGCAGACCATCGAGGTCAAGCTGCCCGCCATCGTCACCGCCGACCTGCGCCTGAACGAGCCGCGCTATGCCTCGCTGCCCAACATCATGAAGGCCAAGAAGAAGCCGCTGGAGGAGAAGACCGCCGCCGATTACGGCGTCGACGTCACCCCGCGCCTGACGGTCGTCAAGACCCGCGAGCCCGAGGGCCGCAAGGCGGGCATCAAGGTCGGCTCGGTGGACGAGCTGGTGTCGAAACTCAAGGAAGCGGGGGTCGTGTGATGGCTGTTCTTCTTCTGGCCGAAGTCACCAATGGCGAACTGAGCCGCGACGCGACGGCCAAGGCCGTGGGCGCCGTGGCCTCTCTGGGCGACGTGACGGTGCTCTGCGCCGGGGCGCAGGCCCGTGCGGCCGCAGATCAGGCCGCGACCATCGCCGGCGTGTCGAAGGTCCTGGTGGCCGAGGACGCCCGTTACGGGCATCGCCTGGCCGAACCCACCGCGGCGCTGATCGCGGCGCTGGCGGGCGATTACAGTCACATCGCCGCCCCCGCGACGACGGATGCCAAGAACGTCATGCCCCGCGTCGCGGCGCTGTTGGACGTGATGGTGATCTCGGACGTCTCGGCGGTCATCGATGCGGACACGTTCGAACGCCCGGTCTATGCCGGCAACGCCATCCAGACGGTCAAGTCGGGCGATGCGACCAAGGTCATGACCATCCGCACGGCCAGCTTCGACGCCGCCGGTGAAGGCCCTGCCGCGCCGGTCGGGGATGCGACCCTGGCCGACGATCCGGCCCTGTCGAAATGGCTGAACGACGAGGTCGCCAAAAGCGACCGCCCCGAGCTGACCTCGGCCGGGCGCGTCGTGTCGGGTGGCCGCGCCCTCGGCTCCAAGGAGCAGTTCGCGATCATCGAGACCCTGGCCGACAAGCTGGGTGCCGCGGTCGGCGCATCGCGCGCGGCGGTCGATTCGGGCTATGCGCCGAACGACTGGCAGGTGGGCCAGACCGGCAAGGTCGTCGCGCCGGAACTCTATGTCGCGGTCGGCATCTCCGGCGCGATCCAGCACCTGGCGGGGATGAAGGACAGCAAGGTCATCGTCGCCATCAACAAGGACGAGGAGGCGCCGATCTTCCAGGTCGCCGATTACGGCCTGGTGGGCGACCTCTTCACCGTCGTTCCGGAACTGACCGAAAAGCTCTGATCCCTCGGACAGCGCCGTGCAGCCGCCCCCATCCGGGGGCGGTTTTGCATTGCGGCACCCGCGCCCCCGCCCTATCGTCCGCGCGTCGAACAGGGAGATGCGGGTATGGCGGTTCAGTCGGTGGGCGTGATCGGTGCGGGTCAGATGGGCAACGGCATCGCCCATGTCTTTGCGGTCGCGGGCTATGACGTGCTGCTGACCGACATCAGCCAGGATGCGCTGAACAAGGCCGTCGCCCTGATTGACCGCAACCTGGAACGCCAGGTCAGCCGCGAGAAGATCGCCGCCGACGACAAGGCCCGCGCCATGGCGCGCATCAGCACCACGCTGCGCCTGCAGGACCTGGGCCGCTGCGATCTGGTGATCGAGGCCGCGACCGAGCGCGAGACCGTCAAGCAGGCGATCTTCGAGGATTTGGTCCCGCATCTGAAGCCCGAGACGATCCTGACCTCGAACACCTCGTCAATCTCGATCACGCGACTGGCGTCGCGGACGGATCGCCCCGAGAAGTTCATGGGCTTTCACTTCATGAACCCGGTCCCGGTGATGCAGCTGGTCGAGCTGATCCGCGGCATCGCCACAGACGAGGCCACCTACAAGACCCTGCACGAGGTCGTCGAGAAGCTGGGCAAGACTTCGGCCACGGCCGAGGATTTTCCCGCCTTCATCGTCAACCGCATCCTGATGCCGATGATCAACGAGGCGGTCTATACGCTCTACGAGGGCGTGGGGTCCGTCAGCAGCATCGACAGCGCGATGAAGCTGGGCACGAACCATCCGATGGGTCCGCTGGAACTGGCCGACTTCATCGGCCTGGACACCTGCCTCGCCATCATGAACGTGCTGCATGACGGGCTGGCCGACACGAAATATCGCCCCTGCCCGCTGCTGACCAAGTATGTCGAGGCCGGCTGGCTGGGCCGCAAGACCGGACGCGGCTTCTACGACTATCGCGGCGAGACGCCGGTCCCGACCCGCTGACAGGTCTGCGGGCCGGACGATTCCGCCCGGCCCGCATTTCCCTCCGCCGACCGCGCCTCAGGCGTCGGTCTTGGCGTCGCGTTTTTCCATGAACTGGTCGAACTCGGCCTTGTCCTTGGCCTCGCGCAGGCGGGCCAGGAATTCGACGAAGTCGCGATGCTCGTCCTCAAGCCGCTTCAAGGTCTCGGCGCGATAGGCGTCGAAGGCGCTGTTGCCGGTGCTGGGGGCGGAATAGAGGGGCGCGATGGTGCGCTTGGCGGTTCCGAACATGCGTTTGCTCCAGATCATGTAGCCCAGAAGGGCGAGGCCCACGGGCCAGGCGGCGATGAAGGCCAGGACGGTCGCGACGATCCAGGCCGGGCGGCCGCGCCGGTCCAGCCAGTCGCGTCCCCGCGTCAGCAGCTCACCGATCCGCTGACCGGTCGAGGCCGGGCGAAGCACGGGTATTGCGGTGGTCATGAGTGGGTCTCCCGATGTTAATGTGAATTACATTTACATAGATGGGAGACGCTCTCGTCTCCGTCAAGGGCGGCACTGCGAATTTCACTCGGGGATCAGGCCCAGCCCGCGCAGATAGATCAGGGCGCCGCTCTCCAGCATTTCCGACGGCCCGACGGGGCTGCGGCCACCGGGCTTGCCGCGGCCGAACAACTCGACCACGCCGTGGCTCAGCGCCCAGATGTGGTTGGCGACCATCCGTGCCGGGGGGCGGCTTTCCGCGGGCAGGCGTGCGGCCAGTGCCTCGGCGGCGGTTACCAGCACGCCCTGCGCCCGACCCGAGGCCGCGGCCAGATCCGCATTCCCCGCGACCGAGATGCCGCTTTCGAACATCGCCATGTAATAGCCCGGCCGGTCGGCGGCGAAGTCCAGATAGGTCTGCCCCATCCGCAGGAAGGCCGTCAGCGGCCGCGGCCGCCCACCGTCGAAGGCCGCCTCCAGCCGCGCGGCAAATTCCAGGAAGCCCTGCCGGGCGACCTCCTCCAGCAGGTCGTCGCGGCCCTTGAAATGGCGATAGGGGGCGGCCGCGGACACGCCGGCCCGACGCGCAGCCTCGGTCAGGGTGAAGGCCTGCGGCCCCTGCTCCTGCACCAGGTCCGCGGTCGCTTCGACCAGCGCCTGTCGCAGATTGCCGTGGTGATAGGACTTGCGGTCGGGGTCCCGAGGGGCGGGCACTACATGCCTTCGCCGAAATAGTCGCCCACCAGCGCCTCCAGAGCATCGGCCAGGGCTTGGGCGTCGGGACCGCTGGTCGTCACGCGGATATGGCTGCCGCGCGGCGCGGTCAGCATCAGAAGGCCCATGATGCTGTCGCCCGACACGCTCATCCCGTCCTTCTCGACGCGGGCCTTGGCGTCGAAGCGCTCGACCACGTCGACGAACTTGGCGCTGGCGCGGGCATGCAGGCCCTTGACGTTGATGATCGACAGATCGCGCGTCACAGGCTCGGTCATGCGGGATGGCTTCCGTTGTCGAGACGCGCCTCGGGCGGCACGTTGTAGGAATCGATGTACTTGCGACCGGCCTCGGCGGCGTGACCGACGGCATCCGGCACGCTCAGGTGGCGCGACTTGGCCAGCTTGACCAGCATGGGCAGGTTGGCCCCGTAGAGGATCGTGCGCCCGCGCACCGCGCAGGCCGGCAGCGACAGGTTCGACGGAGAGCCGCCGAAGAGATCGGTGACCAGGATGACCCCGTGCCCCCCGTCCACCGCATCCGCCGCGGCCTTGATTTCCGCCGTCTTGGCCGCGCGGTCGTGATCGTCCTCGATCGCGACGGCCGCGATGCCGACCTGAGGCCCCACGACATGCTCGACCGCCGAGAGATACTCCCGGGCCAGTCCGCCATGTGCCACTATGACAATTCCGATCAACGCGCCCCACCAAGCCCAAAGAACCGCCCGAACAGCCGAACCATCATGACGCCTGCCTCTGCACCATCGGTGCGCTCGAGGCCGTGACCTCGGTGGCTGCCTGCGGCGCGGCCGCGGCACGGCGTTCCAGTTCCCTGTGTCTTATTGACACCGGCCAGCCCGCATCCGCAAGCGCAACCGCCATCTTTTCAACCAAAGTGACGGAACGGTGTTGCCCTCCGGTACAGCCGAAGCCGACCGCCAGATGCGATTTCCCCTCATCCGTGTGCGCGGGCAGGAGGAACTGAACCAGATCGCGAGTGCGCTGGAAGAATTCGGCGAATCGCGGATCGGCGGCGACGTGGCCCTGGACGCGCGGGTCGCGCCCGTCCAGCGGCCGCAACGCCGCGTCCCAATGCGGATTGGCCAGGAAACGACAGTCGAACATCATGTCCAAGCCGCGCGGCACGCCCCGCTTGTAACTGAAGGAGTGCAGCGACAGGCCCAGACGCCGGTCCGGGCGCACGTCGAACCACTGCATCAGCTCGGCCTTGAGGTCGTGCGGGGACAGGTCGGTCGTGTCCACCAGTACGTCGGCCCGCGCCCGGATCGGCGCCAGCAGGTCGATCTCGGCCAGAACGCCCGCCATAGGCGCGGCGTCGGGGGTCAGCGGATGGCGGCGACGCGTCTCGTTGTAGCGACGCACCAGGACGTCGGCGACGCAGTCCAGATACAGCACCTCGGGCGCGAAGCCCGGCAGGCGGGTCAGCCGGTCGATCAGCTCGATCACGTTGGCGGCCGAGAAATCGCGGTTGCGCACGTCCAGCCCCAAGGCCAGCGGCGCGTGCCGGGGCGGCCCGTCCAGCAGACGCGGGATCAGCGACAGCGGCAGGTTGTCGATCGCCTCGAAGCCCAGATCCTCCAGCACGTTGATCGCGGTGGAGCGCCCGGCCCCCGACGGTCCCGTCACCAGAACCAGCCTCTGCGCGGCGAAACTGTCGACGTCCTGATCCATCGGTCGGCTCCTCGATGTCCTGCGACCCCGTCGGTCAAATCGCGTCGGTCCGCTCATGCAAGACGATGGCCCGTCATCAGCTGCCGCAACGCAGCATAAAGATGGGGCCGATAGGGTCCCAGCACAAGCGGAACCCGGACCCCCAGCCATTCATGATGCCGCATCTGTGGCAGACGATCCTCTTCGGTTCGCCCAAGATCGCAGGCCAGCATGATGGCGGTTGGAGGAGCGGGCGCTGCGCCCAGGATGCCCACCCCGCGCGCCTCGATCCGCCCCAGCAGCGGCAGCGGCGCCTGCGCGATCAGGCGACCCGCCGACAGGCGCAGATCGGTGCGGTCGTCGGCGACCAGCGCCGCCCCCACAGCCATGAGCTGCAGCGCCAGGCTGGACTTGCCTGCCCCGGACGGACCCAGGATGACGAGGCCCTGCCCCTCGACCGCGACCGTCGTCGCGTGAATCTGGATCATGCGAATCACCCCCCAGCCCGATCCTGCCCCAGAACCGGTTAATTTTCCGCCTTGATGCCGCGCGGAAGCCCCGTACACCGTAATGATGGCGATAACATTTGATGTTTACGCTAACCGTTTGCGCTGTCAGATTTCGCCCCGAATCCACCATGCTATAGGCCGGGAAAGCCACCCCGCCGGGGTCGCCGCCCTCAGCCACGGAGCATGCCATGACCACGCGCGTTAACCCCTCCTGCCGTCTGGAAGACCAAGGCATCACGGGGCTGGGTCAGGTCCACTACAACCTGCTGGAGCCCGCCCTGATGACCCAGGCGGTCGCTCGCGGCGAAGGGCAGCTGGGCCTGGGCGGCACGTTCCTGGTCTCGACCGGTGCGCATACCGGCCGCTCGCCCAAGGACAAGTTCGTCGTGCGCACCCCGTCGGTCGAACAGACGATCTGGTGGGACAACAACAAGCCGATGGAGCCCGAGGCCTTCGACCGGCTGCACGCGGACATGCTTCAGCACATGAAGGGTCGCGACTACTTCGTGCAGGACCTGTTCGGCGGCGCCGATCCCGAGAACCGGCTGGACGTGCGCGTGGTGACCGAACTGGCTTGGCACGGCCTCTTCATCCGTCACCTGCTGCGCCGTCCCGAGGCGGAGGAGCTGGCGAGCTTCACCCCCGACTTCACGATCATCAACTGCCCCGGCTTCAAGGCAGACCCGGCGCGGCACGGCTGCCGGTCGGAAACCGTCATCGCGATGAACTTCGACAAGAAGCTGATCCTGATCGCCAACACTGCCTATGCAGGCGAGAACAAGAAGTCGGTCTTCACGCTGCTGAACTACCTGCTGCCGGAAAAGGGCATCATGCCCATGCATTGTAGCGCCAACCATGCGCCGGGCGACCCCGAGGACAGCGCGGTGTTCTTCGGCCTGTCGGGCACCGGCAAGACGACCCTGTCGGCCGACCCCTCGCGCGTGCTGATCGGCGATGACGAGCATGGCTGGTCCGACACCGGCATCTTCAACTTCGAGGGTGGCTGCTACGCCAAGACGATCAACCTCTCGGCCAAGGCCGAGCCGGAGATCCATGCCACCACCAGCCGCTTCGGCACCGTGATCGAGAACATGGTCTTCGACCCCGAGACGCTGGAGCTGGACTTCGAGGACAACTCGATCACCGACAACATGCGCTGCGCCTATCCGCTGGACGCGATCTCGAACGCTTCGCAGACCAGCCTGGGCGGCCATCCGAAGAACGTGATCATGCTGACCTGCGACGCCTATGGCGTCCTGCCGCCCATCGCGCGGCTGACCCCGGCGCAGGCGATGTATCACTTCCTGTCGGGTTTCACCTCCAAGACGCCGGGTACCGAGGTCGGCGTGACCGAGCCGATCCCGACCTTCTCGACCTGCTTCGGCGCCCCCTTCATGCCGCGCCGCCCCGAGGTCTATGGCAAGCTGCTGCAGGCCAAGATCGCCCAGCACGGCGCCAGCTGCTGGCTGGTGAACACCGGCTGGACCGGCGGCGCCTTCGGCACCGGCTCGCGCATGCCGATCGCGGCGACCCGCGCGCTGCTGGCCGCGGCGCTCGACGGCAGCCTTAACGACGTGGAGTTCCGCCGCGACCCGAACTTCGGCTTCGACGTGCCGGTCAGCGTGCCGGGCGTCAGCGACGTCCTGCTGGACCCGCGCCGCACCTGGTCGGACCCAGCCGCCTATGACGCGCAGGCCAGGAAGCTGGTCCAGATGTTCTGCGACAACTTCGCCCAGTATCTCGACGCCATCGACGACGAGACCCGCGCCGCCGCCATCGGCTGAGCGCCGCCGCCGCGAAACCGGAAAGGCCGCGCAGCATGCGCGGCCTTTTCTCATGGCGTCGGGCGGCGTCAGCCGCCCGTCAATCAGGTCGGCTCACAGGCCCAGGCAATGGCGCATGATCGCCTTCTGCGCATGCAGCCGGTTCTCGGCCTCGTCCCAGATGACCGATGCGGGTCCGTCCATCACCGCGCTGGTGACCTCGTCCTCGCGATGGGCGGGCAGGCAATGCATGAACAGCGCGTCCTCGCGGGCGCGCGCCATCAACGCCTCGTTGATCTGGTATCCGCGCAGCTGGTTGTGCCGCCGTTCCTTGGCCGATTGCGGGTCGTGCATGCTGACCCAGGTGTCGGTGACGACCAGATCGGCGCCGATGACGGCCTTCGCCGGATCGCGCTCGATCGTGACCGGTCGCCCCTGCGAGGCCGCAAAGTCCAGACAGGCCGCCTCGGGGTCCAGCGGCGGCGGCCCGGTGAAGGTCAGGTCGAACCCGAACTGCCCCGCGGCATGGGCAAAGCTGGCGAAGACGTTGTTGCCGTCGCCCGACCAGACGACCTTCTTGTCGGCAATGGGACCGCGATGCTCCTCGAAGGTCATCACGTCCGCCATGATCTGACAGGGATGGGTGCGGTTCGTCAGCCCGTTGATGACCGGCACGCTGGCATATTCCGCCATCTCGTGCAGGGTCGCCTCCTCGAAGGTGCGGATCATGATCAGGTCGACATAGCGCGACAGGACCCGCGCGGTGTCGGCGATGGTCTCGCCGTGACCCAGCTGCATCTCGGACCCCGACAGGATCATCGTCTGCCCGCCCAGCTGCCGGACGCCCACGTCGAAGCTGACCCGGGTGCGGGTCGAGGGCTTCTCGAAGATCAGCGCGACCATGCGCCCGGCCAGCGGCTGCTCGTCGTCGGGCGTGCCCTTGGGTCGTCCGTTGCGGGCAGCCTTCATGGCGTGGGCGCTGTCGATGATGCTGCGCAGGGCGGTGCGGTCGGTGGTGTGGATATCCAGAAAATGGGTCATCGTCATGGTCTTTCGGCTTTTCTCCAGCAAGCCCCGCCGAACGGACGGGGTCAAGGGGCGGATCGGGCTTTCTGCGCGCCTGCGCGGCAGGCCCGTGATGCGGCCGGAGAGGAGAGTGATCTGGGCAACGGAGAGGCAGGGCGCACGCGCCTCATCGGAGGCGGGTCAGCGCGCGGACCGTCAGTTCCTCGTCCGGAAAGCCTGCCTCGCGACTGGCGGCCACGGCGCGCGGCGTGGTCGGGCCCGGCTCGACCAGCCGCGCCATGGCGGCGGCCGGCCGTCGCACTAGTTGCGCAGCAGGCCGGCGACCATGCAGGGACCGCGCACGCCCCGAGGCCGCGCCGCTCGCGATCGCCATCGTGAAGCCGCGGTCAGCCATTCAGGCTGGTAGCGGCCCGATCCAGGCGGGCCACGGCCTCGGCGATCTCCTCGTCGGTGATGGTCAGCGGCGGCAGCAGGCGCAGCGTGTCATCGGCCGCCGGCACGGTCAGCAGATGCTGGTCATAGGCGGCGCGCACCAGATCGGTGGGCGCGACGCGGCATTTCAGGCCCAGCATCAGCCCCTGCCCCCGCACGCCCTCGAAGACCTGCGGATGCGCCGCGACCAGCCCCTCCAGCCTCTGGCGAAACAGAGCGGCCTTGCGGTTCACCTCGGCCAGGAAGGCAGGGTTGGCCACGATCCCCATGACCGCCGCGCCGACCGCGCAGGCCAGCGGGTTGCCGCCATAGGTCGAGCCATGCGTCCCCGCGACCATGCCCGCCGCCGCGCCTTCCGTCGCCAGCACGGCGCCCAGGGGAAAGCCGCCGCCGATGCCCTTGGCGACCATCATGATGTCGGGCGCGATCCCCGCATACTCATGCGCGAACAGCCGCCCCGTCCGGCCCATGCCGCATTGCACCTCGTCCAGCACCAGCAGCGCGCCGGTCCGGTCGCAGATCTCGCGCAGGCCCTGCAGGCAGGCGTCGGGCAGCGGGCGGATACCACCCTCGCCCTGCACCGGCTCGACCATGATCGCGGCGGTGCGGTCGCTGACCGCGGCCCTGAGCGCCTCGTGATCGCCGAAGGGCAGCGTGCGGAAGCCCGGCATCAGCGGGCCGAAGCCCTTGACCATCTTCTCGGACCCCGCCGCGGCGATGGCCCCGGTGGAGCGCCCGTGGAACGCCCCCGAGAAGGTCAGGATCTCGATCCGCTCGGGGTCGCCCGCATGGTCCCAATGCTTGCGCACCATCTTGATGGCCAGCTCGGCCGCCTCGGTGCCGGAGTTGGTGAAGAACACCGTGTCGGCGAAGGTATGTTCGACCAGCAGGTCGGCCAGCCGCTCCTGCTCGGGGATCTGGTAGAGGTTCGAGACGTGCCAGATCCGCCCCGCCTGCTCGGTCAGCGCCGCGACAAGGTCGGGATGCGCATGGCCCAGCACGTTGACCGCGATGCCCGCGCCCAGGTCCAGGTATCGCGTCCCGTCGACGGTGACGGCCCAGGAGCCCTCGCCGCGTTCGAAGGCAAGGGGCGCACGGTTATAGGTCGGCAGGACATGCGGGATCATGGATCTGGCCTTTGCAGCGATGGAAGGGGGGCGGGCAGGCGATCAGGGATGCGGACCGGTCAGGTCGCATCAGCGTCGGTTGGAACGGGCGCGTCGCTTGCTCATGGCGCGAAGGATGCGCAGCTTTGCCCCCCTGCGCAAGCGCGAAAACCGTCCGGAGGTCTCGTTTCCCGATCCGGCGGGGCGGCTGTGCCGAAACATCCGGTGAACACCGCCCGCATGCCGCCCGCGCCGCGCCGCGCCGGGGTTCAGGGCTTCATGCGATAGCCGGACCGCAGCCAGCGCCACGCCAGGGTCAGCACCGCCGCGACCACGCCCGCGCAGATCAGCGCGCCGCGCCAGACCGGCGCGTCGCTGACCCCGGTCACGCCATAGCGCGCCCCGTCGATCAGGTAGAAGATCGGGTTCCAGTGCGACAGCGTGTTGAAGGGCTGCGGCAGCGCCTGCACCGAATAGAAGGTGCCCGACAGGAAGCTCAGCGGCGTGATGACGAAATTGGTGATCGCCGCCATCTGGTCGAACTTCTGCGCCATGATCCCAGCCAGGATGCCCAAGCCTCCCAGCATCAGCGCCGCCAGCAGCACGAACAGCGCCGCCCACCCGGGATGCGCGATGCCGCGTCCGGTGACCAGCACCATGCCCGTGCCGATCACCGTGGCCACCAGCCCCGCCCGCACCACCGACCCGGTCAGATAGCCCGCCAGCAGCTCCCCCGCCGACAGGGGCGGCATCAGCGTGTCGACGATGTTGCCCTGCACCTTGGCCGCGGTGATCGAGCTGGAGGTGTTGGCGAAGGCGTTCTGGATCACCGTCATCATCAGGATGCCCGGCCCCAGGAAGACCAGATAGGGCAGGCCCATGATCTCTCCGCGCCCCTGACCCAGGGCCAGCGCGAAGACCACCACGAACAGCCCCGCCGTCATCAGCGGCGCAAAGATCGTCTGCTGCCAGACGGCCATGAAGCGCATGACCTCACGCCGCGCCAGCGTGGCAAGGCCCAGCCAGTTCACGCAACCGAACCGGCGCACCCCCATCGCGGGGCTTTCGGAAAGGGGCGGCATGGCGGGGGTGCGGGCCTCGGTCATCTGGCGGTCCTTGAATTTGTGGCGCATGGCGGCTAAATCTCGGCATCCCGTATGTGACGGGACCAATCGCAGGTTACAAGATGGGGCGGCAGGTCAGACCCGCCCGGAAAGGCTGCCATGTCCTGGACGGATGAACGTGTCGAGACGCTGAAGCGCATGTGGTCCGAGGGCCAGTCCGCCAGCGCCATCGCCAAGGAGCTGGGCGGCGTGACGCGCAACGCGGTGATCGGCAAGGTCCACCGCCTCGGACTGTCGAACCGCAACGAGGAGCCCGAGGCAGCCCCCGCCCCCGAGCCGGTGGTCGAGGCGAGGCCCGCCGCCCGTCCGGCCGCCGCGGCTCAGCCCGCCCCCGCCCAGCCCGCGCCCCAGCCCGAGACGGTCCAGCGCGCGCCCCAGGCCGAGCCCGTCCAGCCCGCCCGCCCCGAACCCGCGGCAGCCCCCACGCGCCCCGAGCCCGAGGTGGCGACCCAGCCCGCCTTCGTGCCGATCCCGCGCCGGCCCATCGTGCCCGCGGGCCAGCCGCTGCCGCCGCAGCCTTCCGCGAACGAGATCAGCCCCGAGGCCCTCGCCTCGGTCCGCGAGGTCGAGAAGCGCGCCCGCAAGCTGACCCTGATGGAACTGACCGAGCGGACCTGCAAATGGCCGATCGGCGATCCGGCCACCGACAAGTTCTGGTTCTGCGGCCTGCCCTCGGTCGCGGGCAAGCCCTATTGCGAGGCCCATGTCGGCGTCGCCTTCCAGCCGATGAGCAGCCGCCGCGACCGTCGGCGCTGATCCCGTCGTGGCGGGCCGCCCGGCCCGCCCGACCCATACGGTCTTGCCAAGCCCCTCCGCGCCGCCTACTGCGTTCCGATTATGTGATGATATATCATTGCATGATTCGAACGACCACAGAAGGACCGGTCCGATGCCCCTCCGCTTCCCCCTCACCGCACGCCTTGTCATGGCCGCCGCGATCGCGCTGACCGGACCTGCCTTGGCCAAGGACGGCGCCCCCGCGCATGATCATGCCCACGACCATGAGCACGCCCACGACCACGATCACGGCCATGGGCACGATCACGCCCATCCCCGAAGCGCCGAGGCCCAGGCCATCTATGACGGATATTTCGACGACGATCAGATCGAGGCCCGGCCCCTGTCGGATTACGCCGGCGACTGGCAGTCGGTCTTTCCGCTGCTGCAGGACGGCACGCTGGCTCCGGTGATGGCGCGCAAGGCCGAGAACGGCGATAGGACCGCCGAGGAATACACCGACTATTACCGCACCGGCTATGCGACCGACACGGACCGGATCACGATCGACGGGGATGTGGTGACCTTCCACGCGGGGGGCACGCAGGTCTCGGGCACCTATGCCGATGACGGGTTCGAGGTGCTGACCTATGCGCGCGGCAATCGCGGCGTCCGCTACGTCTTCGCCAAGACCGCGGGCGATGCCGGCGCCCCGGCCTTCATCCAGTTCAGCGACCATGGCATCGCACCGGCGCAGGCCGGCCATTTCCACCTCTATTGGGGCGACGACCGCGCGGCGCTGCTGGAGGAGGTGACGAACTGGCCCACCTACTATCCCGCCGCGATGACCCCCGAGCAGATCGTGGAGGAGATGCTGGCCCACTGAGCCCCCGCCGCCCCGGCCCCGCCGCGCGGTGGGGTCGGCACGCCACGGCGCACTTTTCAACCGGGCGCAACGCGGCTAGAGAGACGCGACCCCGAAAGGACGCACCATGGCCCGCCACCTGATCACCTCGGCCCTGCCCTACATCAACGGCATCAAGCATCTGGGCAACCTCGTCGGCTCGCAATTGCCGGCCGACCTCTATGCCCGCTATCTGCGGGCGCGCGGCCATGAGGTGATGTTCATCTGCGCCACCGACGAACACGGCACCCCGGCCGAGCTGGCCGCCGCCAAGACCGGCGAGGCCGTGGCCGACTATTGCGCGCGCATGCATGCCGAACAGAAGGCGCTGGCCGACGGCTTCGGACTGTCCTTCGACCATTACGGCCGGTCCTCCAGCGACCGCAACCGCGCGCTGACCCAGCATTTTGCCGGCCGCCTGGCCGATCAGGGCTATATCCGCGAGGTGGTGGAGAGCCAGGTCTATTCCCATGCCGACGGCCGCTTCCTGCCGGACCGCTACATCGAGGGCACCTGCCCCAATTGCGGCTATGACAAGGCCCGCGGCGATCAGTGCGAGAACTGCACCAAGCAGTTGGACCCGACCGACCTGATCGCCCCCCGCAGCGCCATCAGCGGCTCCACCGACCTGGAAGTGCGCGAGACCAAGCACCTCTACCTGCGCCAATCCGCCCTGAAGGGCGAGATCGCAGCCTGGATCGACGCCAAGACCGACTGGCCGATCCTGACGACCTCCATCGCGCGGAAATGGCTGAACGACGGCGACGGGCTGCAGGACCGCGGCATCACCCGCGACCTGGACTGGGGCGTGCCGGTCCGGCGCGGCGATGAGGACTGGCCGGGGATGGAGGGCAAGGTCTTCTACGTCTGGTTCGATGCGCCCATCGAATATATCGCGGCGACCGCGGAATGGGCCGATGCGGCGGGCGCCGACGACGCCGCCTGGCGCCGCTGGTGGCGTCTGGATGAGGGCGCGGAGGACGTGACCTACACCCAGTTCATGGGCAAGGACAACGTGCCCTTCCACACGCTCTCCTTCCCCGCGACCCTGATCGGCTCGGGCGAGCCGTGGAAGATGGTCGACTACATCAAGTCCTTCAACTACCTGACCTATCAGGGCGGACAGTTCAGCACCTCGCAGGGTCGCGGCGTGTTCATGGACCACGCGCTGGAGATTCTGCCCGCCGATTACTGGCGCTGGTGGCTCCTGTCCCACGCCCCCGAATCCGGCGACAGCGAATTCACCTGGGAGAATTTCCAGCAATCCGTGAACAAGGACCTGGCCGACGTGCTGGGCAACTTCGTCAGCCGCATCACCAAGTTCTGCCGCGCCAAGTTCGGCGAGGCGGTCCCCGAAGGCCCCGCCTACGGCCCGGCCGAACAGGCGCTGATCGAGGCGCTGACCGCGCGCATCCGCACCTACGAGGCCAACATGGCCGCGATGGAGGTCCGCAAGGCCGCCTCGGAACTGCGCGCCATCTGGGTTCTGGGCAACGAATATCTGCAGGCGGCCGCGCCCTGGACGGTCTTCAAGACCGATCCCGAACAGGCCGCGATGCAGGTACGCATGGGCCTGAACCTCGTGCGCCTCTATGGCGTACTGTCGGCGCCCTTCATCCCCTTCGCGGCGGAGGGCATGCTGCAGGCGATGGGCGCGACCGGTGCCGAATGGCCGCAGGACATCGCCCACGACCTCCAAGCGCTGGCCCCCGGCCATGCCTTCACCGTTCCCGAGGTGATGTTCGCCAAGATCGGCGACGACGACCGCGCTGCCTGGGAAGCCCGCTTCCAGGGCGTGCGCGCCTGACCCCAGCCCCAGACCGGAGAGCGCCATGACCCACTGCATCCTGATCGGAGCCCCCGTGGACGAGGGGCAGCGCCGCCCCGGCTGCCTGATGGGCCCCGCCGCCTATCGCACGGCAGGCCTTGCCGCGACGCTGCAGGCCCTGGGCCACAGCGTCGAGGACCGGGGCGACGTCACGCCCGACGCACCGGGCGGCGAGACCTGCGCCAACCCGGCGGTCCATCACCTGCCCGAGACCATCGCCTGGACCCGCGCCCTGCACCGCGCGACCGAAGACGCCCTGCCCCACGGCATGCCGATCATCATGGGGGGCGACCATTCGCTGGCCTTGGGCACGGTCGCAGGCGTGGCCGCCCATGCGCAGGCGCAGGGCCGCCAGCAGTTCGTGATCTGGCTGGACGCGCATAGCGACTTCCATACCGTCGCCAGCACGACCTCGGGCAACCTGCACGGCACGCCGATGGCCTATGCGAACGGCATGCCGGGATTCGACCCCTTCCCGCCCTTCCCCGCGCCGATCCCCGGCGAGAACATCTGCATGTTCGGCATCCGCAGCGTCGATCCTGCCGAACATGCCGCGATGGAGCCGACCGAGATCACCGTGAACGACATGCGCGTACTGGACGAACAGGGCATCGTCGCGCCCCTGCGCGCCTTCCTGGACAGGGTGCGTGCGGCGGACGGGCTGCTGCATGTCAGCCTGGACGTGGACTTCCTCGACCCCTCGATCGCGCCTGCGGTCGGCACGACGGTCCCCGGCGGCGCGACCTTCCGCGAGGCGCATCTGGTGATGGAGTTGCTGCACGAATCGGGCCTGGTCACGTCGCTCGACCTCGTGGAGCTGAACCCCTTCCTCGACGAACGCGGCCGCACCGCGCGACTGATGGTCGATCTGGTGGGTAGCCTGATGGGCCGGAAGGTCTTCGACCGCCCGACCCGCAGCTACGGCTGACCGCGCCGCTTCTTCTTCACTCAAATATCCCGCGGGGGTCCGGGGGCGCGAAGCCCCCGGCCTTTCTCACCAGACTTTCGCCTCGCGGTCATGGAACCGCTGCGCCGCCGCCGCGACGAAGGCTGCGGGCTCCAGCTTGGTCACGCCCTTGTCCGGCACCACCCCGGCCGCCGCCAGCAGCTTGGCCGAGGCCTCGTCCGCCCCGATCGCCTTCAGATGCGCGAAGGCGTCCGAAACGAAATCGACCGCCGGCTTGAACTTGGCCAGTTTCGCCCCGTCCTCGGCCCCCAGCACCAGCGCCACCGCATCGAACAGCACCGACGGCGATCCCGCCAGCTGCGCATCGGCCTGGCCGCGCGCCTTGGCGATCATCACCACGCTGCCGCCCTCGGCCTCGACCGCGTCGCGGATGGCCTCGGCACGGTCCGTGTCGCCCGTCTCCCCGATCAGGATGCCGACCTTGCGCCCCTTCAGCGTCGCCTTGGCCTGCTTCATGATCGACAGAGCGTCCGACGGCGCCATGTCCACGGGTTCGCGCGCGGGCACGGCGGCATCGGGCAGGTCCTCAGCCAGACCCTCGGCCACCATCTCGGCCAGTTCCTCGTCCACGACCCGCAGATGGCCCAGCACGCGGCGGATCACATGCTCCAACCCGACCTTCGACAGCTCGAAGGTGATCGCATCGGCGATGTGGCGCTGCTCCACCTCGGTCTGGCTGCGATAGAACAGCCGCGCCTGGCTGTAATGGTCGGCGAAGGTCTCGGACCGCACGCGCAGCTTCTCGGCAGGGTCGTTGCCCAGCTCGGTCATCGACCGCACGGTGGCAAAGCCCTGATCGCTGGCGCGGGGACCGGGGTCCTCGCCCGCCTGATCCAGGCTGTTCGGCTCGTAATTCGCGCGGCCCTTGGGCACGGCCATCTGCATCATCCCGTCGCGCTGGAAATTGTGCATCGGGCATTTCGGCGCATTGACCGGGATCTGGTGGAAGTTCGTCGTGCCAAGCCGCGACTTCTGCGTGTCCAGATAGCTGAACAGCCGCCCCTGCAGCAGCGGATCGTCGGTGAAGTCGATCCCCGGAACCACGTTCGACGGCAGGAAGGCGACCTGCTCGGTCTCGGCGAAGAAGTTGTCCGGGTTGCGGTCCAGCACCATGCGCCCGACGATGCGGACAGGGATGTCCTCCTCGGGGATCAGCTTGGTCGCGTCCAGTACGTCATAGGGCTGCTGTGCCGCCCATTCCGCGTCGAAGGTCTGGATGCCCAGATCCCATTCCGGGAAATCGCCCGCCTCGATCGCCTCGTAGAGGTCCTGACGGTGATAATCGGGATTGGCCCCCGCGGTCTTGACCGCCTCGTTCCAAGTCTGGCTCTGCAGGCCAAGGCGCGGTTTCCAGTGGAACTTGACGAAGGTGGACCGTCCCTCGGCGTTCACCAGCCGGAAGGTATGGACGCCAAAGCCCTCGATCATGCGGAGGCTGCGCGGGATGCCCCGGTCCGACATGGCCCACATGACCATGTGCATGGATTCGGGCATCAGCGACACGAAGTCCCAGAACGTGTCATGCGCGCTGGCGGCCTGGGGATAGCCCTTGTCGGCCTCCATCTTGACCGAATGGATCAGGTCGGGAAACTTGATGGCGTCCTGGATGAAGAAGACCGGGATGTTGTTGCCGACCAGGTCCCAGTTCCCTTCCTCGGTATAGAACTTGACCGCAAATCCGCGCACGTCGCGGGGCGTGTCCACGCTGCCCGCACCGCCCGCCACGGTCGAGAAGCGCACGAAGACCGGCGTGCGGCCGGCCTTGGCCAGAACGCCCGCGCGGGTCAGCTCCGGGATCGGGTCGGTGCATTCGAAATAGCCATGCGCGCCCGAGCCGCGGGCATGGACGATCCGCTCCGGAATGCGCTCATGGTCAAAATGGAAAATCTTTTCGCGAAGGACGAAGTCCTCCAGCAGGGTGGGGCCGCGCGCCCCCGCGCGCAGGCTGTTCTGGTTGTCGCCGATGGGGACGCCGTGATTGGTGGTCAGGGCCTCACCGCCGGTCTGGCGGGTCTCTCCTCCGGTGCCTCGGCTCTCGGTGATGCGGGACATGGCATGCTCCTCTGCTGGCGCTGTCCCGGCCCAACAGCGCCCGCCCCCAAGGGTTCCGGATTCGGTTGACTATGGTTTGTTCACTGGCTTGCCCTGCGGCGCCGGTCCTGCGATATGCAGAGGTGATGATGATGCGGACGTGGCGAAATCGGTAGACGCACCAGACTTTGACAATTGGAGTGCCCGGGCGGGAAACCCCCGGTGCAGAACCGCTCAAATTCGGGGAACGCTGTGGGGGGTCGCGACCCGCCGTGCCAATCCCGAGCCAAGCCCCGATCCGGGGAAGGTGTAGAGACTAGACGGGCGGCGCCTAACGTCTTCGGACCATGGCGAAGGGATAGTCCAGACCACGAACGGGCCCAGGGTCCGGCGGCGAAAGTCGAAGTGGTACGAAAATCTGTTTTCCGCAAGGAAGTGCGGGTTCAAGTCCCGCCGTCCGCACCATCATCATCCCCCGCCGCCGGGGCGGGTCAGCCGACCAGAGGCCGCGCCTGCGCCACGTGACGCTCGACCAGACGACGCACCTTCGCGCCGCGCACCAGGTCGCGCGCCGGGGTGGCGGCGTCGTCGCGCGTGGTCAGGCCGGGGAAGATCGCCTCGATCTCGTCCAGGGCGGCCTGACCCAGGGCGCGCAGCGCCTGCGGGCCGGGATAGAGCGACTCGGTCAGCGCGCCGTTCGACGACAGGACCTGATGATCCTCGCACATCAGGTGGCAGTAGGTGACGGCGTCGACCGTCTCGTCCACGGCGATGCCCGGCAGGCCGGTCAGGTGGCAGGCGGGCGCTAGGACCTCGTCGGTGCCGAACATGCGCTGCGCGATGGCCGAACGGATCAGCACCCGGTGCTGGGGCGAGACGAGCAGATCGGCCTCGGGCTGCCCCGCGCCGAGCGCGCCGGCCGCGATGCGGATCGGGCGCAGCGCCGGGCGCGCGGCCAGGTCCACCGCGTCCAGATGCCGCATGCCCGTCCAGCGCAGCCGCTGATGGCCGGCATCGCGCGTCCAGACCATGTCGTCGGCGCGCAGATTCTCGACCGGGCGCGGGCCCTGGTCGGTCAGGATCATCGTCCCGGCCGCGAAGCAGATGATGATGAGGTCCTGGATGCTGGGCGCGAACGAGATGCGCGCGACATAGGTCTCGACCGGCAGCGGCGTCGCGTCCAGGACCTCGACCGAGTAGAGCTGCGTGATGTCGCGCCAGTCGCGCAGATCGTCCAGCGACGGGCGGAAGAACCTGTCGCCGTTGCGCATCTGGATCATCACGCCTTCCTGATCCATGGTCGTGTTGTCGGGGAAGGTCAGACGATAGTCGACGCGCAGGAAGCCGGTGATCTGGCTGATCTCGCGGCTGCCGTCCACCGGATCGCGATAGGAGAAGTCGCTGACGCGGCTGCCGTTGTAGGTGGTCGCATAGGCCTGGGTCCAACCCGTCTCGCGCGTGAAGATGGTGCGCGTCTCGCCGACCAGGCTGACCGGGCGGATCTGCTCGGGGCCGACGGCGCGCAGCCCGGTCAGCGCATCTGCCTCGGCCGCGGTCGCCGGAGATCCGGGCGTGGTGTTGATCTGCGGCGCGCGGCCGATCCACATCCAGGTGACGGTATTGGTCATGTCTGATCTGCCCTTTGAAAAAGGGCAGGCTTATTGACGCCGGGCTCGGCGGACCATCTGGCTATATGTATAGCACAATTCGAACCGAACGGATCATTACTTGATTGATCGATCAGCAAACATTGGGTCGCCCGCGATGAAAAAGCCCGGCAATCGCTGCGATTGCCGGGCCTGACGCCTGCGGATCACGGGCTGTGACGTTACGTCACATCACGTCTCGACGGGTTGCGGCTCGCGCGGAGGGCGCCCGATGATCTCCCGCAGGGCCTCCAGCTCGATGAAGTTGTCGGCCTGACGGCGCAGGTCGTCGGCGATCATCGGCGGTTGGCTGCGGATGGTCGAGACGACCGAGACGCGCACCCCCTGCCGCTGCAGCGATTCGACCAGCGGGCGGAAATCGCCATCGCCCGAGAACAGCACCGCATGGTCCAGCCGGGGCGCAAGCTCCATCGCATCGACGGTCAGCTCGATGTCCATGTTGCCCTTGATCTTGCGGCGGCCCATCCCGTCCGTGTATTCCCGCGCCGGTTTGGTGACCACGCAGAAGCCGTTGTAGTGCAGCCAGTCGACCAGCGGACGGATCGGCGAGTACTCCTCGCCCTCCAGCAGCGCGGTGTAATAATAGGCCCGCACCAGCTTGCCGCGCCGGTCGAACTCCTGGCGCAGCAGCTTGTAGTCGATGTCGAATCCCAGTGACTTTGCGGCCGCATAGAGGTTTGCACCGTCTATGAAGATCGCCAACCTGTCGTCTTTGTAGAACATTCGCTGTTGCCTTTGATAAAGCCGGGCGTCCACGGCACGGGCGCGACCAGGGTGAGGGACCTGACGATGTCTGCCGCCTCATGCCATGAAGCTGTAAAGAATGAGGAAAGCTTGGTTAACCTGTCTTTTGGTATCGTCGCCCTCGGGGCGAACCTTCCCTTGTCGGATCAGGATCCGGTGGTGACCCTGCGCACGACGTTGGGCATTCTGCATAAGCGTCCGGGCATTTCAATCTCTGCCGTCAGCCGCATCTGGCGGAGTTCCGCCGTCCCGGCCGGGTCCGGGCCGGACTATGCCAATGCGGTGGCGCTGGTGCACACGGCCATGGACGCGGCCGAGCTGCTGGCCTGCCTGCACGGGATCGAGGCCGATCACGGCCGCGACCGCAGCACCGGGCGGTGGGGCGCGCGGGTGCTGGACCTGGACCTGATCGCGCTGGACGACCGGATCTGCCCCGACGCCGCGACGCTTCGCACCTGGATCGACCTGCCCGCGGCGGAACAGACGCGCCGCACGCCGGACCGCCTGCTGCTGCCCCATCCGCGGATGCAGGACCGCGCCTTCGTGCTGGCCCCCCTGGCCGAGGTCGCGCCAAGCTGGTGCCATCCGCTGACCGGGCGCAGCGTGGCGGCGATGCTGGCCGATCTGGGACCGGACGCCCTGGCCGGGATGCAGCCCGTCGCCGCAGCCCATTCGCCAGGTTTTGCTTGACATTCCGGGCTGGTGCGACCATCAGTCCGGTTCGCCCCGAATGTCCGATTCGCAACTGCACAGGTGATCCATGGCCCGCGTAACGGTCGAAGACTGCGTCGACAAGGTTCCGAACCGCTTTGATCTGGTGATGCTGGCATCGCACCGCGCGCGCGAGATCGCGGCGGGCAGCCCCGCCACCGTCGACCGCGACAACGACAAGAACCCGGTGGTCGCCCTGCGCGAGATCGCCGAGGAGACCCAGCCCGTCGACGATCTGCGCGAGCGGATGATCGAGTCGACCCAGACCCAGATCGAGGTCGACGAGCCCGAGGAGGACGCCATGGCGCTGCTCTTGGGCGCCGAGGTGGACCGTCCCAAACCTTCGGACGAGGAGTCCGAGGAGCGCATGCTGCGCATGATGCTGGAAGCCAACCAGCGCGCCTGACACCGCCAGCACAGAGGTCTTCGACAGCACCATGATCGACGTCGAAGACCTGCTGGCCCTTGTCCGCAACTACAACCCCCGCAGCAACTGCGCCCTGATCCGCGATGCCTATGAATACGGCATGCGCATGCACGAGGGGCAGTTCCGCCATTCGGGCGAACCCTACTTCACCCATCCCATCGCCGTCGCCGCCATCCTGACCGAGATGCGCCTGGACGACGCGACCATCGTGACGGCCCTTCTGCACGACACGATCGAGGACACGCGATCGACCAAGGACGAGGTCGTCGCCATGTTCGGCGCCGAGATCGCCGAGCTGGTCGACGGGGTTACCAAGCTGACCAACCTGGAGCTGTCCTCCACCCAGTCCAAGCAGGCCGAGAACTTCCGCAAGCTGTTCATGGCCATGTCGCGCGACATGCGGGTCATCCTGGTCAAGCTGGCCGACCGACTGCACAACATGCGCACCATCCGCTCCATGCGCCCCGACAAGCAGGTCAAGAAGGCGCGCGAGACGATGGACATCTATGCCCCCCTGGCGGGCCGGATGGGCATGCAGTGGATGCGCGAGGAGCTGGAGGACCTGGCCTTCAAGGTCATCAACCCCGAGGCGCGCAGCTCGATCATCCGCCGCTTCGTCAGCCTGCAGCGCGACAGCGGCGACATCATCGGCCAGATCACCGCCGACATCCGCGCCGAGCTGGAGAAGGAGGGGATCGAGGCCACCGTCTTTGGCCGCGCCAAGAAGCCATTCAGCGTCTGGCGCAAGATGCAGGAGAAGCAGCTGGCCTTCTCGCGGCTGTCCGACATCTACGGCTTCCGGATCATCACCCGGACCGAGATGGACTGCTATCGCACCCTGGGCGTGATCCATCACCGCTGGCGCGCCGTGCCGGGCCGGTTCAAGGACTATATCAGCCAGCCGAAATCGAACGGCTACCGCTCGATCCACACCACCGTGTCGGGACGCGACGGCAAGCGGGTCGAGGTGCAGATCCGCACCCGCCAGATGCACGAGGTCGCCGAGGCCGGCGTGGCCGCGCATTGGGCGTATCGCGACGGCGTGCGCACCCGCAACCCCTTCGCGGTCGATCCCGCCGAGTGGATCGCCCAGCTGACCGACCGCTTCGACACCGAGGACCACAACGAGTTCCTGGAGCACGTCAAGCTGGAGATGTACCAGGACCAGGTGTTCTGCTTCACCCCCAAGGGCGACGTGATGCAGCTGCCGCGCGGCGCGACGCCGATCGACTTTGCCTATGCCATCCACACGCGGTTGGGCAATTCCTGCGTCGGCGCCAAGATCGACGGCATCCGCGTGCCCTTGTGGACGCGGCTGAAGAACGGGCAGTCGGTCGACATCATCTCTGCCTCGGGGCAGCGGCCGCAGGCGACGTGGCTGGACATCGTGGTCACCGGCCGGGCCAAGGCCGCGATCCGGCGCAGCTTGCGCGAGGAGGATCGCGACCGCTTCATGCGCCTCGGGCGCGAGCTGGTGCGCGTCAGCTTCGAGCATGTGGGCCGCAAGGTCACCGACAAGGCGCTGCGCACCGCGGCCAAGCAGATGGGCCTGCCCTCGGCCGAGGAGCTTCTGGCCCGCATCGGCAGCGCCGAGAACAGCGCCAAGGAGGTCCTGGGCGTCCTCTATCCCGAGCTGGCCGACCATCACGACGAGATCGACGGCAAGCGCCCCTTCGCAGGGCTGGAGGCCGACGCGAACTTCAAGCGCGCCCCCTGCTGCGCCCCCCTGCCCGGAGAGCGCATCGTGGGCATCACCTATCGCGGCGCGGGCGTGGTCATCCACGCCATCGACTGCCCGGTGCTGGCCGAGTTCGAGGACAGCCCCGACCGGTGGGTCGACCTGCAATGGCGCGAGGGGCGGCATCCGGCGGCCTATTCCACGGTGCTGAACCTGACCATCCGGCACGATGCGGGGGTGCTGGGGCGCATCTGCACCTTGATCGGGGCGCAGGGGGCGAATATCTCGAACCTCGAGTTCATCGCGCGCAAGCCCGACTTCTACCGCATCGAGGTCGAGGTCGAACTGCGCGACCATGAGCATCTGCACAACCTGCTGACCGCGCTGGAGGCGGAAAGCGACGTGGCGCAGGTGTCCCGGGTCAGGGATGCGGCGCTGAAACCCTGACCGCGGCGGGCCCTTGCCCGCCCCGACAGCCGAACGGGTGGTCTTCGTGTTCAAACGCCGCAAGCCGCGCAGCTATGGCCGCATCGCCACCGAGATGATCTATCCGCGCGGCGGCTGGCGCCGGTCCAGCGCCTATATCGCCCACCGCCTGCGCCGCCTGCCCGACCAGCCGCATCGCATCGCCCGCGGGGTGGCGGCGGGGATCATGGTCAACTTCACGCCGCTGTTCGGTTTCCACTTCCTGTCAGCGGCGGCGGTGGCCTGGATCATCCGCGGCAACATCCTGGCGGCCCTTCTGGCGACCTTCGTCGGAAATCCGGTGACGCTGCCCTTCATCGCGCTGATCTCGGTCGGGCTGGGCCGTCATATCCTGGGGCTGGAGGGCGAGCTGTCCCCACAGTTCATTTTCCACGAATTCACCAAGGCCACCGGAGAGCTGTGGCACAATGCTCGCGCCCTGTTCGGCCCCGAGGAGATGCACTGGTACAACCTGGGCGACTTCGTGGCGCAGGTGTTCTGGCCCTACATGGTCGGCGGCGTGATCGTGGGAACGGTCGCCGGGATCATCACGCATTACCTGACCGTGCCGATCTTCCTGGCCTATCAGCGGCGGCGGGACAAGAAGATGGCCGAACGCATCGCCCGCGCCGCCGCCCTGTCGGTGCGCCGGCGCGAGGCGGCGCGCGCGGACCGGGATCAGGTCTGATCTGCCCTCAATAGCCCCGTCCGCGATCGACTAGGTTCAGCAGCGGCCGCCCCGCCATGGCGCGGCGCAGGTTCTCGGCCACCACCGGGGCGGCGGTCGCGGGGCGCGTCTCGGCCGCGATATGGGGCGTGACGGTGACCTGCGGATGGGCCCAGAACGGATGAGCGGGAGGCAGCGGCTCGGTCGCGAAGACGTCCAGCACCGCGTGGGCGTCGGGGTCCTGCGCCAGCCGGTCCAGAAGCGCCGCCTCGTCGATCAGCGTGCCGCGACCCGGATTGATCAGCCAGGCCCCCGGCGGCAGCAGCGACAGGCGGCGCGCATCCATCAGGCCGCGCGTGCCGGGCGTGTCGGGCAGCAGGCAGATCAGGATCTGCGCCGTGGCCAGACCCTCGTCCAGCCGCTCCAGCGGCAGCGCTCGCACGCCGTGCATCGCCCGCCCCGAGGCGCTGATGCCCGTGACCGAAAAGCCCAGGTCGGTCAGCATCGCCGCCACCGCCCCGCCCAGGGCGCCCAGGCCCAGCACCGTCACCGGCCGTTCGGCGGCCAGCGGCGGCACCAGCCCGTTGCGCCAGACGCCGTCCTGCGCATAACGGTCCATGCCCAGATGCGCCCGCATCGTCCAGCCGACGCAGTATTCGGCCATGCCCTGCCGCAGCCCGGGATCGACCATGCGCGCCAGGGGCTGGGTCAGCGTCGCGTTGCCCACGATGCGCTCGACCCCGGCCCAGAGGCTCTGGACCAGCCGCGCGTTGCGATAGGGGGTGAAATCCGCGATGTCGCCGCCCGGCGCATAGATGATCGCGTCGAATGCGGCCGGGTCGCCTTCGCGCCGCAGGTCGATCTCGGGGCAGGCCGCGCGCAGCGCCGGGGCCCAGTCATCCCATGCCCCCTCGCGGGCGGAGAAGCGGACCCTCATCGTGGCCTGTGGACATGGGCGGATTGCACGAGGCCGAAGCCCAGCATCAGGATCATCAGCGAGGTCCCTCCGTAGCTGACCAGGGGAAGCGGCGATCCCTTGGCGGGCAGCAGCCCCATCACGGTCGCCATGTTGATCGCGAAATAGAGGAAGAACGCGCCCGAGATGCCGATGGTGATCAGACTGGCGAAGCGGTCGCGGTTCGTCAGCGCCGAGTAGAGGCAGAAGCCCAGGATCAGCATGTAGAGCGCCAGGAGCGACGAGGCGCCGATGAAGCCGAACTCCTCGGACAGGACGGTGAAGATGAAGTCGGTGTGCTTTTCGGGCAGGAAGTTCAGCCGCGACTGCGTGCCCTGCATGAAGCCGCGCCCCGACAGCCCGCCCGAGCCGAGGGCGATCTGGCTCTGGATGATGTTGTAGCCCGCCCCCAGGGGGTCGGAGGTGGGGTCCAGGAAGGTGTCGATGCGGCGGAACTGATAGTCCCGCAGCAGCTGCCAGTCGGTGCCGCGGCTGTTCATCACCGCCGCGACCAGCCCCACGGCCGCGCCGATCACCACCCCGAAATACCACAGCGACACGCCCGCCGCGAACATCACGATGCCGCCCCCCGCGACCAGCATGATCGAGGTACCCAGGTCGGGCTGCATCAGCACCAGCGCCGTGGGCGCCAGGATCAGCAGGACCGGCACCAGCACCCAGAGCGGCCGCGACACCCGGTTCAGCGGCAGCCAGTCGTAATAGGCCGCCAGCAGCAGCACGAGGGCGATCTTCATCAGCTCGGAGGGCTGGATGCGGATCGGGCCGATGTCGATCCAGCGCTGCGCACCCATGCCGATGACCCCGAACAGGTCCACCGCCACCAGCATCAGGAAGCAGGCCACATAGGCCGCGACCGAGATGCCGCGCCAGAACCACATCGGCACGAAGGCCAGGCCCAGCATGATCACCATGCCCACGGCAAAGCGGATCATCTGCGGCTCGGCCCAGGTGTCCATGCGCCCGCCCGCGACCGAATAGAGCATCAGGAAGCCGATGCAGCAGACGGCGGTGATCAGCAGGACCAGTGGCCAGTTGATGTAGAGGATCTTGCGGAACCCGGTCGGGACCTGCGCCACCTGATAGTCGAGATAGGACATCGCCTTACGCCCTGCTGCGGCCGGGGCGCGGGGCCTCGGGCTGATAGAGTTGCATGGCCTGGTGACGCTCCTCCATGGCGGCGCGCTGTTCGGAGGGGACCGAATCCAGCGGCGGCAGGCCCTTGTTCAGCGCGAACAGCATGATGTCGCGCGCCACGGGCGCGGCCACGGCCGAGCCGCCGCCGCCATGCTCGACCACCAGCGACACCGCATAGCGCGGCGCCTGATAGGGCGCATAGGCCACGAACAGCGCATGGTCGCGCCGCGCCCAGGGCAGCTGCTCGTTCGAGATGACGCCGCGCGCGCGTTCGGCGGCGGTGATGTTGCGGACCTGGCTGGTGCCGGTCTTGCCCGCCATCCGCCAGTCCTCGCGCAGGATGCGCGAGGCGCGCGCGGTCCCGCGCGAGCTGTTCATCACCGCATCCATGCCAAGCCGCGCCACCCGCAGCGACGCCTCGCTGATCTCCAGCGGCGGATAGTCGGGCGGGGTCTGGCGCACGCCGTCGATGGACCGGATCAGCTGCGGCCGCACCGCGCGACCAGAGGCGATGCGCGCCGTCATCACCGCCAGCTGCAGCGGCGAGGCCAGCACATAGCCCTGCCCGATCGAGGCGTTCAGGCTGTCGCCCACCTGCCAGTTCTGGCCGTGACGCTCCATCTTCCAGGCGCGGTCGGGGGCGATGCCCTCGGCCACCGCGGACATGGGCAGGTCGTGGCGCTGGCCCAGCCCCAACTTGCGCGCCATCTCGGCGATGCGGTCGATGCCCACGCGCTGCGACAGCTCGTAGTAGTAGACGTCGCAGCTCTCCTCCAGGCTCTTGATCGCGTTGACCGAACCGTGCCCGCCGCGGCTCCAGCAGTGGAAGCGGCGGTTGCCGAGCGTGGTGTAGCCCGGACAGTAGAAGTTGGTGTTCGCATCGATCACCCCGGCCTCCAGCCCGGCCATCAGGGTGACCATCTTGAAGGTCGATCCCGGCGGATAGACCCCCTGCACCGTCTTGTCGGCCAAGGGCCGGTGGTCGTGATCCATCAGCGCGCGATATTCGGCGCTGCTGATGCCGCGCACGAACTTGTTCGGATCGAAGCTGGGCGAGGAGCAGATGGTCAGCAGCTCTCCGGTCTCGCAGTCGATGACGACGGCGGCGGCGCTCTCGGTGCCCATGCGCTGCGCAGCATAGTTCTGCAGTGCCGCGTCCAGGGTCAGCTGGACCGATGCGCCCTGCTCTCCCTCCTGGCGGGACAGCTGGCGCATCTCGCGGCCGGCGCTGTTGACCTCGACGCGCCGCGATCCGGCCTTGCCGCGCAGCGTCTCCTCCAGCCGGCCCTCGACGCCGATCTTGCCCAGCTGGAAATCGGGCAGTAGCAGGACCGGGTCGGGGTCCTCGATCCGCGACAGGTCGTAATCGCTGACCGGCCCGACATAGCCCATCACATGCGCGAAATCGCCCGCCCGCGGATAGGCCCGCGACAGGGCCGATTCGGGCGTGACGCCGGGCAGAGAGGGCGCATTGACCGCGATGGCGCTGAACTGCTCCCAGGTCAGGCGGTCGGCCAGCACGATGGGGGTGATGGCGCTGCGCCGGCCGAACTCCTCGGTCAGCTCGGCGATGCGCGCGTCGGTCATGGGGATCAGCTGGGCCAGCCGGTGCAGGACCGGGGCCACGTCGCCGCCCGCCTCCTCGCGCGTCAGGGTGACGCGATAGTTCTGCTCGTTCCCGGCGATGATGATGCCGTTGCGGTCCAGGATCAGCCCGCGCGACGGCGGCAGAAGCCGGATCTTGATCGAGTTGCCATCCGCCAGCAGCCGGTATTCCTCGGCATGGTCCAACTGCATCGAGCGCATCTTCAGCGCCAGCGTGGTGACGGTGGCGATCTGGATGCCGGCCAGCATCAGCCCGCGCCGGCTGATCTGGCGGGTGCTGTCCAGGATCTCGCGTTGGGATTTCTTCATCGCCCCTCCGTGACCGCGCGTTCGCGCGCGGCCCTTGTCAAATCGCGTCGCGCCGTGCGACCCGCCGCAGCCCGATCAGCCAGCGTGCCCCGAACACCACCAGCGGATAGGCCAGCGCCGTCGCCAGGAACTGCAGGATCACCTGCCCCAGGGCCGAGACCGGCAGCAGGAACAGGACCAGCACCAGGCGATAGCCCAGCATCATCGCCCCGATCAGCACGGCCACGCGCAACCATTCAACCATGAACGGCTGGTCGCGCCAACGGGGCTCGCGCAACCGTGCGGCCTCGGAGCCCAGAAGCACGATCGCGGCCCAGAGGCCCGGCGGGCGCATCAGCAGCAGGTCCTCGACCAGCACGACCAGCAGGATCGCGGGCGCCGAAATCTGGTCGGGGCGGCGCAGCACCCAGGCCAGGATCAGCGCCAGCCCCAGATCGGGGCCGGGCCAGCCCATGATGCCCGTGGACAGCGGCAGGAGGCGCAGGAACAGCAGGATCGCCGCCACGCCCAGAAAGACCAGCGTGCCCAGCACGAAGGCGCGGCTTGGCAGTTGGATCATGGGGTGGTGCCCGGGTCCAGCGGATCGGTGGCGCTGGCCGCCTCGACCGGAGAGACGGGCAGCTGCGGGCCGATCAGCCCTCGATCCTGCGAGCGCACGACCGCGCCGCTGTCCACCACCGCCTCGGCCGGGTGGGACCGCAGGACGCGCAGGAACTCGAGACGTTCGTAATCGGCCGCCATGCGCAGCCGCAGCCGCCCGTCGCTGCCCTGCGCGACCTGCCCGACCAGCAGGCCCGGCGGGAACACCCCGCCATCGCCCGAGGTCACGACCCGGTCGCCCGGACGCACATTGTCGGCCTGTTCGACGAATTCCAGCAGCGGCAGCGGCGTGTTGTCCCCGGTCAGCAGCGCGCGTTCCCCCGTGGGCTGCACCGTGACCGGCAGGCGCGAGGACGGGTCGGTCAGCAGCACGACGCGGCTGGTGCGCTTGCCCACCCCGGCGATGCGTCCGACCAGGCCCAGCCCGTCCATCGTGGCCCAGCCCTCGACGATGCCGTCCTGCGCGCCGACGTTCAGCAGCACCGACTGCCGGAAGGCAGAACCGCTGTCGACCAGCACCACCCCGGTGACGCTGGTCAGCGCCGGGTCGATGCGCACGTTGTTCTGCGCCATCAGCTTGGAGTTCTCCTGCTCCAGCTGCACGGCGGCCTCGCGCCAGGCGGACATGCGCTGCAATTCGCGGCGCAGCTCTTGGTTCTGCTCATAGATGCGGGCATAGCTCTGAAAGCCCGCGACCATCTCGCTGACCCTGGTCACCGGCAGGAGCGCCCATTCGAACCGCGGCACGATCCGGTCGATCATGGCGGTGCGCATCATTTCGGCGCGCGGGCTGTCGATGCGCCAGAACAGGAACAGCGCCATGAGCGCAAGCACCGTCACCGCGATCAGGACGCGGCGGACGGGGGTTGCGAAATCGGGGCTCTTCTGCGCCATTCCGGCGCCCTCCGCGACGGGATCAGCTGTCGTAGTCGATGACGTGGCGCAGCTGCTTCTCGAACTCCAGCGCCTTGCCGGTGCCCAGGGCCACGCAGCTCATCGGCTGATCGGCCAGGCTGATCGACAGGCCCGTCTGCTCGCGCAGCGCCAGGTCCAGCTCGCCCAGCATGGCGCCGCCGCCGGTCAGCATCACGCCCCGGTCGACGATGTCGGCGGCCAGATCCGGGGGCGTCGCCTCCAGCGCGACCATCACGGCCTCGCAGATGGCCTGGACGGGTTCGGACAGCGCCTCGGCGACCATGGCCTGGCTGATCTCGATCTCCTTGGGGATGCCGTTCAAGAGGTCGCGGCCGCGCACCATCAGCGTGGCGCCGCGCCCGTCATCGGGCATGCGGGCGGTGCCGATGCTGGTCTTGATGCGCTCGGCGGTCGATTCGCCGATCAGCATATTCTGGTTGCGGCGGAGATAGTTGATGATCGCCTCGTCCATGCGGTCGCCGCCGATGCGGACCGAACGCGCATAGACCACGTCGCCGAGTGACAGGACCGCGACCTCGGTCGTGCCGCCACCGATGTCGACGACCATGGACCCGGTGGGCTCAGTGATGGGCATGCCCGCGCCGATGGCCGCGGCGATGGGTTCCGCGATCAGGCCCGCCTTGCGCGCGCCTGCGGACAGGACCGACTGGCGGATCGCGCGCTTCTCGACCGGGGTCGCGCCATGGGGCACGCAGACGATGATCTTGGGCTTGGAGAAGGTCGTGCGCTTGAACACCTTCTTGATGAAGTGCTTGATCATCTGCTCGGCGCTGTCGAAATCGGCGATGACGCCCTCGCGCATCGGGCGGATGGCCTCGATCGAGCCCGGGGTGCGGCCCAGCATCAGCTTGGCATCCTCGCCCACGGCCAGGACCACGCGCTTGCCGTCCTTGACGTGATAGGCCACGACCGAGGGCTCGTTCAGGATGATGCCCTTGCCCTTCACATAGATCAGCGTGTTCGCCGTCCCGAGGTCGATTGCGATGTCGGTCGAAAACAAACCGCCGAATGCCATGCCCGTATCCTTTTCCTGCCGGTTGGCCCGGCCTGCCCTGTTCTGATGTCGTGGAAGGGCCCGCGGCCCTGAATCGCCCTGACAGGCGAGGCCCCGTATAGAGGCCCCGCGCCCATGCGAAAAGCCCCGATCCGCCGGGCGGCGGCTTCTTGCGGGTCGGAACGGCATGTCGGGGGCCGATCCGGCCCCCGACGTCACGTCAGTGTGAATACATGCTGATCTGCTTGGCATCTGTGTCGCGGCCGGTCATCGCGCGGCGCAGGATCAGCCGGTTCAGCGCGCCGACATAGGCCTTGACCGAAGCCAGGATCGTGTCCGTGTCGGCGGCCTGGCCGGTGACAATGCGGCCCTCCTCCTCCATGCGGACGCTGACGGTGGCCTGCGCATCGGTGCCCTCGGTCACGGCATGGACCTGATAGAGCTGCAGCCGCGCCTGATGCGGAAAGATATCGCGCACCGCGTTGAAGCAGGCATCGACCGGGCCGTCGCCGGTGGTCTCGGCATGCTTCTCGACCCCGTCCACTATCAGGGTCAGCGCGGCCGACTGGCCGTCGCTGCCGCAGACGACGCGCAGATGCTTGACCTGCAGATGGTCGGCATCGGTATTGGCGGCGGCATCCTGGACAAGCGCCACGATGTCGTCGTCATAGACCTCCTTCTTGCGGTCGGCCAAGGCCTTGAACCGCACGAAGATGTCCTTCAGCTGGTTGTCGCCCACCTCGTATCCCAGATCGGCCAGCTTGGCGCGCAAGGCCGCGCGGCCCGAATGCTTGCCCATCGCAATGTTGTTCTCGGTCAGGCCGATATCGGCGGGGCGCATGATCTCGAAGGTCTCGACGTTCTTCAGCACGCCGTCCTGGTGGATGCCGGATTCGTGCAGGAAGGCGTTCTTGCCGACGATGGCCTTGTTGAACTGCACCGGAAAGCCTGACACGGCCGCCACGCGACGAGAGATCCCCATGATCTTGGTCGTGTCGATGCCCGTCTGGAACGGCATGATGTCGTTGCGGACGCGCATCGCCATCACCACCTCCTCCAGCGCGGTGTTGCCGGCACGCTCGCCCAGACCGTTGATGGTGCATTCGATCTGGCGCGCGCCCGCCTCGACCGCGGCCAGGGCGTTGGCGGTCGCCATGCCCAGGTCGTTGTGGCAATGGGTGGCGAAGATGATCTCATCCGCGCCCGGCACGCGCTCCAGCAGCATGCGGATCAGCGCGGCGCTTTCGCGCGGTGCGGTATAGCCCACCGTGTCGGGGATGTTGATCGTGGTGGCGCCGGCCTTGATGGCGATCTCGACCACACGGCACAGATAGTCGTGTTCCGTCCGGGTGGCGTCCATGGGCGACCACTGCACGTTGTCGCAGAGGTTGCGCGCATGGGTCACCGTCTGGTGGATGCGCTCGGCCATCTGGTCCATGTCCAGGTTCGGGATCGCCCGGTGCAGCGGCGAGGTGCCGATGAAGGTGTGGATGCGCGGCTGGCGGGCATGCTTCACGGCCTCCCAGCAGCGGTCGATATCGGGCAGCTGGGCGCGGGCCAGGCCGCAGATCACGCTGTTCCTAGACTGTTTCGCGATCTCGGAGACGGCGGCAAAATCGCCTTCCGAGGCGATGGGAAAGCCCGCCTCGATCACGTCCACGCCCATCTCGTCCAGCATGGCGGCGATTTCCAGCTTTTCGGCATGGGACATGGTGGCGCCGGGCGACTGCTCGCCGTCGCGGAGCGTGGTGTCGAAGATCACGACGCGGTTCTGGTCTGTCATCGGTCTGTCTTTCTTACGAAGTCTGCAGGGGGGTTGCCCGGGCGCTGGCCTGACTGAGCGGCGGCCCGGAAGACCCGCTCAGCGCAGCGTAAGAAGCAGCAGACCGCGGAGATGCACGGCCAGACGCGCGCCATGGGGCGCGGTGCGGGCGGTGGCGATGTGGCGCATCCGGGTCATGGTGCGACTATGCCGCCGTCGGGGCGGCTTGAAAAGCCCTGATCGACGGGCGGAACGGCCCCGGGATTGTAGCGACACATTTGCGCTTTTCACCCGCGCCGGGCCTGCCTATCCTTTCCCGCACCAAGCAAGAAACGACAACCTACAGATGAGGGCACGCATGACACGCAAGATCGTCGTGGGATTCGACGGCAGCGATGCCTCGGTCCGCGCGCTGGACTTCGCCATCACCCGCGCGCAGGCGCAGGGCGATCACATCCTGATCGCCCATGTCCTGGAATGGTCGCCCTACAGCTTCCTGACGCCGAGCGAGGTCGAGGAGCGGCACCGCCGCCGCAAGGAGGAGCTGCAGCGCGCCGAGGCCGCCATCCTGACCCCCATGGTCAGGCGCGTCGAGGAGGCGGGCATTCCCTGCACCACCGCATTGCGATACGGCCACATCGCCGAGACGCTGTGCCGGATCGCCAAGGACGAGGGCGCAGCGATGATCTTCATCGGACGGATGGGCGATTCGGGCTTTGCCGCCCGCCTGTTCGGATCGGTCGCGGCGACGCTGGCGCAGGTCGCGCCGGTGCCCGTGGTCATCGTGCCGTGACGCCCGGAAACAAGGGACAATGACAATGAGAACACGCATCACCGCCGCGACCCTTGCGGCACTGGCCGCAGGCCCCGCCGCGGCCCAGGGCATCGACGAGACCGTCAACCAGGTCTTTGCCAACTCCACCGGCTGGTTCGTCAGCCTGATCTTTTCCAACTTCCCCGGCACCAGCTTTCCTTGGATCGTGGGATGGCTGGTCATCGCGGCCACGACCTTCACCCTCTATTTCGGGGTGATCCAGCTGCGCGCCTTCGGGCATGCCATCGCCCTGGTCCGGGGCGACTATTCCGACCCGAACGACGCCGGAGAGGTCAGCCACTTCCAGGCGCTGACCACGGCCCTGTCGGGCACCGTGGGCCTGGGCAACATCGCGGGCGTCGCGGTGGCGGTCAGCATCGGCGGCCCGGGCGCGACGTTCTGGATGATCCTGGCGGGCCTGCTGGGCATGGCGTCCAAGTTCACCGAATGCACGCTCGGCGTCAAATACCGCAACGAATACGCGGACGGCACCGTGTCGGGCGGGCCGATGTACTACATGGTCAAGGGGTTCGCCGAACGCGGCCTGCCGGGCGGGCGCATCCTGGCGGTGCTGTTCGCGGTCTTCTGCATCCTGGGCAGCTTCGGCGGCGGCAACATGTTCCAGGCCAACCAGGCCCATGCCCAGCTGATCAACGTGATGGGCGACTATCCCGGCTGGATCACCGGCGTGGTGATGGCGATCATCGTGTTCCTGGTCATCGTCGGCGGGCTGAAATCCATCGCCAGCGTGACCGAGAAGATCGTGCCCTTCATGGCCGCGCTCTATGTCGGGACGGCGCTGATCATCATCGGCATGAACTACGACATGATCGGCACGGCCTTCAGCCAGATCTTCGCGGGCGCGTTCACCGCGGACGGGGCAGTGGGCGGGGCCATCGGCGCGCTGATCCAGGGCTTCCGCCGGGCGGCCTTCTCGAACGAGGCGGGCGTGGGCTCGGCCGCCATCGCCCACAGCGCGGTGCGCACCAAGGAGCCGGTGACCGAGGGCTTCGTCTCGCTCCTGGAGCCGTTCATCGACACGGTCGTGATCTGCACCATGACGGCGCTGGTCATCATCATCACCGGCCAGCTGGTCAGCGACCCGGCCACGGGCCTTTTCGTGCTGACCGACGCGGGCGACCAGATCCGCACCGTCACCGGCAACACCGGCGTGGCCCTGACCTCGGACGCGTTCAGCAGCGCCTTCGGCTGGTTCGAGTACATCCTGGTGCTGGCGGTGGTGCTGTTCGCCTTCTCGACGATGATCTCGTGGAGCTATTACGGGCTGAAGGCCTGGACCTTCCTCTTCGGCGAGGGCCAGACCAAGGAGCTGGTCTTCAAGGTCCTGTTCTGCATCTTCGTGGTCATCGGCGCATCGGCGAGCCTCGGCCCGGTCATCGACTTCTCGGACGCGATGATCTTCGCGATGGCGGTGCCGAACATCATCGCACTGTATCTGCTGATGCCGGTCGTCAAGGCCGAGATGACCCGCTATCTGGGCCGTCTTAAATCCGGAGAGATCCGCAAATACGAATGACCGCGGCGGCAGGCCGAGGCGGCAGGAGGGGCGGGCGACCGCCCCTTTTTGCTGCGCCTGTCGGGCGTCAGGCGCGTTCGGGGATCATCTGCTGGACGGCCCCCGCGACCAGCAGCCAGACCGAGCTGAGCACCAGCCCCCAGTTCGCCCAGCTTTCGGGGTGAAAGTCAACCAGCGCCGCCCAGCCCGCGAACAACACCCAGGCCAGCGCCACGGGCAGCGAGATCAGCCGCCAGCGCTCGGTCCGCACGGGGTGGATGAACTTGATGTTGGTGAACATCGCGGCGCTCAGCGCGGTGACGATCAGCAGGATGACGGTCCAGTGCGGCTCGACCGCGAACAGGACCAGGATCACCATGTTCCAGCAGCCCGGAAAGCCCGCGAAGGAATTGTCGCGCGTCTTCATCCGCGTATCGGCGAAATAGACCACGCTGGTGAACACGATCACGATGATCGCGAACCAGCCCGTCCAGCCCGACAGCAGCCCCGACTGGAACAGCGCGAAGGCCGGGATGAACACATAGGTCAGATAGTCGATGATCAGGTCCATCAGCACGCCGTCATAGGCGGGCCAGTTCTTCTTGACGTCGTAGCGGCGGGCCAGCGGGCCGTCGATGCCGTCGACGACGAAGGCCACGACCAGCCACAGGAACATCAGCGCCCATTCGCCCTGCGCGGCGGCCAGCATGGCAAGCATCGACAGGACCGCGCCGGTGGCGGTCAGCAGGTGGACGGCAAGCGCCTTGTGTCTCATGTTCATGACGGGTTTCTCGCAGGTCGCGGCGCAAGGCGCAACCGCGGGCGCAGCCTCAGCGCAGGATCGGGGGGCCCTTGGGACGCGGCGCGGGCGGCTCCGCCTGCGGGGGCGTCAGATCGAACAGCAGCGCGCCCGGCGGGGGCGGCGTCTCGGCAAAGCTGATGTCGACGCCGCCGGGCTGGGGCGGCAGGAAGGCCAGCGCCTCGGCCAGGGCCTTGGCGATGGCGGGCTGGCGGTCGATGGGCGCCCCGGCGATCAGCAGCAGATGCCCGCCGCCCACGACGCCGACCAGCGCCGCCCCCGCGACCAGCCCGCGCAGATCGGCCAGCCGCTCGGCCAGCGGGTCCGACAGCGCGGCGACGGTCTCGGGGTCCGGGGCGGCCAGCCGCAGATGCGCCTCGGCCTCCTCGGGGGCGGCCTCCAGCGCGCCGGTCAGCCAGTCCAGCATCGCCACGTCCAGCATCATCTCGGACGGATGGCCGGGATTGACCAGCAGCCCCGCCCCGTCCGCGCGCAGCAGCGACGCCAGCACCCGTCCCGGCATCGCCGCATAGGCCACGGGCTGTCCGAAGAACCCCGCCAGCCGGTCCTCGGCGTCGCAGGCCAGCGCCATGCGCGTGCCGTCCAGATCGAACATCCGCAGCTCGACCTGGTCATGGGCGGGCTCGCGCTCGAGCGCCACGGCCAGTTCGGTGTCGGCCAGCCGCGACAGCATGCGCGCGCGCTGCGGCGCGTCGGCGTCGTGGAAGGGAACGGGGGCAAGATCATCCAGCGCGCTCATCGCCAACCTTTCGGGCAAGACTGGCCCTTGGCGTAATGGTCGCACCCGGCGCACGCAAGCGTGATTGCCGGGTGCAGGCGCCCTGTCCCATATTGTGCGCATGAAAAGACGCAGCCTGATCCTGACCGCCGCCGCCCTGCCCCTGCTGGCGGCCCCCCGCATCGCCCGCGCCGCCCTGGCGCCCCTCCTGGACGAGGGGCGCGCATTGGCGCCACTGCGCGCCATCGCCATCTGGCAGGACGACGGCGTGCAGGGCCGCGAGGTCGCGGCGCAGGGCTATCACGGGTTCGGCCCGGACGATCCGACCAACATCAAGTCGGCGTCGAAATCGGTCATGTCGGCGCTGGCGGGCATCGCCATCGGGCGCGGCCTCCTGGAGGGACCGGACCAGCCCATCGCGCCCCTGCTGCGCAGCGACCTGCCCCGCGACCCCGATCCGCGGCTGGCGCGCATCACCATCGGCAACCTGCTGTCGATGCAGGCCGGGCTGGAGCGTCAGTCGGGCCGGAACTATGGCCGATGGGTCAGCAGCCCGAACTGGGTGCGTGCAGCGCTGGCCGCGCCCTTCACCCAGGACCCCGGCACGCGGATGCAGTACTCGACCGCCTCGACACACCTGGTGGCGGCGATCCTGACCCGCGTCACCGACCGCCCCCTGCTGGAGGTGGCGCGAGACTGGCTGGGCCCGGTGCCGGGCTTCCGCATCACCGGATGGGACCGCGATCCGCAGGGCATCTATCTGGGCGGCAACCAGATGGCGATGAGCACGCGCTCGCTCCTGGCCTTCGGCACGATGTATGCGCAGGGCGGACAGGCGGGCGGGCGGCAGATCGTTCCCGCCGACTGGATCGCGCAAAGCTGGCAGCGCCGCACCGCCAGCATCTTCAGCGGGCAGGGATACGGCTATGGCTGGTTCCTGGGCCGCATGGCCGGGCGCGACGTGCGCTATGGCTGGGGCTATGGCGGGCAGATGATCTATGTCTTCCCGCAGGCCGGGCGCAGGCCCGCCATGGCCATCGCGATGACCTCGGACCCGGACCTGCCGTCGGGGCGCACCGGGCACCGCGACGACCTGCACGCGCTGGCCGGGCGGATCGCGGCGGCGGTCTGACCGCCGCGCCGCGGGGTCATTCGCCGATGATGTCGCCGGCCTGGAAGTTGCCCAGGTTGCCGAAGATCTGGCCGATCAGGCTGATCTCGGTCACGCTGCCATCGGTGACGCGGCGCGACAGGGTGACGACGCGGCCCCGCTCCAGGCCGAAACGCTCGACATTCGTGACCACGCCCGAGGGCGCGAAGGAGATGGCGACGACCTGACGGTCGATCTCCTGCGGGGCGGCGGGACCGATCCGGCGCCAGCGCGAGCCGACATAGTACCAGCCCGACCCGGTCAGCAGGCCCTGCGCCGAGGGCCGTCCGATCAGGCCCGGCAGCTCGTCCACCGTGGTCTGGCCCGGCACGACGGCGGCCAGCTCGATCTCGGGGGGGACATAGCCGTGGTTGCGTTCGATCGGCGCGCAGGCGGCAAGCCCGAGGACGGCCAGAAACGCCAGTGTCATCAGGCTTCTGATGGCGGACATGGGCGGGATCCCTCCTTGGGGCGGTTGACGCGGCCCGCCCTGCCTAGCAAACTCGGCCACCCTGCTCAAGAATATCAATCCGGCGGCGCCAGCGCGCCCGCGCCCGGCCCAGGAAGGTCCCGCATGATCACCCCCGAATCGCATCCGCAGCGGCTGCGCGTCGCGCACCTGAACCCCCACAGCCCCACCCCCTTCCACCTGCGCCCCGACGGA
This sequence comes from Paracoccus sp. ME4, assembly GCF_046736325.1. Classification (GTDB taxonomy): domain Bacteria; phylum Pseudomonadota; class Alphaproteobacteria; order Rhodobacterales; family Rhodobacteraceae; genus Paracoccus. The sequence continues at coordinate 2,641,433 of NZ_CP151276.1, forward strand.
TCCGTCCGCCAGGCGCTGGCCGAGGAGCTGGGCCTCGAGGCGCTGAGCCGGCTGGACTTCCAGGGCAGCCTGCGTGCGCATGGTTCCGATGGCTGGCTGCTGACCGGCACGCTGAGCGCGCGCGTCACGCAGCCCTGCGTGGTCACGCTGAAGCCCGTCCGCAGCGACCTGAAGGAGGAGGTGCGCATCCAGTTCACCCCGCATCTGTCGGCGCCGCAGGGCGACGAGGTCGAGATGCCGGACGAGACGCTGGAACCCCTGGGCAGCTTCATCGACCTGACCGCGATCATGGTCGAGGCGCTGAGCCTGGCGCTGCCCGAATATCCCCGCGCGCCGGGCGCCGCCCTGCCCGACGCCCCGACGGCCGAGGACGCGCCCGCGGACACGCGCCGCCCCTTCGCGGGTCTGGACAAGCTGCTGGGCGGGGGCGATTCCTGACGGCAGGCGCCGTCCGCAGGCCGGGCGTGTCCCGCGGGCAACAGCGCCGCAGCGAATCCGCCGCGCGGCCCCGGAACGGGTGCCTTTGCGGCGAAATCGCGTCACATCAGGCCCGTGCGCGGTGCGTTTGCGGCGCTCTCTCGCCCATCGGGGCTTGCGGGCCGGGCCGTCTTGGCGTATCTGCGCGGTTCATTTACGAATTCACATCTGGTGCGATGGCGTTCTGCGCAGCACCCTGACAACCGAGGTGGTGACATGGCTGTCCCTCAGAATCGCGTAACCCGGTCCAAGCGCAACATGCGCCGTGCGCATGACGCGCTGGTCGCGGGCAACCCGAACGAATGCTCCAACTGCGGCGAGCTGAAGCGCCCGCATCACGTCTGCCCGTCCTGCGGCCATTACGCCGACCGCGAAGTGGTCGCCAAGGCGAACGAGATCGACCTGGACGACGACGCGGCCTGATACGGCACGCAGCGCCCCTCGATGACCGTCCCGAACGCGAGCACGCCGACACCGCGCGCCCCTGATCCAGGGGGCAGCGTGGTGATTTCGGTTGATGCGATGGGCGGCGATCGCGGTCCTGCGGTCGTCGTGGCCGGCATGGCCGAAAGCGCCGAGAAGAACCCCGAGATCCGCTTCATCGTCCATGGCGACGAGGCCGAGCTGACGGGTCTGATCGCGCGCCGCAAGGTGCTGGCCGGACGCTGCGACATCCGCCACGCCCAGGGCGTGGTGACGATGCACGACAAGCCCAGCCAGATCGTCCGCAAGGGCGGCGACACCTCCATGTGGTCCGCGCTTGATTCGGTCCGCAACGGAGAGGCGCAGGTCGCGGTCAGCTGCGGCAATACCGGCGCGCTGATGGCGCTGTCGATGCTGCGCCTGCGCAAGCTGCCCGGCGTGAACCGGCCGGCCATCGCCTGCCTGTGGCCGTCGCGCAATCCGCAGGGCTTCAACATCATGCTGGACGTGGGCGCCGACATCCGGGCCGACGCGCATGACCTGCTGCAATACGCGCTGATGGGCGCCTCCTATGCACGCAACGGGCTGGGACTGGCGCAGCCCCGCGTCGGCCTGCTGAACGTGGGCACCGAGGAGCACAAGGGCCGCGCCGAGCTGAAGCAGGCCCATGAGCTGATCGAGAATCAGGCCCCCGGCAATTACGACTATGTCGGCTTCGTGGAGGGGGGCGACCTGCCCTCGGACCGCGTGGACGTCATCGTGACCGACGGCTTCACCGGCAATGTCGCGCTGAAGACCGGCGAGGGCACGGCCAAGCTGGTCGGCGACTTCCTCAAGGACGCCTTCTCGAATTCGATCATGTCGAAATTCGCGGCCGTGCTGGCAATGACCTCGCTCAAGCGGCTGCAGAAGCGCATCGATCCACGCCGCGTCAATGGCGGCATCTTCCTGGGCCTGAACGGCACGGTGGTGAAATCCCACGGATCGGCCGATGCGACCGGCGTCTCCGCCGCGATCAAGCTGGCTTTCACCTTGGCCAAGTCGGGCTTCCAGGACCGGCTGGCCGCCCGCGTGGCCCAAGGCGTCAGCGCCGCGGCCGCCGCCCAGACAGGAGCATCCTCGTGATCCGACGTTCGGTCATCCGCGGCACCGGGCATTACCTGCCCGAGCGCATCGTCGAGAACAGCTGGTTCGAGGACAAGCTGGACACCACCGACGACTGGATCCGCTCGCGCACCGGGATCGAGCGCCGCCATTTCGCGGCCGATGGCCAGACCACCAGCGATCTGGCCATCCGCGCCGCCAAGGCCGCGCTGGACCGCGCCGGCATGGCGGCGGAGGACATCGACGGCATCGTGCTGGCGACCTCGACGCCCGACTTCACCTTCCCCGCCGTGGCCACGATGGTCCAGGCCGGGCTGGGGATGAAGCGCGGCTTCGCCTTCGACGTGCAGGCCGTCTGCGCGGGCTTCGTCTTCGCGCTGGCCAATGCCGACGCGATGATCCGCGCGGGTCAGGCCGACCGCGTGCTGGTCATCGGGGCCGAGACCTTCTCGCGCATCATGGACTGGACCGACCGCTCGACCTGCGTGCTGTTCGGCGACGGCGCGGGCGCGGTGATCCTCGAGGCGCAGGACAGCGCCGGCACCAGCGACGACCGCGGCGTGCTGGCCAGCGACCTGAACAGCGACGGCGCCTATCGCGAACTGCTCTATGTGGACGGGGGCGTCTCCTCCACCGGCACGGCAGGACAGCTGCGCATGCAGGGCAACCTGGTCTTCCGCCACGCGGTGGAGAAGCTGGCCCGCACCGCGCATACCGCGCTGGACCGCGCGGGGGTCACCGCGGATCAGGTCGACTGGCTGGTGCCGCATCAGGCCAACATGCGCATCATCACCGCGACCGCGCAGAAGATGGGCCTGCCGATGGAGAAGGTCGTCCTGACCGTGGCCGATCACGGCAACACTTCGGCCGCGTCGATCCCGCTGGCGCTGTCGGTCGCGGATGGCGAGGGGCGATTCGCCCCCGGCCAGCTGATCGTGACCGAGGCCATCGGCGGCGGTCTCAGCTGGGGCGCGGTCGTCCTGCGCTGGTAAAGCGCTCTACTTCAGCAATGCATCCTTGCTGGCCCGGCGGTTCATTCCCCCGACGGGTCGGCGTGACCGGTCATGGCCCGACTGGCAGGCGACGCAGAGCTGCACGCCCGGCTGCGCGATGCGGCGCGCCTCGGGGATCGGTTCGTCGCATTCGGCGCAATGGGTGGCACTGTCGATCTGCGGGCTGCGGGCGGCCGCCGCGCGGGCGCGCGCGATGGCCTCGGCCGTGCTGACCTCGATCTGATCGTTCACCGCGTCGTCGCGCGCCCATCCACCGGCCATGTGACCCTCCGTCATTCCTCTCCTTCTTCAGGTGGGGGGTGATGGCGTGCGGATCAATGCCGGACCGCGCAGGCTGTCCCGGCGCGCTGAACGGCACCGGCCAAGTATCGGATCGGGAACGATTTTGCAGGCTCGTCGTTGACAGCGGGAGGATTTACACCCATCCTCCCGCCATTCAAGAGGATCGACGATGGGCGACAAGACCTTGACCCGGATGGATTTGGCCGAAGCGGTCTTCCGCGAAGTCGGCCTGTCGCGGCACGAATCGGCGCAGTTGGTCGAGAGTGTGCTTGAGCACATCTCGGACGCCCTGGTGCGCGGAGAGCAGGTCAAGATCAGCTCCTTCGGCACCTTCTCGGTCCGCGACAAAAACGAGCGGATCGGCCGCAATCCCAAGACCGGCGAGGAGGTTCCGATCACCCCACGCCGCGTCCTGTCCTTCCGCCCCTCGCATCTGATGAAGGATCGCGTGGCGGCCGGCAACAAGCGCTAAGCCGCGGGCCGCATGGCAAAGGGCGCGGAGGCATTCCGGTCGATCGGCGAGGTGGCCAGCCTGATCGGCGTCGCGCCCCATGTGCTGCGCTACTGGGAGACGCAGTTCGCCGCGCTGAAGCCGATGAAGCGTCCCGACGGACGCCGCTACTATCGCCCCGCCGACATCGAACTGGCTGCCGGCATCTGCGTTCTGCTGCGCGAGGACGGCATGACCATCCGCGGCGCCATCCGCCAGATCGTCGCCGATCGTGGCGCGACGGTCCGTCAGCGCGGCACGGCGCATCTGGCGACGCGTTTCGGCGGGTCGTCTCTACCTGCCGCGACCAATCTCACCTCAACCCAGCCCGCCCCGGCCCGCGAACCGGAACCGGAGCCCTTGGAGGGCGACGCGGTCTGGCTGGCGCGGCTTTCCGCGATGGCGCGGCATCTGCAGCGCCTGCAGCCGGGCGATGCGCGCTGGTCCAGCCGGCGCACACCGGTTCTGAGGCTGGCTCAGGCGATGCTTCGCCTGCCCTGATCGGCGCCGCGTGCGATTTGTCAAAGATTTCCGTCCCGAGGCCCTTGTGCTGGCCTGCCGGATCGCTCTATAGGATGCGCGTCGGGCCGTGGCGCAGCCTGGTTAGCGCGTCCGTCTGGGGGGCGGAAGGCCGAGAGTTCGAATCTCTCCGGCCCGACCATTCCGAAAACGCCCATCCTTCTCCAAGGATGGGCGTTTCCCTTATCCCCCACCCGCATCAGGGGTCTGCGACATGAATGGCGTTCTGCCCGACAGCGAAATCCGCGACCTGATCGACCGGGGCGCGATCCGCGCCGATGCGCCCGTCATCCCCGAGCAGATCCAGCCCGCCAGCCTGGACCTCAGGCTTGGGCATACGGCCTATCGCCTGCGGGCCAGCTTCCTGGCCGGGCGCGGACGGCGCATCGCCGACCGTCTGGACGATTTCCGCATGCACCAGATGGACCTGAACGACGGTGCCGTGCTGGAGCGCGGCTGCGTCTATCTGATCCCCCTGCAGGAACGGATCACCCTGCCCGCCGGCCTGTCGGCGGTGGCCAATGCGAAATCCTCGACCGGGCGGCTGGACCTGCTGACGCGGCTGGTGACCGATGACGGCACAGAGTTCGACCGCCTACCCGAAGGCTATGACGGACCGCTCTACGCGGAGATCTGCCCGCGCAGCTTCTCGGTCCTGGTGCGGCCCGGCATGCGGCTGAACCAGCTGCGCCTGCGCCGTGGCCAGGCGGTGCTGTCGGATGCCGATCTTGCGGCGCTGGACGCCGTCCAGCCGCTGGTCGGCGGCGCCCCGGCGCTGATCGACCAGGGCTTGGGCTTCTCGGTCGATCTGCGCCCGGCATCGGGCGATCTGGTCGGCTATCGCGCGCGCCCGCATAGCGGGGTGATCGACCTCGACCGGATCGGCGCCTATCCCGCGGCCGAGTTCTGGGACGAGCTGCGCACCACCGAAGGACGCCTGATCCTGGACCCCGGCGCCTTCTACATCCTGGTCAGCCGCGAATCGGTCGCCATCCCCGCCGACCACGCCGCCGAGATGGCGCCCTATCTGGCCATGGTCGGAGAGTTCCGCGTACATTACGCGGGCTTCTTCGATCCGGGCTTCGGCATCGGCGACGAAGGGCGCGGCGCGCGGGGCGTCTTGGAGGTCCGCTGCCACGAGGCCCCCTTCGTGCTGGAACACGGCCAGACCGTCGGGCGGCTGGTCTATGAGCGCATGGCCGCGCGCCCCGAACGCCTCTACGGTCAGGGCATCCGGTCGAACTATCAGGGTCAGGGCCTGAAGCTGGCCAAGCAGTTCCGCTAGAGCGGCCCGGTCTGCCACAGGCGGACCTTCAGCCCGCCATGCGCCACGATCGGTCCGGGCGGCTGCCACGGCAGGCCGGTGGCCTTGGCGAGCCCCGCCTCGCTGGTGACGATGCCCACGCGCCAGCCGCGCAGGCGGTCGCGGAACACCTGCCCCATCTGCGCATGCAGCCCGAACAGCGGCCCCTTGCCGCCGATCCGCGCGCCATAGGGCGGGTTCACGATGACGATGCCCGGTTCGGTGTCGGGACGCTGCAGGTCGCTCACCTGCCCCGCCTGGAAATCGCAGACCGCCGCGACACCGGCGCGGACGGCGTTGGCCGTGCTCATCCGCACGGCGCCGGGGTCGCGGTCGCGGCCCAGAAAGCGGATGCCGGACACCGCCTTCGCGGGCGCGCGCCGCAGCGCGTCCACGGCCGCCGCGTCGTGATTGGCAAAATCCTGGAAGGCGAAGGCCCGGTCGCGCCCCGGCAGAATGCCCAGGGCCATCTGCGCCGCCTCGATCACGAAGGTGCCCGAGCCGCACATCGGGTCCAGCACCGGCTGGCTGCCGTTGTAACCCATCTGCGCCAGGAACATCGCGGCCATCGTCTCGCGCATGGGCGCCTTGGCGACGGCCTCCTTGTAGCCGCGCTTGTGCAGCGATTCGCCGGTCGTATCCAGGCTGAAGGTCACCAGATCGTCCTCGATCCGCGCCTTGACGGTCACGGCCGCGTCGGGGACGATGACGGCGCCCAGTTCTTCGGTCAGGGCACGCTCGATGCGCTGCGTGGCGGCGCCCGCGTGATAGATGCGGCTGGCGCGGCAGACGGTCTCGACCTTCAGGCGCATGCCGGGATGCAGAAGGTCGGACCAGGGAAACTTGCGCGCCCGCTTGTCCAGCTGCGCCAGATGCATCGCGCGGAACCCGCCGATGCGCGCCAGAACGCGTGTCGCACCGCGCAGTGACAGGTTGGCCCGCCACACGTCGGTCCAGCCGCCGCGGATGGTCACCCCGCCCGGCTGCACCACGGGGGTCCAGCCCAAGGCCCGCACCTCGGCGGCCAGAGGGTCCTCGAGGCCCGGCGTGGCGACCAGGAAGATGTCGAATGTCGTGTCCATGGCCCTGCCCTAGCGCGGCCGGGACCGAAAGGCGAGAGGCTCAGCGCCGCGTCAGCCGCTGCAGCATGCGCATCTTGCGCGCCATGTCGCGGGTCTGCTGGGTCTGCCCGGCGCGCGGCGTCGGCTGGCCCTTGCCGCGGGACAGGGTGCTGATGCCCTTGTTGATCCCCCAGTTCATGGCGCGCCTGGCCACCAGCTTGGTGAACATGTTGAACAGCTGGTTCATGTTCATCGCGGCATCCCCTCACTCATCCTCGAACAGATCCTCGGCGGGACCATCGGGAATCATATCGGCATCGTTGTCGCGCTCTGCAAGGGGCAGGCCCAGACCCTCCGCGGGCGGGCGCGATTCCAGCAGGCCGGCCGCGCGCAGCTCTGACAGGCCCGGCAGATCGCGCGCCGATTCCAGCCCGAAATGGTCCAGGAAGGCCTCGGTCACCACATAGGTCGCGGGGCGGCCCGGCGTCATCCGCCGGCGGCCGACGCGGACCCAGCCCATCTCGATCAGCTGGTCCAGCGTCCCGCGGCTGAGGGCCACGCCGCGCACCTCCTCGATCTCGGTCCGGGTGACGGGCTGGTGATAGGCGATGATCGCCAGCGTCTCGACCGCGGCGCGCGACAGGCGGCGGGTCTCAAGCGTCTCGGTCTGCATCAGGAAGGACAGGTCCGGCGCCGTGCGGAAGGCATGGCCGTCGCCCACCCGCTCCAGCACGACCCCGCGCCCGTCATAGATCCGGCGCAGGACCGCCAGCGCCTCGGCCGGGTCGGACCCGTGGGGCATGCGCGCGGCCAGCTCGCGCAGCGTGACCGGTGCGGCGGAGGCAAACAGGATCGCCTCGACCATGCGGGCCTGCTGGTCCAGGGGCGGCGGGGGGAAATCAGTCGTCATCGGTCTTCTGGCGGTAAAGGATCGGGGCAAAGGTCTCGGCCTGCCGTATCTCCAGCCGCCCTTGCCGCGCAAGCTCCAGCGAGGCCGCGAATGTCGCCGCCGTCGCGCTGCGCCGCCGCTTCGGGTCGCCCGCCCAGCCATCGGGCAGAAAGACCGACAGGTCGGTCCAGTCGCCCGCAAAGCCGATCAGCCGCCGCATCCGCTCCAGCGCCTGCTCCATGGTGAAGACATCGTGGCGGTCGAAGGCATAGGGGCGGAACTCGTCGCGGGTCTTCAGCCGCGCATAGGCGCGCATCAGGTCGATCAGCCCCGCCTGCCATTCGGTGCGCCGGTTGCGGGCGACGGTCTCGGGCGCGCCGCGGGCAAAGCGCGACTGACCCAGCCGGTCGCGCCCCATCAGCCGCGCCGCCATCTGCCGCATCGCGGCCAGCCGCTCCAGCTGAAAGGCCAGATGCGCGGCCATGTCCTGCGCCGACGGCCCCTCGGCCTCGGGGTCGGGCGGCAGCAGCAGGCGCGACTTCAGGAAGGCCAGCCAGGCCGCCATGACCAGATAATCGGCCGCCAGCTCGATCCGGAGGGCGCGGGCCTCCTCGACGAAGACCAAGTACTGCTCGGCCAGCTCCAGCACGCTGATGCGCAAGAGATCGACCTTCTGCGTGCGCGCCAGCGTCAGCAGCAGGTCCAGCGGCCCCTCATAGCCCTCGACATCGACGATCAGCGCCTCGTCCGCGCGGCGCTGCGCGACGGCCTGGGCCTCGTCGGTGGGGACGGGCTGCAGATAGGGAACCTTCTTGGGCACGGGGCCTCCATGGGCGGGCCGGCAGAGTCCGCCCCGCGACGTCTGCTGTCAAGCCGCCAGCGACTGCCATTCCGCCCGGAGAGCGGCCAGATCGGCCGCATCGGGCGCGCGGCGCAGGGCCAGCGCGGCCTCGGCGCGGCGGCGGGCCTCGTGGCTCATCGCCCCCGCCGCCGCCACGACCGGCGCCATGCCCGCGACGTCGCCGTTGCAGTGCAGGACCAAGTCGCAGCCGGCAGCGATAGCCGCGGCGGCGCGTTCTGCCTCGGTGCCCGAGAGGGCGTTCATGGTGATGTCGTCGGTCATCAGCAGCCCGTCGAAGCCGATCCGCTCGCGGATCAGGCGGATCATCACCGGCGATGCGGTGGCCGGGCGGTCGTCCAGATGCGGAAAGCGGATATGCGCGGTCATGCCCATGGGCAGATCCGACAGGGCGCGGAACGGCGCGAAGTCGATCGCGTCCAGCGCGGCCGGATCGGCCTCGACCGTGGGCAGGCCGTGATGGCTGTCCACCTGCGCGCGGCCATGGCCCGGCATGTGCTTGACCACCGGCAGCACGCCCGCCGCCAGCAGCCCGTCCGCCGCCGCCCGGCCCATCGCCGCGACCGTCGCGGGATCGGTGCCCAAACAGCGGTTGCGCAGGAAGGGATGCGTGCCGTCCTGCGCCACGTCCAGCGTCGGGGCGCAGTCCGAATCGATGCCCACCGCGCGCAACTCCTGCCCGATCAGGTGGTAATAGAGCCACATGGCCCGCGCGCCCGCCGCCGCCTGGTCCAGCGGCGCGGGCCATTCCGACCAGTGCGGTGCACGCAGACGCTGGACGCGCCCGCCCTCCTGATCGACCGTGATCACGCAGTCGCGCCCCACGGCTGCGCGCAGGTCGCCCGTCAGGCGGCGCAGCTGATCGGGGTCCTGCGCGTTGCGCGCGAACAGGATGAAGCCCCACGGGTCCGCGTCGCGGAAGAAGGCGGCCTCATCTGGTGTCAGGACCGGGCCGGCGATGCCGCCCAGGATCGTCGCGGAGGTCATCGGCGCTCAGCCGCCGAGCGCCAGGCAGTCGGTCCCCGAGGACTGCAGCGCCGAGCAGAACTGGCGCGCCTCGGACAGCGTGCCGAAGCCCGCGACGCGCAGGCGCCAGAAGGTCCGGCCGTTCGACTGATGCTGCTGGATCACTGGCGACTTGCCGGAGAAGAGCCCGCCGTTGCGTCCGGCCAGCCGCTGCCATTCGCCCTGGGCGATGTCGTTGCTGTCGAAGGCGCCGACCTGCACCACGGGGCCCGCCGCACTGCTGGCGGGGGCGGGTGCGGGGGCGGGGGCAGGTTCTGCGGCGGGGGCCTCGGTGACGGCCGATGCGGCGGCGGCCGCAGGGGCGGCGGCGACACGGGTCACGCGCGGACGCGGCGCCGGGCGGGCGGACGCCATCACGACGCCGGGATTGGCCTCGGCCTGGGCCTGGACCAGCGCCTCGGCGATGGCGGCGGCCTGGGCGGGGACGCCGTTCTCGTCGGTCACGACCTCGGTCACGGGGCCTTCGGTGGCGGGGGCGTCGATGATCGCGGCCTGGTTCACGGCGGCGTCGGCCAGCGCGCGTTCGGCAGCGGCGGCGGCCTCGGCCTCGGCCAGGGCGCGGGCCTCGCTGTCCGACAGCGGCACGATGGGTTCGCCCGCGAAGGTCAGGGGGGTCTCGGACGGGTTCGACGGCTCGCGCGCGGTGGCGCCCAGCTGACCCATCGCGACGTCGTCCTCGGACAGGTCGACGGGCGCGGGGGCGATGGCGACCTCCTCGGCGGGGGCCAGCTGCGCGCCGCCCGCGACCGAGTTCACCGCCAGACCGGTGTGGTTGGTCAGCTGCCCGCCCGGCTCCTCGGCGGTGGTGCGGGCCTCGCCCTCGACCGCGCGGATCACCGGCACGCCGGAGACGTCGCGCGACACCAGCTGCCAGCCCCAGGTCATCAGCCCGACCATCAGCGCCACCGACGCGACCGCGCCCATGTAATGGGTCAGCCGCGCCACCCGCGCCGGCAGGCCGTCATCGACGACGTCGCGGCCCTGCGGGGCCTGCGGCGCGCCCGCGGGGCTGCCCTGGTCGTAAGAAAATTCGCGCTTCACCTTGTGTCGCGAGAATACGTAGCCGCCTTCGCGGAAGTCCATCACTGCCATGTTCGCCTGCCCGCCGGTTGCCCCGGATTCACTTTTGCCTGCTCTCAGCACATCCGGCGGCGGCGCGTTCAGTCAGCGCATTTCTTCCGCCGGAGTGACGCCAAGAATACCCAGACCAGATGAAATAACAACGCCAACCGCCCGGACCAGCGCAATTTTTCCCTGGCTTGTGACCGCGTCGCCATCCTGGATGAAGCGCAGCGATAGATCGTCATTGCCGCGATTCCACAGCGAATGCAGGTCGGACGCGATCTCATAGAGGAAGAAGGCCACGCGATGGGGCTCATGCGCGCGGGCGGCATGCTCGACCAGGCGCGGCCATTCGGCGACCTTGCGGGCCAGATCCAGCTCGGCCGGATGGCTCAGGACCGATAGATCGGCCCCGGCCAGGGTCGAATCGTCCACCGCGATCCCGGCCTCGGCCGCGCGGCGCAGGACCGAGTTCACCCGCGCGCTCGCGTATTGCACGTACCAGACGGGGTTGTCCTTGGACTGCTCCAGCACCTTGGCAAAGTCGAAGTCCAGCGTCGCGTCGTTCTTGCGCGTCAGCATGATGAAGCGGGTGACGTCGGCGCCCGCCTCCTCGACCACGTCGCGCAGGGTGACGAAGGTGCCCGCGCGCTTGGACATCTTGAACGGCTCGCCGTTCTTGAACAGCTTGACCAGCTGGATCAGCTTGATGTCCAGCGGCACGCGCCCGTTCGACAGCGCCCGCACGGCCGCCTGCATCCGCTTGACATAGCCGCCGTGATCGGCGCCGAAGACGTCGATCAGCTGGTCGAAGCCGCGGTCGATCTTGTCCCAGTGATAGGCGATGTCGGGCGCGAAATAGGTCCAGGCCCCGTCCGACTTCTGGATCGGGCGGTCCACGTCGTCGCCATGCGCGGTCGAGCGGAACAGAAGCTGCTCGCGTGCCTCCCAGTCCTCGGGCAGCTTGCCCTTGGGCGGCTCCAGCACGCCGCGATAGATCAGGCCCTGCGCCTCCAGCCGCGCGATGGCGTCCTCGATCCGGCCAGTGCCGTAAAGCGCCTTCTCGCTGGAATAGACATCCATCTCGACGCCCAGAATCGCCAGGTCGCCGCGGATCTGCTCCATCATCGCCTGCGTGGCGAAGTCGCGGATCTCCTCCAGCCAGTCGGCCTCGGGGCGGTCCAGCAGGCTGTCGCCGTATTTCGCCTTCAGCGCCTCGCCCACCGGGATCAGATAGTCGCCGGGATAGAGCCCCTCGCGGATCTCGGGCTCCTGCCCGTTCGCCTCGCGGTAGCGCTCATAGGCCGACCGCGCCAGCACATCGACCTGCGCACCGCCATCGTTGATGTAGTATTCGCGCGTCACGTCATGGCCGCTGAAGGCCAGCAGCCGCGCCAGCGCGTCGCCGAAGACCGCGCCGCGCACATGGCCTACATGCATCGGGCCGGTGGGGTTGGCGCTGACGAATTCCACGTTCACCTTGGTCCCCGCGCCCATGTCGGACCGGCCGAACGCCGTCCCGGCCTCCAGGGCCGCGCGGATCACGCCCTGCCAGACGGCGGGCGACAGGCGCAGGTTCAGGAAGCCCGGTCCCGCGACCTCGGCCGCAGCGATGCGCGGATCGGTCAGGCGCGCGGCCAGTCGGTCGGCGATGTCGCGCGGCTTCATGCCGGCGGGCTTGGCCAGCACCATCGCGGCATTGGTGGCCATGTCGCCATGCGCCGGGTCGCGCGGCGGCTCGACCGTGACATTGGCCGTGTCCAGACCGGCGGGCAGCTCTCCTGCGGCGATCATCTGGTCCAGCGCCTCGACGACGACGCCGCGCAGATCGGTGAAAAGGTTCATCATGGGCTTCCTGGTTGACGCTTCGGGACTATCCCCTCGGGCCGGGGAAGGTCAACAGCCAGCCCCGCCCCGCAGGCGGGCATGCGCGCGCAAAAGATTGACGCGGCAGCGGCTTTGGTCTAGGCGATGCTGGCCTGCATCCGGCAGGCATCAAGGCGGGGCGTCCGTGACTGCGTCCCAACTTTGCCGCCTTTGCGCAGACGCGCGCGGCATGGAACGCGCCGCGCCACCCAAGGGTGCGGCTTATTGGAAAGCCCCTGAATGACCAAATTCTCCGATCTGAAGCTGGACCCCAAAGTGCTGCAGGCCGTGACCGAGGCCGGGTACGAGACCCCGACCCCGATCCAGCAGGGCGCCATCCCGCCTGCCCTGGAGGGTCGCGACGTCCTGGGGATCGCGCAGACCGGGACCGGCAAGACCGCCAGCTTCACCCTGCCGATGATCACCCTGCTGGGCCGCGGCCGGGCGCGGGCGCGCATGCCGCGCAGCCTGGTGCTGTGCCCCACGCGCGAACTGGCCGCCCAGGTGGCCGAGAATTTCGACACCTATGCCAAGCACACCCGCCTGACCAAGGCGCTGCTGATCGGCGGCGTCAGCTTCGGCGAGCAGGACAAGCTGATCGACCGCGGCGTGGACGTGCTGATCGCGACGCCGGGCCGCCTGCTGGACCATGTCGAGCGCGGCAAGCTGCTGTTGACCGGCGTGCAGATCATGGTCGTGGACGAGGCCGACCGCATGCTGGACATGGGCTTCATCCCCGATATCGAGCGCATCTTCCAGTTGACGCCCTTCACCCGCCAGACGCTGTTCTTCAGCGCCACCATGGCCCCCGAGATCGAGCGGATCACCAACACCTTCCTGCATTCGCCCGAACGCATCGAGGTCGCGCGCCAGTCCTCGGCCAGCGAGACGATCACGCAGCGCCTGATCGAGCTGACCCCCACCCGCCGCGACATGGCCGCCAAGCAGAAGCGCGACATGCTCCGCGCGCTGATCGACGCCGAGGGTGAGGGGCTGACCAACGCCATCGTCTTCTGCAACCGCAAGACGGATGTGGACATCGTCGCCAAGTCGCTGGCGAAATACGGCTATGACGCGGCGCCCATCCATGGCGACCTGGACCAGAGCCAGCGGACCCGCACGCTGGAATCCTTCCGCGACGGCAAGCTGCGCCTGCTGATCGCGTCGGACGTGGCGGCGCGCGGCCTGGACATCCCGGCGGTCAGTCATGTGTTCAACTATGATCTGCCCAGCCATGCCGAGGACTACGTCCACCGCATCGGCCGCACCGGCCGCGCGGGCCGCACCGGCACCTCGATCAGCATCGCGACGCCCTCGGACGAAAAGTACCTGACCGCGATCGAGCAGCTCCTGAAGAAGGCCCTGCCGCGCGCCGAGGCTCCGGCCATGACCGCCGCGCCCCGCGACGCCCGTCCCGAGGCCGAGGAGGAGCGCAAGCCCGCCGCCTCGCGCGAACGCAGCCGCTCGCGCGGCCGCCGTCGCGGCGGCGACGAGCCCGAGGCCGAGTCCGCCCGCGCCGAACAGCCCCGGACGGAACAGCCGCGGGCCGAGCAGCCCCGGGCGGAACAGCCGCGTCCCGAGCCGGTCAGGACCGAGCCCGTCAAGACCGAGCAGCCGCGGGCCGAACAGCCGCGCCGGGAGGAGCGTCGCGACGATCGGCGCGATGATCGGCGGGGCGACCGCCGCGACGGTCGTCGCGGACGGGATGGCGACAATCGCGGCGGAGCGGTGATGGGCATGGGCGATCACGTCCCGCAGTTCATGCTGGTCGAGCTGCGTAGCGCGGTGTCGTCCGACGACGGCGCGACCCCGGAGCAGCCGAAGCCCGCCGCCGAGCCGCAGCCCGACACCGCCAAGCCCGCCCGCCGGTCGCGCGGTCGCGGACGCGGTCGGGCGCAGGCCGACACGGCCCAGCAGGACGCGGCGCAGGATACCGCGCAGCAGGAGGCCCCGGTGACCGAGACGGTGATCGAGGCCCTCGCGCCTCAGGAAACCGCGCCGGCCGCCATTGAGACGCCCGCCCCTGCGGTCGAGGAGACGGTTGCCGAGACGCCCAAGCGCCGCCGCAGCCGCAAGACCGAGGACGCGCCTGTCGCAGAGGCCGAAGCCGCGCCCAAGCCCGCCCGCCGCCGCAAGGCCGCCGAGCCCGAAGCCGCCACGGCCGAGGACGCGCCCGCGGAGAAGCCCAAGCGCACCCGTCGCAAGGCTGCCGAACCCGAGGCCGCCGACGCCGCGCCGAAGCCCGCACGCCGCCGCAAGGCCGCCGAGCCCGAAGCCGCCGCGGCCGAGGACATCCCGGCCGAGAAGCCCAAGCGCACGCGCCGCAAGAAGACCGACGCACCGGCCGAGGATATCGTCAGCAACTCCTGATGCGCGCGACCCCGCCGCCGGACCGGATGCGCCGGGTACGCGCGCTGCTCCCTGACCTGGGCCTGGGCGCCGTCGCGGCGCTCGGGCTTGCCCCCCTAGGCCTCTGGCCCGCCTCCGTCCTGGCCTTGGCCGCGATCCTGTGGCGGACGGCGGCGGACGGCGCTCCTGCCGCCTTCTGGCGGTTTCTGGCCGCGGGCGCGGGCTGGTTCGCGCTGGCCCTGTTCTGGATCACCGAACCCTTCCTGGTCGATGCGGCCCGCTACGGCTGGATGGCGCCCTTCGCGCTGCTGCTGATGGCGCTTGGCGGGGCGCTGTTCTGGGCGCTGCCCGCAGGGCTTGCGGCGCGCCTCAGCCGCCCCGGCACGCCGCGCGTGGCGGCCATCGCCGCATCGCTGCTGCTGTCGGACTGGCTGCGCGGCTGGATCTTCACCGGCTTTCCCTGGGCGCAGATCGGCCATGTCTGGAGCGACACGCCCGTGGCGCAGATCGCGTCGGTCACCGGCGCCCTCGGCCTCGGGGCGCTGACGCTGGCCGCCGCCGCCCTGCCCGCCGCGACGCGCCGTCCGCTGGCCGGGGCCGTTCTGGCGGCGCTCCTGATCGGGGGAACATGGCTGGCCGGACAGGTGCGGCTGAACGCGCCGCTGCCGCCGGACCGGTCGGTGATGCTGCGCATCGTCCAGCCCGATGCGACGCAGCACCTGAAATGGGACCCGGAATGGTCCACAGTCTTCTTCCAGCGCCTTCTTGACCTCTCCGCGCAACCCGGCCCCCGCGATCTGGTCATCTGGCCCGAGACCGCTGTGAACTTCCTGCTGGAGGAGGCTGGACCGGTCCTGCCGATCATGTCCGAGGCCGCGGGCGCGCCGCTGATCATGGGCATACAGCGGCGCGAGGACGGCCGCTTCTACAACAGCCTCGCCACGATCCTGCCGGGCGGAACGGTGGGCGCGGTCTATGACAAGTTCCACTTGGTGCCCTTCGGCGAATACATCCCCTGGGGCGACGCGCTGGCGCGCATCGGCATCGGCGCCTTCGCGGCGCAGCAGGGCAACGGCTATTCCTCCGGGCCGGGCCCGGCGGTGCTGGCCGTGCCGGGCGCGCCCGACTATCAACCGCTGATCTGCTACGAGGCGATCTTTCCCCAGCATCTGCGGGGCCTGGCACAGCGCCCCGGTTGGCTGCTGCAGGCGACGAACGACGCCTGGTTCGGCACGCTGTCCGGCCCCTATCAACACTTGGACCAGGCCCGCCTGCGCGCGATCGAGACCGGCCTGCCCCTGGTCCGCGCCGCCAATACCGGCGTCAGCGCGGTGATCGACGCGCGTGGCCAAGTGCGCGACAGCCTGCCCCTGAACACCGCGGGCAAGATTGACGCGCCCCTCCCCGGCGCGCTGCCCGAAACGCTCTGGACCCGCTACGGCAACGCCCCCATCCTGGCGCTGATCGCCCTGATCCTTGCCGCCGCGCTCAGACGCCGCCCTTCTTCTTCATGAAAATATCCGCGGGGGAGTCGGTGAAACCGACGGGGGCGGCAGCCCCCGACCCGATCCCGGCCCGCGCCTCAGTCACGGATGAAGCGGCTGTCCTTGATCTGATCCCAGGCCCAGACCACCTCCGATAGACGATCCTCGTCCGAGCGGTCGCCGCCGTTCATGTCCGGGTGCAGGTCCTTGACCAGCGACTTGTACTGCTTGCGGATCTCGGCGCGGGTCCAGCTGTCCTTGGCCTCCAGGATGTCCAGCGCGCGACGCTCGGTGGGCGGCAGCTTGCGGGCGCTGGACTGCGCGCGCGATTCCGGCGCGGTGCCGTTCGCGCCCAGGATCTCCAGCGGGTCGCTGACGCCGTGGCGTGCCCATTTGTCCTCGGAGGCCGCGCGGCCGAAGGGCTTGGTCGGCCGCTCCCAGACCGTCGCATTGTCGATGAACTGCTGGAACTCCTCCTCGGACTGGCCTTGGAAATAGTTCCAGTTCGCGTTGTACTCGCGGACATGCTCCTTGCAGAACCAGAAATAGTCGTCGAGGTTGCGCGGATTCTTGGGCGCGCGATACTGGCCCGGCTCGTCGCAGCCCTCGCGTTCGCAGATGCGCGTCGAGGTCTCGAACGCCCCCGACATGCCGCGCCGCCCCTTGGTCTTGCGCTTCTTGTCCTTGGCGGCGGAAATGTCGAAACCGAACGGGTCGTTCTTGCTCATCCTGGGGCACCTTTGCGACTCAAGGCGGGCAGTTTAGGCTATCTGGCGGGACATGAAACCCCTTGACGGAGAGGAGATGCGGATGATCGCGGATCAGATGACACGGCGGCTGGCGGCACTGGAGCCGACGGCCCTGCAGGTGCTGGACGAAAGCGAGTCCCATCGCGGCCATTCCGGCTTTCGCGAGGGCGGAGAGAGCCATTTCCGCGTCATCATGGCCAGCCCGGCCTTCGCCGGCCTGTCGCGCATCCAGCGCCACAGGCTGGTCCATGCGACCCTGGGCGACATCGTGCCGCGCATCCACGCGCTTGCGCTGGAGCTGTCGGAAAGCCCCGCCCGTTAGCGCCGTCAGGCTTGCCGCCCCCCGGCCCCGCCCCTAGAAAGCCCCCAACCCGCAGCATGAAGGGATGAGGGACATGACCGCGCCGAAGGATTTCAACGACAGGATGCTGTCCCTGGGCCTGGCCCGCGTCAGCGAGGCGGCGGCCCATGCCTCGGCCCGGCTGATCGGGCGCGGCGACGAGAAGGCGGCCGACCAGGCAGCCGTGAACGCCATGCGCGACCAGCTGAACATGCTGGACATCAAGGGCGTCGTCGTCATCGGCGAGGGCGAGCGCGACGAGGCGCCGATGCTGTTCATCGGCGAGGAGGTCGGCACCGGCGAGGGCCCCGAGGTGGACATCGCGCTGGACCCGCTGGAAGGCACGACGCTGACCGCCAAGGACATGCCGAACGCGCTGACCGTGATCGCCATGGCGCCGCGCGGCACGCTGCTGCATGCGCCCGACGTCTACATGGACAAGCTGGCCGTGGGGCCGGGCTATCCCAAGGACGTGGTCAGCCTGGACATGACCCCGGCCGAGCGCGTGCGCGCCCTGGCCGCGGCGCGCGGCTGCGAGGCCAGCGACATCACCGTCTGCATCCTGGAGCGTCCGCGCCACGAGGAGATGATCGCCGAGGTCCGCCAGACCGGCGCCGCGATCCGGCTGATCACCGATGGCGACGTGGCGGGCGTCATCCACTGCGCCGAGGCCGAGCTGACCGGCATCGACATGTACATGGGATCGGGCGGCGCGCCCGAGGGCGTCCTGGCCGCGGCGGCGCTGAAATGCATGGGTGGGCAGATGTGGGGCCGGCTGATGTTCCGCAACGACGACGAGCGCGGCCGCGCGAAGAAGGCCGGCATCATCGACCTGGACCGCATCTATGCCCGCGACGACCTGGTCACCGATGACGTGATCTTTGCCGCGACCGGCGTCACCGACGGCTCGATCGTCGCGGGCGTCAAGCGCGAACCGGGATACCTGACCACCGAGACCATCCTGATGCGGTCCAAGACCGGATCGGTGCGGCGGATGATCTATCGCAACCCGGTCAAGTGAGATAAGGCGCGGCATGGGGGGCGCTGCCCCCCGTCCCGTTCCGGGACTCCCCCCGGGATATTTGAGTGAAGAAGAAGCATGACGGCGTTTCTGGGCATCGACAGCTCTCTCAGCGGGCGGCGGTGGGTCGGGCCCTTGGCCGATCTGGAGCGCCGGGCCGAGGGGTTGGCGCAGCAGGCCGCCCTGCCCCTGGCGGTGGCGCGGGTGCTGGCCGAACGCGGCGTGCCGCCGGAGGAAGCGGCGGGCTTCCTGTCGCCCAAGCTGCGCGATCTGCTGCCCGATCCGCTGACGTTGCGCGACATGGAGGTCGCGGCGGCGCGGCTGGTCGATGCGGCCGCCACGGGGCAGCGCATCGCGATCTTCGCCGATTACGACGTGGACGGCGGCTCGTCCGCGGCGCTGCTGATCGACTGGCTGGGCCAGCACGGGCGGCAGGCGACGCTGTACATCCCCGACCGCATCGACGAGGGCTACGGTCCCAACATCCCTGCCATGACCGCGCTGGCGGCGGCTCATGACCTGATCGTCTGTGTCGATTGCGGGACGCTGTCGCATGACGCGCTGGCGGCGGCCGCGGGCTGCGACGTGATCGTCCTGGACCACCACCTGGGCGGAGAGACCCTGCCCCCCGCGCTGGCCGTGGTGAACCCGAACCGCATGGATGAGGACGGCGCCCTGGGCCATCTCTGTGCCGCGGGCGTGGTGTTCCTGACGCTGGTGCAGGCGGGGCGGGTGCTGCGTGAACGCGGACTGCCGCAGCCCGACCTGATGGCGATGCTGGATCTGGTGGCGCTGGCCACCGTGGCCGATGTCGCGCCGCTGGTCGGCGTGAACCGGGCCTTTGTCCGGCAGGGCCTTGCCGTGATGGCGCGCCGGCAGCGGCCGGGGGTGGTCGCGCTGTCCGACATCGCCCGGCTGGACGGCGCCCCGAGCGCGTTCCACCTGGGCTTCCTGCTGGGGCCGCGCATCAACGCGGGCGGGCGCGTGGGTCGCGCAGATCTGGGCGCGCTGTGCCTGGCCAGCCGCGATCCGGCGCAGGCCGAGGCCTTGGCCCGCCAGCTTGACGCGCTGAACGGCGACCGCCGCGCGATCGAGGCCGCCGTCCGCCTGGAAGCGCTGGCACAGGTCGAGGCGCGGGGCGACGCGCGCCTGTCCTGGGCGGCAGGCGCGGGCTGGCATCCGGGCGTGGTCGGCATCGTCGCCGCCCGCGTCAAGGAGGCGACCGACCTGCCATCGGTGGTGATCGGCGTGGATCACGGCATCGGCAAGGGCAGTGCCCGGTCGGTGCCCGGCGTCGATCTGGGCCGCGCGATCCAGCGGCTGGCCCATGAGGGACTGCTGCTGAAGGGCGGCGGGCACACCATGGCCGCGGGCCTGACCGTGGAGGAGGCCAAGATCCCCGCCGCGATGGAGCGTCTGGCCGAGCTGATCGCCCGCGATCTGGCCGGGCGCACCGGGGCGGGCGACCTGCGCATTTCGGGCCTCTTGGAGCCGTCGGGCGCCACGGCCGCGATGTTTCGCATGCTGGAAGATGCAGGCCCTTTCGGTCAGGCCGCCCCCGCGCCGCGCTTCGCCTTTGCCGATCAGGTGATCGACAGTGCCGCGACCATGGGCGACCGGCACCTGCGCCTGCAGTTCCGCAGCCCTGGCAGCCCCGCGATGGAGGCCGTGGCCTGGGGTGCGATGGACGGCCCGCTCGGGCCCGGCCTGATCGGCGCCAAGGGGCGGCGGTTCCATCTGGCAGGCAAGCTGGAGTTGTCGACCTGGGGCGGGCGCGAACGGCTGCGCCTGCGGCTGGACGACGCGGCGCCCGCGACGGGCAACCTTTGAGCGCTCCGGGGGTTCTGGTCACGATCCGGCGCGGCCGCTAACCTGCCGCGACAGCACCCAAGGAGACGCCCATGAAACTGACCTGGCTTGGCCATTCCGGCTTCCGTCTGGAGATCGAGCAGGCCGTGATCCTGATCGACCCGTGGTTCAGCGGCAATCCCGCCTTTCCCGAAGACCGGCGCGACGAGGCGACCCAAGGCGCGACCCACATCCTGATCACCCACGGCCATGGCGACCATACCGGCGACACGCTGGCCCTGGCCAAGGCGCTGAAGATCCCCGTGGTGGGCATCTTCGACCTGATCAGCCATTGGGAGGCCAGCGACAAGATCGAGGGCATCGGCTTCAACAAGGGCGGCACGGTGGATCTGGGCGGAGCCAAGGTCACGATGGTGAATGCCAGCCATTCCAGCTCGCTCTCCGGTCCCGACGGTCCGATCTATGCCGGTCACGAATCGGGTTACATGATCGCGGGCGAGGGGCATGTGATCTATGTCTCGGGCGACACCGACATCATGGCCGACATGGATTGGATGGGCGATCTGCACAAGCCCGACATCGGCATCCT
The DNA here is from genome assembly GCF_046736325.1 of Paracoccus sp. ME4. Classification (GTDB taxonomy): domain Bacteria; phylum Pseudomonadota; class Alphaproteobacteria; order Rhodobacterales; family Rhodobacteraceae; genus Paracoccus. The sequence continues at coordinate 2,662,148 of NZ_CP151276.1, forward strand.
GTCGGCGGGCGGTCACTTCACCATGGACATGGCGCGCGCCGCCTATGCCGCGAAGCGCTATTTCGACTTCAAGACGGTGATCCCCTGCCATTACAAGACCTTCCCCCTGCTGGCGCAGTCGGCGCAGGTGCTGATCGACGCCCTGCCCGGCGTTGACGTGATCGAACCCGAAGTCATGAAGGCGATCACGCTGTGAGCTTCCAGACCTTCGACGACCCGGCAGGCGGCGGCGACCACGCCGCGCGCCTGACTGCCTTGCGCGCGTTGATGGCGGCTCAGGGGCTGGACGCGGTCATCGTCCCGCGGGCCGATGCGCATCAGGGCGAATACGTGGCCGATGCCGATGCGCGGCTGGCCTGGCTCACGGGCTTCACCGGCAGCGCGGGCTTTGCCATCGTCACGGTCGACCGGGCCGGGGTGTTCATCGACGGCCGCTACCGCGTGCAGGTGCGCAGCCAGATCGACCTGAGCCATTTCACCCCGGTCCACTGGCCCGAGACGCGCCCGTCGGCCTGGCTGACCGAGGCCCTGCCCCAGGGCGGGCGCGCGGGCTTCGATCCGTGGCTGCACACCCGCCGCGAGATTTCGGGCATGGAGGCCGCCCTGCAGGGCAGCGGCGTCGCGCTGATCGCGCTGGAGCAGAACCCTGTCGACGCCGTCTGGCCCGACCGCCCCGCCGCGCCGGTGGGCCCCGCACGCATCCATCCCGACGATCTGGCCGGAGAGAGCGCCGCCCAGAAACGCGCCCGCCTGGCCGCCGACCTGCGCGCCGAGGGCCATGCGGCGGCGCTGCTGACCCTGCCCGATTCGATCTCGTGGCTCCTGAACATCCGCGGCAGCGACCTGCCGAAGAATCCGGTCGTGCAGTCCTTTGCCGTCCTGTCGGACAGCGGCCAGCTGGCGCTGTTCGCCGACGCGGCGAAGTTCGACGATACCCTGCGCGCCCATCTGGGCAATGAGGTCCACGTCCTGCCGCCCGACGCCCTGGGCGCGGCGCTGACCGATCTGGAGGGGCCGGTGCGCCTCGATCCCGGCTCGGCCCCCGAGGCCGCGTTCCGCATCCTGGAGGCTGCCGGAACCGACGTCGCCTCCGGCCCCGACCCCGCCGTCCTGCCCAAGGCCCGCAAGAACGCGGCCGAACTGGCGGGCATGCGTGCAGCCCATGCGCGCGACGGTCTGGCCATGGTGCGGCTGCTCTCCTGGCTGGACCGGCAGGACCCCGCCACCCTGACCGAGATCGACGTGGTCCGCCACCTGGAGGACCTGCGCCGCGACCAGGGCGCGCTGGACATCAGCTTCGACACGATCATGGGGGCCGGTCCGAACGGCGCCGTCGTCCATTACCGCGTGACCCACGCGACGAACCGCAGGCTGGCGCCCGGCGATCTGCTGCTGATCGATTCGGGCGGCCAATATGCGGATGGCACGACCGACATCACCCGGACCGTGGCACTTGGGCCTGCGCGTCCCGACGCGGTGGCGCCGTTCACCGCGGTGCTGCGCGGCATGATCGCCCTGTCGCGGGCGCGCTTTCCGCAGGGCGTCGCGGGGGGGCATCTGGATGCGCTGGCGCGGCAGTTCCTCTGGGCGCTGGGGTTGGACTTCGACCACGGGACGGGCCACGGGGTGGGCGCGGCGCTCTGCGTGCATGAGGGGCCGGTGCGCATCAGCCGCGTCAGCGACATGGCGCTGGAGACCGGGATGATCCTGTCGAACGAGCCGGGATATTACCGCGAAGGCAGTTTCGGCATCCGGATCGAGAACCTGATCGTGGTGACCGAGGCCGATGCCGAACCGGGCCGCCGGATGCTGGGCTTCGACACGCTGACGCTCTGCCCCATCGACAGCCGGCTGATCGACCGCGACGCGCTGTCATCCGATGAGATCGCGTGGTTCGACGCCTATCACGCGACGGTGTGGGACGCGCTGTCGCCCCATCTCGACGCCGCCGACCGCGACTGGCTTGCGGCAGCCACGGCCCCTCTCGGCCGGGCGTGACGCCCGGGGGGTGCGGGGGGCGGGCAGCCCCCCGCCCTGCCGCGGGACGCAACCCTTACAACGATGCCAGAATGCGCGCCGCCTCGGTCTTGCAGGGGGTCAGGGCGGCCCGGTCCTCGCCCGGATAGAACCGCGCGCGCACCGCCGTGGGCATGGGCGCGGGCGCGTCGATCACCACCCGCGGGCCGGTTTGCACCGTCTCGGTCTGCCAGCTGCGGGCCAGCGCGATCTGCGCGGCCTTGGTCGCGCCATAGGCGCCGAAGAACTTCTGCCCGCCCCGCGCATCGTCAAAGAACAGCGCCGTCCCCCGGCGCTGGCGCAGCAGCGGCTCCAGCAGGGCGATCAGTCCGCGCGTCACCTCGATGTTGGTCAGCACCGATTTCGCCCAGTCCCGCCCCTCGATATGGGGCGCGGGCGCCATAGGTGCTGCATGGATCGCGCAATGCGCCCAGAGGTCCAGGCCCCCCCACCGGCCGGTGATAGCCTGCACCATCTGCTGCATCGCCTGCGGCTCGGTCACGTCCATCGGCGCCAGCGTCGCCTGACCGCCCACCGCACGGATGCGGTCGTCCAGCTCCTCCAGCGCGCCCACGGTGCGCGCCACCGCCAGCACGTGATAGCCCTGCGCCGCCAGCCCCTCGGCCAGCGCCGCCCCAAGCCCCCGAGAGGCCCCCGTCACCAGCGCCAGCCGGGCCGCGCCTGTCTGTTCGATCTCGCTCATGTCCGGTCCCTTGCCACCGCGCGTCCCCCCGCGCAACCACGAAAAAGGGGCCCCCGAAGGGACCCCGATGCCTGACCTGGCAGGACGCTCAGCGCGCCTTCAGGTCCACATAGTCGCGGCGGTCGCTGCCGACATAGAGCTGACGCGGACGGCCGATCTTGTTCTGCGGATCGCCGATCATCTCTTTCCACTGCGCGATCCAGCCGACCGTGCGCGACAGCGCGAAGATCGGCGTGAACATTGAGGTCGGGAAGCCCATCGCCTCCAGGATGATGCCCGAGTAGAAATCGACGTTGGGGTACAGCTTCTTCTCGATGAAGTACTCGTCCTCCAGCGCGATCTTCTCCAGCTCCTTGGCGACCTGCAGAACCGGGTTGTCCTTCACGCCCAGCAGATCCAGCACCTCGTCGGCCGATTCCTTCATGACCGTCGCGCGCGGGTCGAAGTTCTTGTAGACCCGGTGGCCGAAGCCCATCAGCTTGAACGGATCGGACTTGTCCTTCGCCTTGGCGATGTATTCGGGAATCCGGTCGACGGTGCCGATCTCGCGCAGCATCTCCAGGCAGGCCTGGTTGGCGCCGCCATGGGCGGGCCCCCACAGGCAGGCGATGCCCGCCGCGATGCAGGCGAAGGGGTTGGCCCCCGACGATCCCGCCAGACGCACGGTCGAGGTCGACGCGTTCTGCTCATGATCCGCATGCAGGGTGAAGATGCGGTCCATGGCGCGCGCCAGGGCCGGGTTCACCTCGTATTTCTCGGCCGGGACCGAGAAGCACATGTGCAGGAAGTTCGACGCGTAATCCAGGTCGTTCTGCGGATAGACGAAGGGCTGGCCGATCGAATACTTGTAGGCCATCGCCGCGATGGTCGGCAGCTTGGCGATCAGGCGGATCGCCGCGACCTCGCGCTGCCATTCGTCGTTCACGTCGGTCGAATCGTGATAGAAGGCGGACATGGCGCCCACGACGCCGACCATGGTCGCCATCGGATGCGCGTCGCGACGGAAGCCGCGGAAGAAGTTGTGCATCTGCTCGTGCACCATCGTGTGGCGCGTGACGCGGGCGCGGAAATCGTCCATCTGCGCCTCGGTCGGCAGCTCGCCGTAGAGCAGCAGATAGCAGACCTCCAGATAGCAGGACTTGGCGGCAAGCTGCTCGATCGGATAGCCGCGATACCACAGTTCGCCCTTGTCGCCGTCGATGAAGGTGATGGTCGAATCGCAGCTGGCGGTGGAGGTGAAGCCGGGGTCGTAGGTGAAGACATCCGCCTGCCCGTACAGCTTGCGGATGTCCAGCACATCCGGCCCCTTGGTGGGCGACAGGATCGGCAGGTCGTAGTCCTGCCCGTTCAGATGCAGTTTAGCGGTCTTGTCGGCCATGCGAAGGCGTCCTTCCGGCTAAGCCCGGCCGCCCGTCGCAGATCCGGCAGGCAGCCATGGGCATGTGAGGGCAGGCTTCAGCCTGCCAAATCGGTCTGGTCCTGAAGCCGGGCCAGAGTTTCCTCGCGGCCAAGCGCAGTCATCATGTCGAACACACTGGGGGTGGCGGTGGTCCCGGCCAGGGCGGCGCGCAGGGGCCCCGCGATCTTGCCCAGTCCGACGCCGTTCTCCTCGGCGACCGCCTTGGCCGCCGCCTCCAGATCGTCTCGGCTCCAGCTATCATTCTGCACTGCGGCAGTCAATGATTTCAGCATACCACGGGATACCGTATCCAGCGCCTTGGCCGCCTTTTCCTCCACGGGAACAGGGCGTTCGACCATGGCGAAACGGGCCTGATCCAGCAGCGCCGGCAGGGTTTTCGCCTTGTCCTTCAGGGCGCCCATCGCGCCCAGGATGCGCTGACGCTGCGTCGCGGTCAGCGCCGGCGCGCCCGTCTCCGACAGGTAATCCTCCAGCGCGGCCAGGACCTGATCGTCGGCCATCCGGCCGATATGGTGGCCGCTGACATGCTCCAGCTTCTTGAAGTCCAGCCGTGCGGGGGCGCGCCCGATCCTCTCCAGCCCGAACCACGCGCGGGCCTGCGCGTCGTCGAACAGCTCGTCGTCGCCATGGCTCCAGCCAAGCCGCGCCAGATAGTTGCGCATCGCCGCCGGCGGATAGCCAAGCGCCGCGAATTCGTGCAGGCCCACCGCGCCATGGCGCTTGGACAGCTTCTTGCCGTCCTCTGCGTGGATCAGCGGGATGTGGGCATAGGTCGGGCGCGGCCAGCCCATCGCGTCGATGATCTGGATCTGGCGGGCGGTGTTCGTCAGGTGGTCGTCGCCCCGGATCACATGGGTCACGCCCATGTCGTGATCGTCCACCACCACGGCCAGCATGTAGGTGGGCGTGCCGTCGCTGCGCAGCAGCACCATGTCGTCCAGCTGGTCGTTGGCCACGCGCACCGCGCCCTGCACCTGATCGTCGATCACCGTCTCGCCGTCGCGCGGTGCCTTCAGTCGGATCGCATAGGGCGCGTCGGGCAGATCGGTCGCATCGCGCCACGGGCTGAGGAAGGGCTGGCGCGGGTTCGCCTCGCGCCAGGCCGCAATCTCTTCGGTGGTGGAGAAGCACTTGTAGGCCGTGCCCTGGTCCAGCATCTGGCGGGCGACCTCGGCATGGCGGTCCTTGCGTTCGAACTGGCTGACGGGTTCGCCGTCCCAGTCCAGGCCCAGCCAGGTCAGGCCCTTCAGGATCGCCTCGGTCGCCTCGGGGGTGGAGCGGGCGCGGTCGGTATCCTCGATCCTCAGCAGGAACTTGCCGCCCCGCCCCCGCGCGAACAGCCAGTTGAACAGCGCCGTCCGGGCGCCGCCCACATGCAGATAGCCGGTGGGAGAGGGGGCGAAGCGGGTGACGATCTGGGTCATGGCGGCCTTTGGCAGGTTCGTGGCGGCACGGCGTTAACGCTTTGGTAAGCATCCCCGTGCCATCTTGCGGCCAAGTGATAGTCACCGGGTCGCGAAAGGACAAGGATGTTGCCCCAGACGGGCGCCGCCGCAGCGCCCCCGACCCTTGCGGCCCGTCCCGCGAACCCTGCCCATGCCGCCCGCGCCCGCACCCCGGCGGCGGTCCGGGCAGGGCTGTTCCCCTGGGTGCCGACCTGCCTCTCGGCCGGGATCGGGCTGTGGTATCTGGCCCCCGCGCTGCCCGGCCCGGCCTTCTGGATCGCGCTTGCGGCGGTCGTCGCCATCAGCCTGTGGCTGGCTCTCTCGGCCCCGCGATGGGCGGCACGGGGGCGGCTTGGCTGGGAACGCGCCGACATGCTGCATCTGGGCGCCATCGCGCTGTGCCTGACCGCCTGCGGCACCGGGCTGATCGCGTTCCGCGCCCATCAGGTCGCGGCCCCGGTGATGGAGTGGCGCTATTACGGCCCGGTCGAGGGGCGGGTGATCCATATCGACCGTTCAGGGCGCGACCGGATGCGGCTGACGCTGGACCGGGTCGTGCTGCGCGACACCGCGCCGGGCCGCACCCCGGCGCGGGTGCGGCTGTCCCTGATGGGCGAGGACGCCCTGCCCCCCCTGGGCCAGCGGGTGATGCTGACCGGCCATCTGGGCCCGCCCCCCGCCCCCGCATCGCCGGGCGGCTTCGATTTCCGCATGTTCGCGTGGTTCGACGGGCTGGGCGCGGTCGGCTATTCCCGCACCCCCATCATGGCCGTGGCCCCGCCCGAGGGAGGCCTATGGTGGGCGCACCGGGCACGCATGGCGATCAGCGCGGCCCTGCAGGAGCGGATCGGCGGACAGGCCGGGGCGGTGGCCTCGGCGCTGATGACCGGCGACCGCTCCGGCATCTCGGAGGAGACGAACGAGGTGATGCGCGCCTCGAACCTCTACCACATCATCTCGATCTCGGGGCTGCACATGGGAATGCTGGCGGCCTTCGTCTATGGCGGGGCGCGCATGGCGCTGGTCGCGCTGCAGGCCGCGGGGATCGGCCTCGCGCGGCCCATGCACAAATGGGCCGCGGGCATCGCGCTGGCGGCGGCGGCGGCCTATCTGTGGCTGTCGGGCGGCGGCGTGGCGACCGAACGCTCGTTCATCATGGTCGCGGTCATGCTGGGCGCGATCATCGCGGACCGGCGCGCGATCTCGCTGCGCACCGTGGCGCTGGCCGCGACCATCGTGCTGATCTATTCGCCCGAGGCCCTGGTCAGCGCGGGCTTCCAGATGAGCTTCGCGGCCACCGGGGCGCTGATCCTGGTCTACGGCCCCTGGGCGCGGCTGCAGCCGCATGTGCCATGGTGGGCGCGCGCGGTCGCGATGCTGATCCTGTCCTCGCTGATCGCCGCGCTGGCGACTTCGCCCATCGCCGCAGCGCATTTCAACCGCATGGCGCAGTACGGCCTTCTGGCGAACCTGCTGGCGGTCCCGGTCATGGGCACGCTGGTGATGCCCGCAGGCGTGATCGCGGCGATCCTCGCCCCGCTCGGCCTCGAGGCGCCGGCCCTCTGGGTCATGGGCATCGGCACGGAATGGATGCTCTGGGTCGCGCGCTTCGTCGCGGGCCTTGGCGGCGCGGTCACGGGCATCGCCAAGCCGCCGTCGGCGGTCGTGCCGCTGATGGGCTTCGGCGCGACGCTGGCGATCCTGTGCTGGCGCCCGCGCGGTCAGCGCGGGACGCTGCGCGGCGCGGGGCTGGCGGCGTCGCTGGCGATGCTGACGGCGGCGGCGCTCTTGTGGCTGACCGCCACGCGGCCCCTGCTGCTGGTCGCGCCCGAGGCCGAGGCCGTGGGGCTGATGACCCCCGCGGGCCGGGCCATCTCACGGCCGACGGGCGGGTCCTTCGGCGTCTCGACCTGGCTGCAGGAGGATGGGGACCTGGCCGATCAGGAACAGGCAGCCGCCCGCCCCGCCTGGTCCGGCGACAGACGCGACCGCCGGGCCGATCTGCCCCAAAGCTGGCAGGTCTGGCACCTGACCGGCAAGGGCTCGGGCAATCGCGCGGCCGAGGCCTGCCGCCCCCGCCGCATCGTCATCGCAAGCGAACCCGCGACGCTCGACGGCCCCGTGCCCTGCCTGCTCCTCGACCCGCGCCGCCTGAGGGATACGGGCGCCGTCGCGATCCGCATGACAGCGTCGGGACCCGTCGTCACGGGCACCGCGCCCATGCCCCTGACCCTCGAACGCTGACGGCACCGGGCGACATCGGACAGGTTTTTACGACCCCGCGTGCCGGCCCGACCCACGGGACGACGCCGTCCGGGGTCGTCGTCAGGCCCGCGTCAGGCGCGCCACCAGACGCCGCGTCGCCGGCGCCACGATCAGCACCGCCGGAAAGGCCACTGCCCAGCTGGACAGCCAGTTGCCCAGCCACAGCCCGCCGATCCCCTGGACCAACCCCACCGCCCGCAGCGTCGCGATCCCCGAGACCAGCGACGACATCAGCCCCGACAGGATCAGCCCGAACAGGACGGGCGCAAACCGGGCGGGGATCACGGCGCGGACCCGGACGTCACCACGTCAGGCGACCTCGGCGAAGACCTTGCCCAGGGCCTTGTCCAGCTTCTCGAACATCTCGTCCATCTGCGCGGGCGTCAGGATGAAGGGCGGGCACAGCACGATCGACTGCCCCAGCGGGCGGCAGATCAGGCCCATGTCGGTGCAGGTGTTGGCAATCCGCTCGCTGACCGACAGATGCCCCTCGAAGGGCGTCTTGGTCGCCTTGTCGCGCACCGCCTCCAGCGCCCACATGAAGCCCACGCCGCGATATTCGCCGATGTTCGGATTCTGCGCCAGCTGCCGCAGCCCGTCCTCGAAGCGCGGGGCCAGGTCGATGACGTTCTGCGCCAGCCCCTCGTTCATCACCACGTCGATGGCCTTCAACGCGATCGCGCAGCCGACCGGGTGGCCCGACGCGGTGAAGCCGTGTGGGAACTCCTCGATCTTGTCGATGGCGGCCTGCAGGCGGTCGGTCAGTTCCGGCCCCAGGATCACCGCGCCCATCGGGAACAGCCCCGCCGTCAGGTTCTTGGAGCTGATGATCGCGTCGGGGACGAAATCATAGGTCACCGACCCCCAGGTGTTGCCCGTGCGTCCGAACCCGGTGATCACCTCGTCCGCGATCATCGGGATGCCGTGCTTTTTCAGCACCGGCAGGATCGCCTGGAAATACCCCTCGGACGGCGGAATGACCCCGCCCGCGCCCTGCACGGGTTCCGCAAAGAAGCCCGCGATGGTGTCCGCGCCCTCGCGCTGGATCGTCTCGTCCAGCTCGCGCGCCAGCCGGGCGGTGAACTCCGCCTCGGTCTCGCCGGCCTCGCCATAGCGCCAGTAATGCGGACAGGTCAGGTGGATGAAGCCCGGCAGCGGCAGGCCGAACACCTCGTTATAGGGCTTGCCGGTCATGCTGGCCGAGACCGCCGTCACCCCGTGATAAGCGTTCCAGCGCGTCAGAATCTTGCGCTTTTTCGGGTTGCCTTCGGAGGCATGCATGAACCACAGCATCTTGACCATGGTGTCGTTCGCCTCGGAACCCGAATTGGTGTAGAACACCTTGCCGCGCGCGAAGGGCGACACCTCGATCAGCTTCTCGGACAGCATCACCGTCTGGTCGGACATCCGCCCGAAGAACGCGTGATAGCCCGGAAAGCGGTCGTACTGATCCTTGGCGGCCTGGGCCAGGCCCTTGTGGTCGAACCCCGCGACCATGTTCCATAGGCCCGAATTGGCATCCAGATAGCGGTTGCCGTTCACGTCCACCACATAGGGCCCCTCGCCATGGGTCAGCACCACCGCGCCGCGCTTGTGCACGCTTGGCAGGTCGGTGAAGCCATAGAGCGAATATTCGTCGGCGCGTGCTTCCCAGCTTTGCGGGGTGGTCATGGGCGGTCTCCTTGCCGGATGTTGGGAACAGGCTAGCCGGGCACCGGGCCGCGTTCAATGGGGGACGCTTGTGCAGATCGTGCAACCGGGGCAGAGTTCGCCCGAACCGACGGAGGAGCCCCCATGAGACATCTGATGCTGGCCGCGGCCGCTACCCTGGCCTGCGCCGCCCCCGCCCTGTCCGAGAACCGCATCGACCTGATCCGTCCCGACGCGCCCGAACTGGCGGCGCGGGGACCGCATCCGGTCGGCGTGCGCGCCCAGAGCTTCACCGACCCCGACCGCATCGACGTGATCGCCGCCATCGAACAGGGCGGCACCCCCACCGCCGAGCGCGTCCTTCAGACCGAGATCTGGTATCCCGCCGCCGACGGCACCGAAGCAGGCACCACCTATGACACCATCCTGCGCGACGGGGTGACGCCCACCGTCCTGACCGGCAGTGCCGCCCGCGACGCGGCCCCGGCCGAGGGGTCCTTCCCGCTGGTCATCCTGTCGCACGGCTATCCCGGCAACCGCTATCTGATGAGCCACTTGGCCGAGAACCTGGCCTCCAAGGGCTATGTCGTGGTCGCGGCCGACCATCCCGAAAGCACCTATGACGACCAGCAGGCCTTCGCCTCGACCCTGGTGAACCGGGCGGTGGACCAGCGCTTCCTGCTGGACAGCATGGCTGGGCTGGAGGGCGATCTGGGCGCGATCACCGATGCGGAGCGCGCGGCGGTCGTGGGCTATTCGATGGGCGGCTACGGCGCGCTGATCTTCGGCGGCGCGGGCCTGTCGCCCACCGCGCTGGAGCGGACCGAGCCTGCGGGCTTCGTGCCGCCCGCGGGTCTTCTGGACCGCCTCGCCGCCGGAAGCGAGGATCACGCGGCCCTGGTCGATCCGCGCATCAAGGCGGTCGTGGCCATCGCCCCCTGGGGCCGCCAGCACGAGTTCTGGGACGCCGACGGGCTAAACGATCTGGCCAAGCCGCTGCTGCTGGTCTCGGGCAGCGACGACGACGTGTCCATCTATGACGCGATCCGGCAGGTCTTCGACCAGACGACCGCGACGACGCGGCACCTGCTGACCTTCGATCACGCCAACCACAACGCCGCCGCCCCGATCCCCGCCCCGGCCGAGGCCTGGGCCTTTTCCGAGACCCTGGGCCGCGCACCCTTCGACCATTACGCCGATCCGGTCTGGGACAGCGTGCGGATGAACAACATCCTGCAGCATTTCACCACGGCGTTCCTGGACCAGCACCTGAAGGGCGAGGATCGCGGCGCCTTCCTGGACCTGGTGCCCGATGCCGAGGACGGAGTCTGGTCGGTCGATGACGCCGGCACGCCCGACGCGGCCCACAACTATTGGGCGGGCTTTCCCGAGCGCAGCGCCAAGGGCCTGATGTTCGAGACGAAACCCGCGGGCCAATAAGTCACGGGCGGCGCAGGCCGATCTGGTCGAGCGCCGCCTCCAGCGCGGTCAGCGGGCGGCGATCGCCCACCAGCGCGTCGAAGCGCGCGCGCAGGGCGGCCTTCTCGGCGCCCTTGCAGTCGTTCCACGGCCGCCCCTGCAGCGCCATGTGCAGCACGTAATAGCCGATGAAATGCGGCCTCTCTCCCGATGCGATCAGCGCCGCATAGGCCGCATCCGCCCCCATCGCCCTGAGCGCCGCCGCATCCGGCACGCCCGCCGCGATCAGCGCCCGCGCGGTGGCGGGGCCGATGTTGCGGATCTGGGTCAGGTCACTTTCCATCCCGTGCCTTTCCAAAAGCCTGCATTTCCTGTATCGCTGCGCGACCTTCAGGAACAGGCATGACATGACCGCCCATAACCCGGCCGCGAAGAAACTGTTCATCAAGACCTACGGGTGCCAGATGAACGTCTATGACAGCCAGCGCATGGCCGAGGCGATGGGCGCCGAGGGCTATGTCCTGACCGAGGATCAGTCGGACGCCGACATGGTCCTGCTGAACACCTGCCACATCCGCGAGAAGGCGGCCGAGAAGCTGTACAGCGACCTGGGCCGGCTGAAGCCCCTGAAGGCCGCGCGCCCCGACCTGAAGATCGGCGTCGCGGGCTGCGTGGCCCAGGCCGAGGGGGCTGAGATCATCCGCCGGATGCCGCTGGTCGATCTGGTCGTCGGGCCGCAGACCTATCACCGCCTGCCCGCCATGGTGCGCGGCGAGGCGCCCGCCATCGACACCGATTTCCCCGAGGAAGACAAGTTCGACCACCTGCCCGCCCCCCGCGCGACGCGGCGCGCGCCCGCGGCCTTCCTGACCGTGCAGGAGGGCTGCGACAAGTTCTGCGCCTTCTGCGTTGTGCCCTATACCCGCGGCGCCGAGGTCAGCCGCCCCGTCGAACGCATCCTGTCCGAGGCCCGCGACCTGGTCGAACGCGGTGTGCGCGAGATCACCCTGCTGGGCCAGAACGTCAACGGCTGGCACGGCGGAGAGGGCGGCTTCGGTGCGCTGATCCGCGCGCTGGCCGACATTCCCGGCCTGGACCGCATCCGCTACACGACCAGCCACCCCAACGACATGGCCGACGACCTGATCGAGGCGCATCGCGACATCCCGCAGCTGATGCCCTATCTGCACCTGCCGGTGCAGTCGGGCAGCGACCGCATTCTGAAGGCGATGAACCGCAAGCACACGGCCGAGCAGTACCTGCGCCTGATCGACCGCATCCGCGCGGCGCGCCCCGACATCCTGCTGACCAGCGACTTCATCGTGGGCTTCCCCGGAGAGACGGACCAGGACCATCAGGACACGCTGCGGCTGGTCCGCGAGGTGGGCTTCGGCACGGCCTTCAGCTTCAAGTACTCGCCCCGCCCCGGCACGCCCGCCTTCGACCGCCCCGAGGTCGAGGGCGCCGTGGCCGACGCGCGCCTGCAGGAGCTGCAGGCCCTGCTGACGCAGCAGCAGCAGGCCGTCCAGCGGTCGATGGTGGGCCGCACCGTCCAGGTCCTGTTCGAGAAGCCCGGCCGCGAGGCGGGCCAGATGGTGGGCAAGTCCGACTATCTGCACCCGGTCTTCGTCGCCGCCCCCGATGTGCAGGTGGGCGATCTGCGCGCCGTGCGCATCCTGTCCAGCCAGCGCAACTCGCTGGAGGGCGTGCTGGTCTGACGGAATAAGGGCCCCCGGCAGGATCGCACAATCAGCCGGGGGCCTGTCCCCCACGCGGCGGAGCCTGCGCGGAAGCGGTGGTCGCGGGGATGCCGCGAAGCGCTGGCCGACCCCCCGCTGGATGCGCGAACAGGGCGGGGGGCCGGACCGTCCGCCGCACGTTCTGCGCAGCGGAGGCCGTGGCCGGTCGGGTGTCGTCCCCGCCGGCGATCTCTGGCCGCGGTACCTTTCCGGCCGCGCGTCCGATCGGGTCGATTCGTCGTCCCGTGATGCCTGTCTAGGCCGCCGCCGCCGCGGCGTCCTTGATCCGGATCAAATCGCGCGATTGATCGGGATCAAGGCGCCCCGCCCCGCCCCGCCGCAGGATGGGTCGGACGGCAACAGGAGGCGACCATGGCCTACAAGACGATTCTCACGGTTCTCAGCCACCCGGCGCAGATCGCGCATCTGGACGGCGCCGCCGCCCTGGCCGCGTCCGAGGATGCGCATCTGGACATCCTGTGCCTGGGCGTGGACTTCAGCCAGGCGGGCTACTTCTTCCCCGGCGGCACGCCCTATGGCTGGCAGGAGGCGATCGCGACCGCCACCCAGGATGCCCGCGACCTCGAGGCGCAGGTCCGCACGCATATGGGGGCGATGCACGACCTGCGCTGGTCCTGCGAGGCCGCGGTGACGCAGACCCTGGGCATCGCGGCGCTGGTCGGGCTGCGGGCGCGGTTCTCGGACCTGACGGTCCTGGCCAGCCCCTATGCCGAAGGGCAGCCCGCCGCGGCGCAGGAGGTGCTGGAGGCCGCGCTGTTCCAGGGCGGCTGCCCCACGCTGATCCTGCCCCCGGACCGCACCCCCGCCCTGCCGCCGCAGCGCGTCCTGCTGGCCTGGAACCAGTCGGCCGAGGCCTTGGCCGCAACCCGCCGCGCCCTGCCGCTGCTGCGCGCCGCCCGCATGGTCGAGATCGCCTGCATCGATCCGCGCCAGGACGGCCCGGAACGCTCGGACCCCGGCGGGGCGCTGGCGCAGATGCTGACCCGGCACGGCGTCGCGGTGCAGATCGCGGTCCTGGCCCGCCGCCAGCCGCGCATCAGCGACGAGATCAACCGCCGCGCGGTCGAGATCGACGCCGACATGGTGGTGATGGGCGCCTATGGCCATTCCCGCCTGCGCGAGGCGATCCTGGGCGGTGCGACCCGCAACATGCTGGAACAGGCGCGGCTGCCGGTCTTCCTGGCGCGATGACCCCGCGATCAGGGCGCCGGCAGGGGGGTGCGGGGGGACGGCCAGTCCCCCCGCCGTCGCGGGACGCAATCAGACGCCGCGCCGGTTGCCCCACAGCATCACATGCAGCTGCGGCAGGACGCGGGGCCGGAACCAGCCGTCGGCGGTCACCCGTTCGACCAGCCACAGCAGGCGGTCGGCCACGTCCTGGGCCGCGACCGGCACCTCCGGATCGACCTCCGGGTTGCCAGGCTGCAGCACCAGCGGCAGGTCCGGGTGACGACCGGCCCAGTCCCGGGCCCAGGCATAGTCGACCTCGTCGAAGACCACGATCTTCAGCACCGTCGCCACACCCCTCCCCGCCGCAAGGCAGGCCTCGAAGGCGGCCGGGTCGGGGCGCTCTCCGCTGGAGGGGGGCTTCGGGCTCAGCACCAGCATGTCCAGATCCGCGAACCAGTCGCGCGCGATGGACCCCTGCGTCTCCAGCGCGAAGCCGTAGCCCTCGGCCCGCCCCAGGGCGATCAGCGGCGCGAAATCCTGGATCGCCGGGTTCCCGCCCGAGATCGACACCGTCAACGGCCGCCCCCCTGACAGAGCGCGCACCCGCTCCATCACCGCGGCGGGCTCCATCGCGGCCCAGCTGTCGCGGTGGATGCCGTCCACCGCATGCAGCGAATCGCACCACGAACAGCGATAGTCGCAGCCGCCCGCCCGCACGAAGACCGTGGGCTGCCCGATCAGCGCCCCCTCGCCCTGGATGGTCGGGCCGAAGATCTCGGCGATGCGCAGCCGGGTCACGGCCGGTACTCCGCCCAGGTCTTGGGCGTCTCGCTGACCTTGACGGCGCTGGTCTCGGGCCAGCGCGCGCGGCACCAGTCGAACAGGTGCCGCGCCAGGTTCTCGGCGGTCGAGGGCACGTCCAGCACGTCGTTCAGGTGCCGGTGATCGAAGCTGCCGTCCAGATAGGCCTTCAGCGGCGCCAGCTCGTGATAGTCGCGCACGAACCCGTCCGCGTTCAGGTCGGGCGCGGCCAGTTCGACCACGACGACATAGTTGTGGCCGTGCAGCCGCGCGCATTGGTGATCCGCGGGCAGATGCTCCAGCCGATGCGACGCGCTGAAGTGGAACTCCTTGCTGATCCGGAACATCACGCGCCCCCCGCCGCATGGGCCGCCACCGCGGCCTGCCAGAAGTCGGGATCGTCGTATTCCGTCGGGTCGGCGACCGCCGCCAGATGGAACGCCTCGCGGCGCTCCACGCAGGTGCCGCAGCGACCGCAATGCAGCGCACCGCCCTTGTAGCAGGACCAGGTCTGCGCGAAGGGCGTCCCCGCCGCCGCACCGGCGGACACGATGTCGGCCTTGGTCGCATGGACGAAGGGCACCTCCAGCGCGACATCGGCGTAACCGTCCAGCGCCGCGCGCTGCATGGCGGCAAAGGCGTCGGTGAAGGCCGGGCGGCAGTCGGGATAGATGAAGTGGTCGCCCCCATGCACCGCCGCGGCCACCGCCGCGTCACCGTTGGCCGCCCCGATCCCGAAGGCCACGGTCAGCATGATCGCGTTGCGGTTGGGCACGACGGTGACGCGCATGGTCGCTTCGGCGTAATGGCCGTCGGGCACGGCGACCGCATCGGTCAGCGCCGATCCCGACAGCGCCGCACCCAGACCCGACAGGTCGACCAGGTGGAACGGCACGCTCAGGCGCTCGGCGCAGGCGCGGGCAAAGTCCAGCTCCTTGCGGTGGCGCTGGCCGTAATCGAAGCTGACGATGCGCGAGAGCCGCCCCCCGGCGGCGAGGACATGGGCAAGCGAGACGGAGTCCAGCCCGCCCGAACAGACGAGAGCAGTCTTCATGATGTGAACCCTTGTTTTTGTGACCCGGGTAGGCTGCGACCGGGAGGCCGTCCTCTAGCAGGGCCGGACGGCCAGGGGAACCCCCGCGCCCCTCAGGCGGATGCGCGGCCCGCGCCGTCGTCGCCCGACACTGCCAGCAGGCGCGCGTAATCGGGCAGCACGATGCCGCGCTTGCCCGCGACCTCGATCAACCCCTCCTGGCGCAGGGCGGTGATCTGGCGGCTGACGGTCTCGATCGTCAGGCCCAGATAGTCGCCCATCGCCTCTCGGCTCAGCGGCAGTTCCAGCGCGATGCGGCCCGCGGGGCGGCGCCGGTCCAGCGCGGCCTGCCGCCGGGCGATGATCGCGATGAACGAGGCGATCTTCTCGCGCGCCGTCTTGCGGCCCAGCAGCAGCATCCATTCGCGCGCCGCGTCCAGCTCGTCCAGGGTCATGGCCAGCAGGCGATGCGCCAGATGCGGCGTGCGCTGCATCATCTGCTCGAACGGCGCGCGGCGGAAGCAGCACAGCAGCACGTCCGTCGCCGCGCGGGCATGATAGCTGGCCCTGTCGCGCCCCGGCCGGCCCAGGAAATCACTGGGCAGCAGCAGGCCGACCATCTGCGTGCGCCCGTCCTCCAGCGTCTGCGTCAGCGTCGCGACCCCGCTGACGACCGAGGCGACGAAATCCATCTGGTCGCCCTCCCACAGGATCGACTGCCCTGCCTCGAAGCTGCGATAGAACTTCATCCGCTCCAGCTGGGCCAGCTCATCGCCCTCGCAGGTCGCGCAGACCGCGCGATAGCGGATGGGGCAGTCCCCGCAGCGCATCTTGTCATGCGCGGGATCGGGGCCGACGGATGGGGACGTGGCGGGCTTGCGCATGCCCTGATGCTAAGCCGCGACCATCCGCCGCGCAACCAATCCGAACGGATTTGTTCAAATTTATCGAAGGGCTGCCGGGTCAGTGCGCCTCGGCCCAGTTCATCCCCTGCCCCGCATCCACGACCAGCGGCACCGACAGGCGGACCGAGGGTTCGGGCGCGGCCTCCATGATGGTCCGGGCGCGGGCGATCAGGTCGTCCACCGCGTCGTCGCGCACCTCGAAGACCAGTTCGTCATGCACCTGCAGCAGCATCCGCGCGGGCAGGTCGGCGATGGCGTCCGGCATGCGGATCATCGCGCGGCGGATGATGTCGGCCGCAGCGCCTTGGATCGGCGCGTTGATCGCCGCCCGCCGCGCCCCCCCGGCCGCCGGACCCGAGGTGTTGATGCCCGGCGTGTTGATGCGGCGCCCGAACAGCGTGGTGACGTATCCGTCCTGCTTCGCATCGGCGACGGTCTTGTCCATATAGGCCCGGATCTCGGGGAAGCGTTCGAAATAGGTGTCGATGAAGCTTTGCGCCTCGGCCCGCGGGATGCGCAGGTTCCGGGACAGCCCGAAGCCCGAGATGCCGTAGATCACGCCGAAATTGATCGCCTTGGCGCGACGGCGGATCATCGGGTCCATCCCCTCGACCGGGACGCCGAACATCTGGCTGGCGGTCATGGCGTGAATGTCGATCCCCTCGCGGAAGGCCTGCTTCAGCGCCGGAATGTCGGCCACATGCGCCAGGATCCGCAGCTCGATCTGGCTGTAGTCCAGGGCGACCAGCCTGTAGCCGTCCGGCGCGATGAAGGCCTGGCGGATGCGGCGGCCCTCCTCGGTCCGGATCGGGATGTTCTGCAGGTTCGGCTCGGTCGAGGACAGCCGCCCCGTCTGCGCCCCGGTGATCGAATAGCTGGTATGGACCCGCCCCGTCTCGGCATTCACATAGGTGGGCAGCGCGTCGGTATAGGTCGATTTCAGTTTGCTGATCTGGCGCCAGTCCAGCACCCGCGCGGGCAGGTCGTGGCCTTCGGCGGCCAGATCCTCCAGCACGTCGGCGCTGGTCGAGAACGCCCCGGTCTTGCCCTGCTTGCCGCCCGCCAGTCCCATCTTGTCGAACAGGATCTCGCCCAGCTGCTTGGGGGAGCCGATGTTGAAGCTCTGCCCCGCCAGCCCGTGGATCTCATCCTCCAGCCCGGCCATCTTCTGCGCGAAGGCGTTCGACATGCGCTTCAGGACATCCGTGTCGATGCGGATGCCCGCCATCTCCATCTGGGCCAGGACCGGGATCATCGGCCGTTCCAGCGTGTGATAGACGGTGGACACCTTCTCGACCGGCAGCATCGGCAGGAAATGCTGATAGAGGCGCAGCGTGACATCGGCATCCTCGGCCGCATAGGGCGCGGCCTTGTCGATGGCGACCTGGCCGAAATGCAGCTGCGCCTTGCCGGATCCGATCAGGTCCTTGATGGGGATGCACTTGTGGCCCAGATAGCGCTCGGCCAGCTCGTCCATGCCGTGATTATGCGTGCCCGCGTTCAGGGCATAGGACATCAGCATCGTGTCGGCGACCGGTGCCATTTGGATGCCATGTCGGGCCAGCATCTTCCAGTCGTATTTCAGGTTCTGCCCGATCTTCAGGATCGCCGCATCCTCCAGCACCGGCTTCAGCGCGGCCAGCACGTCGGCGGGGTCCAGCTGCCCCTCGACCCGCGCGGACTGGCCGAACAGATCGTCGCCCCCCGCGACATGGCCCAGGGGGATGTAGCAGGCCCGCCCCGGCGCTGTGGCCAGGCTGATGCCCACCAGATCAGCCTGCATCTCGTCCAGGCCCGTGGTCTCGGTGTCGATGGCGACCTGCCCCGCCTCGCGGATCGCGGCGATCCAGGCGTCCAGAGCCTCGGTCGTGGTCACGGTCTCATAGCCGCCGGTGTCGATGGCGGGCTGATCGGGGGCGGCGGGCGCCTCGCTGGCGGGGGCCGCCTGCACGGCTGGGGCCTCAGCGCCCAGGGATTCTGCCACGCGGTTCGTCAGCGTGCGGAACTCCATCTCGGACAGGAAGGCCAGCAGGCGGTCGGCATCGGGGGCCTTCACCTCCAGCGCCTCCAGCGTCACGTCCAGCGGCGTATCGCAATCCAGCTGCACCAGGCGCTTGCTGATGCGGATCTGCTCGGCATGCTCGATCAGGGTCTGGCGGCGCTTGGGCTGCTTGATCTCCTCGGCGCGCGACAGCAGCGTCTCCAGATCGCCGTATTCCTGGATCAAGAGGGCCGCGGTCTTGATGCCGATGCCCGGCGCGCCCGGCACGTTGTCGACCGCGTCGCCCGCCAGCGCCTGCACGTCCACCACGCGGTCGGGGCCGACGCCGAACTTCTCGAAGACCTCGTCGGGGCCGATCAGCTTGTTCTTGATCGGGTCCAGCATGTCGACGCCGTCGCCGATCAGCTGCATCAAATCCTTGTCGCTGCTGATGATCGTGGCCGTGCCGCCGGCATTGCGCGCCGCGCAGGCCATGGCCGCGATGATGTCGTCGGCCTCATAGCCCTCGGTCTCGATGCAGGCGATGTTGAAGGCGCGGGTCGCATCGCGGGTCAGCGGGAATTGCGGGCGCAGGTCCTCGGGCGGCTCGGGTCGCTGCGCCTTGTAGGCGGGATAGATCTCGTTGCGGAAGGTCTTGGAGGAATGGTCGAAGATCACCGCCGCATGAGTCGGCGCCGTGTGCCCGTCATCGGTCTGCACATAACGCCACAGCATGTTGCAGAACCCCGCGACCGCGCCCACCGGCAGCCCGTCCGACTTGCGCGTCAGCGGCGGCAGCGCGTGATAGGCGCGGAAGATGAAGGCCGATCCGTCGATCAGATGCAGATGACACCCCTTGCCGAAACGCTCGCCCATGATCACCTGTCCCTCTGCTGTCAGGCCCGTCTTGTGCCATGACACGGACCGATCTTCCAGCAGGATGCCCCATGCCCAGGATGCGCCGCAAATCCGACCTTCCGACCAAGATCTGCGCGGCCTGTGGCCTGCCCTTCACCTGGCGCAAGAAATGGGAGCGGGACTGGGAGAATGTGCGCTACTGCTCGGACCGCTGCCGGGGGAAGGGCAAGGCCCGCGGGGACGCGCCGGGCGGCCGCGCCGCCCCGGTTTGACGGCCCCCTCGATGGGGGGCGGCAAACCGACGCGGGTCGGGACGATCCGGTCGTCAGTGGTCGTCGTGCGCGTGATCGCGATCGATCACGAACCGCTTGTCGCAATAGCCGCAATCGACGAAGCCCAGATCGGGGCTGATCGCCAGCCACACGCGCGGATGGCCCAGGCCCGCCGCGTCGTCGCCGTCGCAGCTGACGCGCCAGCGGGTGACGACCTCGGTCACCGGGGCGGGGCGGCCCTCCGCCTCGGGTCCGGTATTGGTCGACAGCGGGGTCTCGGGCGTCACGTGCTGCGTCATGGCTGGCCTTCTTGTGGCGGCGTGCTTCATCTGGTCTAACCCCATTAGCGCAGCGCCGCCTGCCTTCGCAAGCTCTGCAAGGAACGCCCCCATGCCCGACGCCATCCAGATCACCGGTCTTCGCAAGACCTATGCCGCCCAGGGCAACGCCCCGGCCAAGGACGCGCTGAAGGGCATCGACCTGACAATCCCCCAAGGCAGCATCTTCGGCCTGCTGGGTCCGAACGGCGCGGGCAAGTCCACGATGATCAACATCCTGGCCGGGCTGGTGAACAAGACCGCCGGACGCGTGTCCATCTGGGGGTTCGATCAGGACGTGAACCCGCGCCAGTCGCGCGCCGCCATCGGGGTCATGCCGCAGGAGCTGAACATGGACCCGTTCTTTTCCCCCCGCGCCAGCTTGGAGGTGCAGGCAGGCCTCTACGGCGTGCCGAAATCCGAACGCTGGACCGATGAGCTGCTGGCGCTGGTCGGGCTGACCGATCAGGCCAACGCCTATGCCCGCGCGCTGTCGGGCGGCATGAAGCGGCGGCTGCTGCTGGCCAAGGCGCTGGTCCACCGCCCGCATATCCTGGTCCTGGACGAGCCCACCGCGGGCGTGGACATCACCCTGCGGGAGATGCTGTGGAAGAACGTCCGCCGCCTGAACGAACAGGGCATGACGATCATCCTGACCACCCATTACCTGGAGGAGGCCGAGCAGATGTGCGACGAGATCGCCATCATCAACCACGGCCAGGTCGTCGTGCGCAAGCCGACCCGCGACCTTCTGGGCCAGGCCGAGAGCAAGACCCTGGTCATCGAGACCGAGGGCCGCCCCGCCCTGCCCCCGCTGCCGCAGGACGTGCGCGCGGAGTGGCGCGGCGACGGGCGGCTGGCCGTCACCTACAACCGCCGCGCGCTGCGGGCCGACCGGATCCTGGACGCGCTGCGCGGCGCGGGCTGGCCGATCATCGACGTGGCCAGCGAGCAGGCCGACCTCGAGGACGTGTTCCTGTCGCTGACCCGCGGCTGATCGGCGCGGCTCAGCCCCGCGCCCCGATCATCGGTCCCATCACCGCGCCGCCCAGGATGTGCAGGTGGAAATGCGGCACCTCCTGCACGCCGTCGGGCCCGGCATTGGTGATCGCACGGAACCCCTGTCCGCGGTCCAGCGACACGCCCAGCATCGCGCAGACCTCGGCGCAAAGCCGCATGAAGCCCGCGATCTCGGCCTCGGACGCCTTGGCCGCGAAATCGTCGAAGGCGACATAGCGGCCCTTGGGGATGACCAGCACGTGATGCGGGGCCTTGGGCGCGATGTCGCGGAAGGCCAGCGCGTGGTCGTTCTCGGCGACGGTGTCGTTGGGGATCTCGCCGCGCAGGATGCGGGCGAAGATGTTGCTGTCGTCATAGGCCATGAGGTCCTCCTTCAATCGGCGAAGAGATGCGGGATGTCGTCCAGGATGGCGCGCGCCTCCTCGACCGGCACCCCCAGGAAGGCCGCCAGCGCCTGCGCGTTGCGCGAAGCGTCCGCGCCGTCCGCGATGCTCTCAAGATGGGCGAAGCCCGCCTCCTTCAGGCGGTCGGCCTCGTGCTGCAGGTCGCTGCGCATGACCGGCAGCAGCCGGTCCACGACCTGCGCCGTCGCATCCGCCGAGACCAGCCCCACGCGCCCCATATGCCCGCGCACATAGTCGTCGTCGAAGCGGCTCTCGATGAACAGCACGCGCGTCTCGGCGCGGTCGGCGTCGAAATCCGCGATCAGGCTGACCGCCGAGGGGTCCACGCAGAAGACCAGCCGGTCCGAGCCGAACTGCTCGAACATCAGCTTGACCAGCGCGCGGCGGTGGCGGGCGCGCTTGTCCACGGTGCTGGCGACGCCGCCCATGTCGGGCAGATGCGCCTCCTGCTCGTTGAACAGATAGTCGACGGCGGGGATCTCGGTGCGCGCCCGGATCGCGGCGGTCAGGCGCTTGGCGACGTGCCACTTCTTGGCGACGACGATCTGGACCACGCGTTCGGCGCCCAGGCTGCCGTCCGTCTCCCAGAAGCGGGGGGCGAAGCGGCGCCCGATGCGCCCGCGCCCGGTCAGGAAGCTGAACAGCCGCCGCCCCTCGGCCGCGATGGTGAAGGCATGCCCCTCGGCCTGCCACAGCGCGCCCAGCCTGGCCCGCAGCTCCAGCGCCTCGGGGCTGATCTTGCGCGCGAACAGATAGTCCTGGCGCAGCAGCAGGTCATAGTGGTCGTTGTAAAAGGTCACCGGCATCCCGTAATCGGTGAAGATCAGGAAGGTCAGCGTCCGCGTGCGGATCTGGCGGCGCGGCACGACATGGGCGACCAGCGTCTGGAAGAAGGTCTCGTCGGGAATCCAGGTGGTGCTGAAGAAGCGCACGATCTCGGGGCGCTGCGCGATCAGCTCCAGGATGGCCTCGACCGTCTGGCGCCGCAGGCACCACCATTGCGACCCGATCATCACCTGCAGGTCCTTGGGGACCTCGCGCGTCAGCCCGAACCGCTGCTGCAGCTGCAGGCTGGTATAGAACAGCCATTTCTGCGTGCGCTCGTTGAACCAGTGGCGATGGATCAGCCGCTCCTGCTTGATGCCGGTCTTGATCCAGTCGCTCTCGAAGAAGTCGAAGCTCTCGATGTAGTCGCAGTCGTCCGCGTCCAGGAAGTTGCGCGCGAACTCGGCCGACTTGATGGGCATGCAGTCGCCCGACAGCATGTAGAAATGCGTGGCCTGGGGAAAGGCCCGCTCGGCCGCGCGCAGGGCCTCCAGCGTGGCCGCGACCAGCGACCATTCCCCCCATCCGCATTTCAGCCGCCGCGGCGCGAAGGCCACGCCCGGATGGTCGGCCAGCGCGTCCCGGATCTGCTGGAACATCGCCGCCGGCGCGCGCCGGTCGAAGTGGATCGACACGAAGTCGCCCGTGGCCGTCAGGCGCCGCGCCTGGTCGATGACGCCCTGCGGGTCCTTGTGCGTCAGCAGGATGAAGGCGATGCGTGCCATATGGGCGTTGTCCCCGGTGACTGATTACGCGCAATTCGAGGTAAGGCGTTGAAATTGTCTGTCGGTTTTGCTTTTTGTGTGTAACCATTTTTGCCGGTGGGACAAGCGTGACGACCCGTCCGACTGTCCATTGCGTTCATGCGGAGTACATATCACGATGGGTTTTCCCGGCGTCTGGATGACGGAAAGCGAAAGCATGACCTATCGCGTCGTGCCGAAATGCGCCTGCTCGACCATCGGTCAGATCATGTTCTATTCCGATCACGGCCGGTTCTTCGACGGGGACATCCACGACTCGACCGACGGGATGCACAAATGGGCGCAGGAACACAGCCATGATCCCATCGAACGGGCGGTGCGCGCGCGCAAGGGCGTGACCTTCACCTGCGTGCGCAACCCCTATGCGCGGATCCTGTCATCCTTCTTCGACAAGATCGCCGGCATCCAGCGCAACGGGCGGCGCTATCGCGGCAACCTCGTGCCGCAGCTGATCCAGCGCTACGGCATCGATGTCGGCACGCCGGAGAACGGCTTCGACTTCGACCAGATCGCCAGCTTCCGCCGGTTCCTGCTGTTCGCCCGCGACACCATCCGCTTCCGCAAGCCGATGGAGCCGGACATCCATTGGTCGGCCATGTCGGGCCACATCTCGACCTTCATCGTGAACGGCGGGCGCTACGACCAGATCTTCTTCACCGAGGCCTTCAACGACGGGATGGCCAAGGTACTGGACGCCGCCGACACGCCGGTGGAGGTCGATCTGGACGCCGTCCCCCGGTTCAACGAATCGGAGGGCCACGGCCCCAAGCGCGCCCACAAGGTCAGCGCCTATTTCGACGACCTGTCGCGCCATCTGATCTGGGAGATCTACAAGGACGACTTCCGGCTGTTCCGCTACGATTTCGACGACCCCGACAACAAGATGCCGCTCGGAGAGGTCGACATGGACGAGGTTCACGCCAAGCTGGGCCGCTGAACCCCGCCCCCGTCCGTCATTCCAGATGGCTCTCCAGGAACCACAGGTCCTTGTCGGCGGTGCGTGACGCGGCGGTGAACAGGTCGGCCGTGTTGGCGTCGCCCGCCTCGTCCGTCGCATCGATCGCGGCGCGCAGATTGGCGCCATGCTCGCGCATGCGGGCGCAGATCTCGCGGATGTGGTCGGCGGATTTGGTCAGGTTGGTCGGATAGGGCTTCAGGGTCGAGGACTTGGCCACAATCTCGGCCGTGCCCTCCGCCACGCCGTCCAGCACCTGCACCCGCTCGGCCATGGTGTCCAGGTGACCCTGCAGATTGGCGTTTACCGTGTCCAGCAGCTCATGCACGGCGATGAAGTTGATGCCCTTCACGTTCCAATGGGCCTGCTTGATCGCCATGGACAGGGCCAGCCCGTCGACCAGCCTGGCATTCAGTTCGGAAATCGCGGTCTTGCGGGCGTTGTCGGTCAGCCCCTTCACGTTCACGGCCATGGTGCGGTTCTCCTTCGTACGATCCTTCGTCGGTCGCAGGGCAAACCCGATCGCGGCGGCATCGGTTCCGGGGCGGCTCGTCGCATGAGAAACGGCGCCTCCCTTGCGGGGGCGCCGTCGTCGTCACCGCGCCACGGGGCGCGGACAAAAGCGTGGATCAGACCGCGCCCTTGATGAAGGTCACCGCGTCGCCGACGGTCTGGATGGTCTCGGCGGCGTCGTCGGGGATCTCGATCCCGAACTCTTCCTCGAAAGCCATGACCAGCTCGACGGTGTCGAGGCTGTCGGCGCCCAGATCGTCGATGAACGAAGCGGTCTCGACCACCTTGTCCTCGTCGACGCCCAGGTGCTCGACCACGATCTTCTTCACGCGATCAGCGATATCGCTCATGTCATATCCTCATTGTCGCGGGCATCCGCCCAAAGTGTTCACGGACACGGGGGCCCGGTTCAAGCCCAGGGCGGTTCCCCTGCTGCTAAAGGCGGGGATATAGCACCCATGAACCCTCATGCAACCGCTTTCGCACGGTTTCGTGCGCGGCGGCCCCGGCGCGCGGCGCCTCAGACCATCGCCATTCCGCCGTTCACATGCAGCGTCGCACCGGTGACATAGCTGGCCTCGGGGCTGGCCAGATACAGGACCGCGGCCGCGATCTCCTGCGCCGATCCCATCCGTCCGGCGGGAATCTGGCCCAGGATCTTGCCCTTCTGGTCCTCGGTCAGCTTGTCGGTCATCGGCGTCTCGATGAAGCCGGGCGCCACGCAGTTCACGGTGATCCCGCGGCTCGCGACCTCATAGGCCAGCGACTTGGACATGCCCACGACGCCCGCCTTGGCTGCGGCATAGTTGCCCTGCCCCGGGTTGCCCGTGGCCCCCACGACCGAGGTGATGTTGACGATCCGCCCCCACCGCGCCTTCATCATCCCGCGCAGCACCGCGCGCGACAGCTTGAAGGTGCTGGTCAGGTTCACGTCCAGGACCTGCGCCCACTCCTCGTCCGACATGCGCATGAACAGGTTGTCGCGGGTGATCCCCGCATTGTTGACCAGGATGTCGACCGACCCCATCGCCTCGGCCGCGGCCTTGGGCAGCGCCAGGACCGATTCCGGATCGCCCAGGTTCGCGGTCACCACATGCGCCCGCCCGCCCAGCCTCTCGGCCAGCTCGCGCAGCGGCGCCTCGCGCGTCCCGGACAGCGCCACCGTGGCCCCCGCCCCATGCAGCGCCTCGGCGATGGCGCCGCCGATCCCGCCCGAAGCGCCCGTCACCAGCGCGGTCCTTCCCGTCAGATCGAACATAGCCGCCCTCTCTTCTTCATGAAAATATCCCGGGGTCCGGGGCAGAGCCCCGGTCCGCCCTCAGCCCTTCAGCGCCGCGATGTCGCCCGGCGCACCGACATTGCGCACCACCGCATCCTTGGCGATGCGCTTGATCATTCCCGACAGGGCCTTGCCCGCGCCGATCTCCCAGAACTCGGTCACGCCGGCCTCGGCCATGACGGCCACCGACTCGCGCCAGCGCACCGTGCCGGTCACCTGCTCGACCAGCAGGCGGCGGATCGCGCCCGGCTCGGTCACCGCCTCGGCGCGCACATTGGCGATCAGCGGCACGGCGGGGGCCTGGATGTCCACGCCCGCCAGCGCATCGGCCATGGCCGCGGCGGCGGGCTGCATCAGCACCGAATGGAACGGCGCCGAGACCGGCAGCATCAGCGCGCGCTTGGCGCCCGCGGCCTTCATCGCCTCGGCCGCGGCCTCGACCGCCGCCTTGTGACCCGAGATCACCACCTGCGCGGGGTCGTTGTCATTGGCCGCCTGCACGACCTCCTCGCCGCCGATCTCGCGGCAGATGCGGTCCACGGTCTCGAAATCCAGGCCCAGGATCGCGGCCATCGCGCCGATGCCCACGGGCACGGCCTCCTGCATGGCCTGACCGCGCAGACGCAGCAGCCGCGCGGTGTCGGCCAAGGTCAGCGACCCCGCCGCGCACAGCGCCGAATATTCCCCAAGCGAATGGCCCGCGACGAAATCCGCGTCCGCGATGCCGAAGCCCTCGGCCTCCAGCGCCCTGAGCGCCGCGATGGACGTCGCCATCAGCGCGGGCTGGGCGTTCTGCGTCAGGGTCAGCGTCTCGGCGTCGCCCTCCCAGATCAGCGCCGACAGGCTCTCGCCCAAAGCCTCGTCCACCTCGTCAAAGACCGCGCGCGCGGCCGGATAGGCCTGGGCCAGGTCGCGACCCATGCCGATGGTCTGCGCACCCTGTCCCGGAAACACGAATGCCCGCATGGCACTCTCCCCTGAAATCATTGCATTGCAGACGGGCATAGCCTGCGCGCCGCCCTGCCGCAACCAAGGGGATTCGCCGCAGGTGCAAAGAAAACGGGGCCGCGCGGGCCCCGTCCTCGTCGTCAGCGGTGATGGCGGCGCGGCCTCAGCCGACCAGTTCCAGACCCGAGAAGAAGAAGGCGATCTCTTCCTTGGCGGTGTCGGCGGCGTCCGAACCGTGGACCGAGTTCTCGCCCATGGACAGGGCGAATTCCTTGCGGATGGTGCCCTCGTCGGCGTTGGCCGGGTTGGTGGCGCCCATCACTTCGCGGTTCTTGGCAATGGCGTTCTCGCCTTCCAGGACCTGCACGACGACCGGCTCGGAGGCCATGAACTCGACCAGTTCGCCATAGAAGGGACGGTCCTTGTGGACCTCGTAGAACTTGCCGGCCTGGGCGGGCGACAGGTGGATGCGCTTGGAGGCGACGATGCGCAGGCCGGCCTCCTCGAACTTGGCGGCGATCTTGCCGGTCAGGTTGCGGCGGGTCGCGTCGGGCTTGATGATCGAGAGGGTGCGTTCGATGGCCATGGTGTTCACCTTGTCTGCTGTGCGGACCGCGGCCCGCAGGAAATCCGCGCCCGGTTAGCAGGCTTGGCCCCGCGCGGCAAGCCGCGGCGATGCGGCACGCCTGCCGGAACCGGGCGCGCCGGGCCGGGCTTGACCCCGCAGCGACCGACGGAGACCCGATGCCCCACCCGACCCATCCCGACCCGACCCACACCCATCCGACCCCGCCGGGCCCGAAGCAGCCGGCCCCGGCCTCGCTGCGCCTCGTCGCGCTGATCACGGCGCTGATCCTGCTGGCCGCGGCGGCGGTCTTCTGGTCGGGGCTGCTGCTGATGGGCTTTGCCGCGATCCTGATCGCCATCGCGCTGCGCGCCGGCGCGCGCGGGCTGCATGCGCTGACCGGCCTGCCGATGCGCGGCGGCGTGCCGGTGGTGCTGCTGGCGGTGCTGGCGCTGGCGGCCCTGGGCCTGCGCCTGGCCGGGCGGTCCGTCGCGGACCAGTTCGGCCAGCTGGTTCAGACGCTGCCGCAATCCTGGCAGGCGGCGCGCGACACCCTGTCCGGCCTGCCCGGCGCGGACAGCCTTCTGGGGCGCATCGACGACGGGCTGCGCTCGGGCGAGATGGCGCAGCGCCTGCCCGACATGCTGGGCATGGTCCTGGGCGGGCTGAACTCGGCCCTGGGGGTGCTGTCCTCGGTGTTCCTCATGCTGATCCTGTCGGTCTATCTGG
Source organism: Paracoccus sp. ME4 (assembly GCF_046736325.1). Lineage (GTDB taxonomy): Bacteria > Pseudomonadota > Alphaproteobacteria > Rhodobacterales > Rhodobacteraceae > Paracoccus. The sequence continues at coordinate 2,690,165 of NZ_CP151276.1, forward strand.
CGATGGAGGGCGACCTCTACCGCCGGGGGGCGATCCGGCTGGTGCCGATCCGGCACCGCCCCCGCGCCGCGCGGATCCTGGACGAGCTGGCCGGACAGCTGGGCCGCTGGATGGCCGGGCAGGCGCTGGACATGATCATCGTCGCGGTGCTGGTGGGGGTGGGCCTGTGGCTGCTGGACGTGCCGCTGGCGCTGATCCTGGCGGTCATCGCGGGGCTGACCAACATCGTGCCGATCATCGGGCCGTTCCTGTCGGGCGCGGTCGCGGTGCTGGTCGCGCTGCCGCAGGGCCTGGACACGGCGCTGTGGGTGGCGGCCATGTTCACCGTGATCCAAGTCCTGGAGGGCGACGTGCTGATGCCGATGATCCAGAAATACGCGGTGGCCCTGCCCCCGGCGCTGACGCTGCTGGCGCTGATCGCGGTGGGCGCGCTGTTCGGCCCGGCGGCGGTGATCCTGGCCACGCCGCTGCTGATCGTGGCGATGCACCTGATCCGCCGCATCTATGTCGAGGACGTGCTGGGCGACCCCACGGACTGACCGCCGCGGGGCCTGCGCGATTTTTTCGCGACCCGCGGCAACAGCCATCGTGATTTCGACACGTGGCCCGGATAGGATGGATCCAAGGAAAGGTGCGGGGGCCGCCGGATGGAACCGTTCTGCAGGGGTCGCTATCGCGCCCGCCTGGCCGCGACGCCAGAGGATCTGCGCGCCTGCCAGCGGCTGCGCTGGCTGGCCTTCGTCGCGCGCACCGGCCAGCCCGATGACGGGCAGGCGCTGGACGCCGACGCCCTGGACCCCCTGTGCCGGCACATGCTGATCGAGGAGATCGCGACGGGCGCGCCCGTCGGCTGCTTCCGCTTCCTGCCGCTGGCGGGAGGCGGGCAGATCGGGCGCAGCTATGCCGCGCAGTTCTACGACCTGGGCGCGCTGGCCCGGTTCGACGGCCCGATGGTCGAGATGGGGCGGTTCTGCCTGCATCCCGACTGCCACGACCCCGATGCGATCCGCGTGGCCTGGGGCGTCCTGGGCACGATCGTCGCGGCCGAGGGGGCCGAGATGCTGTTCGGCTGCTCCAGCTTCGCGGGCTGCGACCCCGATGCCCATTCCGACGCCTTCGCGATGCTCTGCGCGCGCCATCTGGCGCCGCGCCGCTGGCACCCGCGGGTCAAGGCGCCCGACGTGTTCCGCCTGGCCCGCGCGCTGCGGCTGCGCCAGCCCGATCCGCGCCGCGCGATGGCCGCCATGCCGCCGCTGCTGCGCAGCTATCTGGCGATGGGGGGATGGGTCAGCGACCATGCGGTCGTGGACCACGCGCTGCGGACCATGCATGTCTTCACCGGGGTCGAGATCCGCGCCATCCCCCCCGCGCGCCGCCGCCTGCTGGATGCGCTCTCCGCCTGAGCGGACGCGAACAGCCCGTTCCGTGGGCAGTCTGCCCATGAAATGACCGCACGGGGTGGCGCTGCCCGCATCCGGGGCAGTCGGCCGCCCCGCCCCCGTTGACCTTGCCCAAGGCGCGGCGCCCCTTGCCTGCATGTTGGACAGCACGCCCCCATCCATCCGCATGCAGCGCAGCCACGGGGCGGCGCATGTGGTCATGGGGCCGCGCGGCCTGATCGACCTGGCGCAGCGCGGCTCGGCCAAGGCGATGCTGCCGCGCATGACCGCGGGCCTGCCCGAGATCGTGTTCCTGAACACGTCGGGCGGGCTGGCATCGGGCGACGGGCTGTCCTTCGGCGTAGACCTGCGGGCCGGCACGCGCGCGCTGGCCACCACCCAGACCGCCGAACGCGCCTATCGCGCGACGGGCGCGCCCGCGCGGGCCACGGTCGCGCTGAGCGTGGGTGCGGGCGGCTGGCTGGACTGGCTGCCGCAGGAGACGATCCTCTATGATGACGCGCGGCTGGAGCGGGACACGACCGTCGATCTGGCCCCCGGCGCGGGCTGCCTGCTGCTGGAGATGCTGGTCCTGGGCCGCCTGGCCATGGGCGAGCGCCCGACGCGGCTGCATCTGCGCGACCGCCGCGTGGTGCGCCGCGGGGCCCGCGTGATCCATCACGACGCGCTGGCGCTGGACAACGACGCGCTGGCCCGCCTGAGCGGCCCGGCCCTGACCGCGGGCGCGCCCGCGCTGGCCACGCTGGCGATGATCGCGGATGACGCGCCCGATCGCTTGGCCGCCGCCCGCGCCGTCCTGGACGAGCCCGGCGTGACGGCCGCCGCCAGCGCGCCGCCCGGCCGCCTGGTCATCCGCCTGCTGGCCGCCGATGGCTGGCCCATGCGGCGGCAGATCAACCGGTTGCTGCGCGTGCTGCGCCCCGATCCCCTTCCCCGCATCTGGCAGGTCTGACGATGAACCTTACCCCCCGCGAACGCGAGAAACTGCTGGTCTCGGTGGCCGCCATGGTGGCGCGCGGCCGCCTGTCGCGCGGCGTCAAGCTGAACCACCCCGAGGCGATCGCGCTGATCACCGATTTCGTGGTCGAAGGCGCGCGCGACGGCCGCACGGTCGCCGACCTGATGCAGGCGGGCGCGCATGTGATCACCGCCGATCAGTGCATGCCCGGCATTCCTGCCATGATCGAATCCGTCCAGGTCGAGGCGACCTTTCCCGACGGGACCAAGCTGGTCACCGTCCACCACCCCATCCGCGAGGCCGCAGAATGAACGCCCTGATGAAACGCCTGTCCCTTGCCGCCACCCTGCTGCCCTCTGCCGCGCTGGCCCATCCCGGCCATGTCCACGATGAGGCACAGTTCATGCACGGCCTGGCCCACCCGGTCGGCGGGGCCGATCACCTGCTGGCGATGGTGGCGCTTGGCCTTCTGGCCGCGCAGCTGGGCGGGCGGGCGGTCTGGGCGCTGCCCGTGACCTTCGTGGGGGCGATGCTGGCGGGCGGCGCGATGGGCGCGGGCGGCATGGGCTTTCCGGCGGTCGAGCCGATGATCCTGGCCTCTGTCGTGATCCTCGGCGTGCTGGTCGCGATGGCCGCGCGTCTGCCGATGGCGGCGTTGGTCCCGATGGTCGCGCTGTTTGGCACGGCGCATGGCTGGGCGCATGGGGCCGAGGGGCCGGCGACCGGCCTGCCCCTCTATGCGGCGGGCTTTGCGCTGGCGACCATGGCGCTGCATCTGGGCGGCATCGCCTTCGGCCGCCTGCTGTCGCGGGGGCTGGAGCTGCGCGTCCTGGGCGGCGGCACCGCGCTGGCGGGCCTGGCGCTGACGGTGGCGTGACATGATCCCCGGTGAAATCCTTCCCGCCGATGGCGAGATCGCGCTGAACGCGGGGCGCGCGACGATCACGCTGATGATCGCCAATACCGGCGACCGGCCGATCCAGGTCGGCAGCCACTATCACTTTGCCGAAACCAACGCCGCGCTGGACTTCGACCGCAGCGCCGCGCGCGGCATGCGCCTGGCCATCCCCGCAGGCACCGCCGTGCGGTTCGAGCCGGGCCAGTCGCGTCAGGTGACGCTGGTGGGCTATGCGGGCGACCGCATCGTGCACGGCTTTCGCGGCCAGATCGGGGGTGCGCTGTGACGACGCTGTCCCGCGCCGATTACGCGGCGCTTTACGGCCCCACCACCGGCGACCGCATCCGGTTGGCGGACACGGAGATCATCATCGAGGTCGAACGCGACCTGACCATCCCCGGAGAGGAGGTCAAGTTCGGCGGCGGCAAGGTCGTCCGCGACGGCATGGGCCAAAGCCAGATCACCCGCGCGGGCGGCGCGATGGACACGGTCATCACCGGCGTTGTGGTCTTTGACCACCAGGGCATCGTCAAGGCGGACGTGGGCATCCGCGACGGCATGATCGCGGGCATCGGCAAGGCGGGCAACCCCGACACCCAGCCCGGCGTGACCCTGATCATCGGCCCCGGCACCGAGATCATCGCCGGCGAAGGCCGCATCCTGACGCCCGGCGGCTTCGACTGCCACATCCACTACATCTGCCCGCAGCAGGTGGACCACGCGCTGCATTCGGGCGTCACGACGCTGCTGGGCGGCGGCACCGGCCCCGCGCATGGCACGCTGGCCACGACCTGCACGCCGGGGCCATGGCACATCGCCCGCATGCTGGAGGCCTGCGCCGACCTGCCAGTCAACATCGGCATCGCGGGCAAGGGGAACGCCAGCATCAAGGCGCCGCTGGAGGAGCAGATCCGCGCGGGCGCCTGCGCGATGAAGCTGCACGAGGATTGGGGCACCACGCCCAAGGCCATCGACATCTGCCTGTCGGTCGCGGATGCGATGGACGTGCAGGTGATGATCCACACCGACACGCTGAACGAATCGGGCTTCGTCGAGGACACGATGGCCGCCATCGCGGGCCGCACCATCCACGCCTATCACACCGAAGGCGCGGGCGGCGGGCATGCCCCGGACATCATCCGCATGGTCGGCATGGCGAATGTGCTGCCGTCCTCCACCAACCCCACGCGCCCTTACACCGCCAACACGGTGGAGGAGCATCTGGACATGCTGATGGTGTGCCACCACCTGGACCGCCGGGTGCCCGAGGACGTGGCATTTGCCGAGAGCCGCATCCGCAAGGAGACCATCGCGGCCGAGGACATCCTGCACGACCTAGGCGCGTTTTCGGTGATCTCGTCCGACAGCCAGGCGATGGGCCGGATCGGAGAGGTGATCACCCGCACCTGGCAGACCGCGTCCAAAATGCGCCAGCAGCGCGGGCGGCTGCCTGACGAACAGGGTCAGAACGACAACATCCGCGCCCGCCGCTACATCGCGAAATACACGATCAACCCGGCCATCGCGCATGGGGTCAGCGGCCATATCGGCTCGATCACGCCCGGCAAGCGCGCCGATCTGGTCCTGTGGTCGCCCGCCTTCTTCGCGGCCAAGCCCGAGATGGTGCTGGTCGGCGGGCAGATCAGCGTGGCGCAGATGGGCGATCCGAACGGCTCGATCCCGGTGCAGCCGATCTTCTCTCGGCCCATGTGGGGGCACAACCGCCGCGCCTCGGCGCTGTTTGTGTCCCGCGCGGGGCTGGAAGCCGGGGCCGGAGCGTCGCTGTCCAAGACCCTGATCGCGGTCGAGCATACCCGCGACATCGGCAAGCGCGACATGGCGATGAACGACGCCATGCCCGCGATCGAGGTCGATCCCGAGACCTATGAGGTCCGCGCCGATGGACAATTGTTAACTTGCGAGCCTGCGACGGAACTGCCGCTCGCGCAGCGCTATTTCCTCTTCTGAGGGAGGACCCCACCATGATCGCAACCGCACATTCCATCATCCGCAACGCCCCGGCGCCCTTCGACGCCGAGGTTCATCTCGACTACGAAGGCCGCCTGCTGCGCCGCAAGCGGCTGTCCTGCGAGGGGGGCGACTTCATGGTCGACCTGCCCGAGGTCACCAGCCTGGACGACGGCGACGCGTTCGAGCTGTCCGACGGACGCCAGGTCGTCGTGCGCGCAGCGGTCGAGCCGGTGCTGGTCATCCGCGGCAACCTGCCCCGGCTGGCCTGGCATATCGGCAACCGCCACACCCCCTGCCGGATCGAGGCCGATCGCCTGATCATCCGCCAGGACCACGTTCTGGAAGCCATGCTGAAACAGCTGGGCGCGGACATGTGCCGCAAGGACATGCCCTTCCGCCCCGAAGGCGGCGCCTATGGCCATGGCCGCACCTTCGGCCACGATCACGGTCCCGCCACGCACCATCCCCATGGCGCGGGCGAACATGTGCATGCCCATGCGGAAGGCCACGCCCACGCGCATGTCCACAGCCACAGCAACGGTCATGCGGGACACCACAGCCACGCGCATGACCACGCCTGAGGCGGCGCGCCTGACCCTGTCGCAACTGCTGTCGCCCGCCTTTCCGGTGGGCGGCTTTGCCTGGTCGCAGGGCCTCGAGTACGCGATGGACGCGGGATGGGTGACGCGGGCGACGCTGCCGCAATGGCTGGCCGACTGGCTGGATCACGGCGCGGGCTGGTCCGATGCCGTGCTGCTGTCACTTTCCTTGCGGCCGGGCGCCGACCACGCCGATCTGGACGACCTCGCCCGCGCCGCCTGCATGAGCAGCCAGCGCCTGACCGAGACGACCGAGCAGGGCGCGGCCTTCGCCGCCAACATGGCCGTGCTGACCGGGACGACCCAGACCCCGATGGCCCTGCCGGTCGCGATGGGCCGCGCCTGCGCCGCCCTGCCCCTGCCCCCGGCAGAGATCATCGCGGCCTTCCTGCAGGCGCAGGCGGCGGCGCTGATCAGCGCGGCGGTGCGGTTCCTGCCCCTGGGCCCGGTCGAGGGACAGCGGATGCTGGCAACCCTGCAGCCCGCGATCCTGGACCGCGCTGCCCGCGCCCTCACGGCCACGCCCGACGATCTGACCAGCGCCACCTGGGGCGCCGACATCGCCGCGATGGCCCACGAAACCATGACCACGAGGATCTTCCGCTCATGAGCCATAACGGCCCCCTCCGCGTCGGCATCGGCGGCCCCGTCGGCGCCGGCAAGACGACGCTGACCGAACAGCTGGCCCGCGCGCTGGCCCCCCGACTGTCGATGGCGGTGATCACCAACGACATCTATACCCGCGAGGATGCCGAGGCGCTGATGCGCGCCCAGGTCCTGCCCGTCGAACGAATCCGCGGGGTCGAGACCGGCGGCTGTCCGCATACCGCCATCCGCGAGGATGCCAGCATCAACCTCGCCGCCATCGCCGATCTGAACGCGGCCTTCCCGGATTTGGAGCTGATCCTGATAGAATCGGGCGGCGACAACTTGGCCGCGACCTTCAGCCCGGAACTGGCCGATCTGACGATCTATGTGATCGACACAGCCGCCGGGCAGGACATCCCGCGCAAGCGCGGCCCCGGTCTGGCGCGGTCGGACCTCCTGGTGGTGAACAAGACCGACCTCGCGCCGCATGTCGGCGTCGATGCAGTTCTGCTGGAAAAGGATGCACATGAGGCACGCGGACCGCGCCCTGTGGTCATGGCCCAGCTGCGCCACGGCCGCGGCGTAGAGCAGATCGTCGATTTCCTGATCGAACAGGGCGGCCTGACCCCCCGCGCGGCCTGAGATTGCCCGGCGGGCGGGCATCGGCCCCGCCCGCTGCCCGCCGTCGCGCCAGTCGCTGCGCGGTGCAGGCGGGGACTGCTGAAATCCTGTCCAACTGCCCGATTCTGCCGTCTTTCTGCACCTGCGAAGGCCGCGCGCCTTCCCAAGGACAACAGGGACACCGGCCAACGTGCCGGGGGGAAAAGGGTAACGATGACCAGGCTGACCAAGATCCTGATGCTGACCAGCGCCCTGACGCTGGCCCACGCCGCCCATGCCCAGGAGGGCGAGCCGATCAAGATCGGCGTGCTGCATTCGCTGTCGGGCACCATGGCGATTTCCGAGACCACGCTGAAGGACACCGTCCTGATGCTGGTCGAACAGCAGAACGCCAAGGGCGGCGTGCTGGGCCGCCCGCTGGAGGCGGTGGTCGTCGATCCGGCCTCGGACTGGCCGCTGTTCGCGGAAAAGGCGCGCGAGCTGCTGACCGTCAGCGAGGTCGATGCGATCTTCGGCTGCTGGACCAGCGTCAGCCGCAAGTCGGTCCTGCCCGTGATCGAGGAGCTGAACGGCCTTCTGTTCTATCCCGTCCAGTACGAGGGCGAGGAATCGTCCAAGAACGTCATCTATACCGGCGCCGCCCCGAACCAGCAGGCGATCCCCGCCGTCGACTACATGCGCGACGAGCTGGGCGTGGAAAGCTGGGCGCTCTTGGGCACCGACTATGTCTATCCGCGCACCACGAACAACATCCTGGACGCCTATCTGAAGGACAACGGCGTCGCGGCCGAGGACATCTTCGTCAACTACACCCCCTTCGGTCATTCCGACTGGTCCAAGATCGTGGCCGATGTCGTGGCGCTTGGCGCAGGCGGCAAGAAGGTGGGCGTCGTCTCCACCATCAACGGCGACGCGAATGTGGGCTTCTACAAGGAGCTGGCCGCGGCGGGCGTGTCGGCGGACGACATCCCGGTCATGGCGTTTTCCGTGGGCGAGGAGGAGCTGTCGGGCCTGGATACCGCCAACCTGGTCGGCCACCTGGCCGCCTGGAACTACTTCCAGACCGCCGAATCGGACGCGAACACCGCCTTCATCGAGGAGTGGAAGGCCTTCACCGGCGATGCGGACCGCGTGACCAACGACCCGATGGAGGCCACCGTCATCGGCTTCAACGCCTGGGTCGCGGCGGTCGAGGCTGCGGGCACCACCGACGTGGACCCGGTCCTGGACGCGATCGTCGGCGTCGAGGTGCCGAACCTGACCGGCGGCACGGCCACCGTCCTGCCCAACCACCACATCACCAAGCCCGTCCTGATCGGAGAGATCCGCGAGGATGGCCAGTTCGACATCGTGAGCGAAACCGAACCGGTGCCGGGCGATGCCTGGACCGACTTCCTGCCGGAATCGGCGGTGCTGGACGCCGACTGGCCGGGCAAGGACTGCGGCATGTTCAACACGGAAACGGACAGCTGCGTCCAGGTCCAGTCGAACTACTGACGTGACGGTCGGGCGGCCCCGTGCCGCCCGGCCCTTCGTGCGAAGGAAGCCCCCGTGATCCGCCATCGTCTTCTTGCCTGCGCGCTCGCGCTGATCCTGCCGTGGTCGGCACAGGCCAACCCGGCCCTGCAGGCCGTCATCGACGCGAACCTGGACCAGATCGAACGCCCCTCGCGCCAGACGGTCGGGCCGCTGGTCGAGGAGATCGCGGCGACCGGCCCCGACGGGCTGGCGATGCTGCAGGCCTGGGCCGACCGCAGCCTGGGCCTGACCGAAAACGGCAGGCTGCTGATCATGGACGACGACGCGGCCACGGACGCTGTGACCGGCGATGCGGTCGCGGGGGCCGACCCGCGGATGCTGCGCCCCAATTCCGGCGTGCGCGGCGTGATCGAGGCGGCGCTGGCCGCGGGCGCGCTGAGCGACCCAGACCCCGCGCGGCGCGCGGCCGCGCTGCAGTCGCTGGAACGTGGTGCCGCGCCCGACCAGCTGCCCCTGCTGCGCGCGGCGCTGGACGATCCCGATCCCGTGCTGGCGGCGCGCAAGGCGCGGCTGGAACGCCTGCTGACCATCCAGCACGACCCCGACAGCACCGCCCGCGTCGCCGCGATCGAGGAGATGGCGGGCGACGTCGGCCTGGATTTCCGCGCCGCGCTGAACCCGCTTCTGGTGACCCGCGCGGTGGTGGCCCCCGACACGCCGCCCGGCGCCAATGTCGCGCGCGAACTGACCCCCGGCGACGCGGGCCTGTCGCGCGAGGCGGCCCTGGCCCAGCTGGTCCAGCAGGACCTGCTGCAGCCGCCCCTGTCGGGTGCCGATCAGCGCGCGGCGCTGGCCGCCAACATCACCGACGGGGCGGTGGCGGGCGTGCCGGTGGACCAGCTGTCCGACCAGGCCGCCCGCGACCGTGCCTATCAGGCGCTGGAGGCGGCGGGCGTCGTCCCCCCCGCCGCGACGGAAACCGAGATCCAGGCCGCCCTGGATGCCAGCCGCTTCTTCGAGGTCTATGCCGAACCCGACCCCGCCGTGACGGACGCGGCCAAGGCCGCCCAGATCCGCGCGCAGGTGCGCCTTGGCGCGATGACCGGGATCGACCTGGGGCTGGACGCGCTGTCGCTGGCCTCGATCTATTTCCTGGCGGCCATCGGGCTGGCCGTCACCTTCGGCGTCATGCGGGTCATCAACATGGCGCATGGCGAATTCATCATGATGGGCGCCTATACCGCCTACACCGTCCAGACCGTCATCGCGGACCGCACGCTGTCGCTGGTGGTGGCGCTGCCGCTGGCCTTCGCGGTGACCGCGCTGGCGGGGGTGGTTCTGTACCGTCTGGTGATCCGGCACCTGGCCAACCGCCCGCTGGAGACGCTGCTGGCGACCTTCGGCGTGTCCATCGCGTTGCAGCAGCTGGCCAAGAACATCTTCGGCACCCAGGCCCGTCCCCTGACCGCGCCCGCCTGGCTGGAGGGGTCGATCACCGTGAACGACGTCATCGGCATCAGCGCGATCCGGGTGGCGATCTTCGTGCTGGCGCTGCTGTTCCTGGGGCTGTTCCTGTTCATCATGAAGCGCACGCGCCTAGGGCTTGAGGTCCGCGCGGTGACGCAAAACCCCGGCATGGCGGCATCCATGGGCATCAACCCCGACCGCATCGCCATGATGACCTTTGGTCTGGGGTCCGGCATCGCGGGGATCGCGGGCGTGGCGATCGGCCTCTTCGCGCAGGTGACATCGGAAATCGGCCAGCAATACATCGTCCAAAGCTTCATGACCGTGGTCGTGGGCGGCGTGGGCAACATCTGGGGCACGCTGGCGGGGGCCACCCTGATCGGCGGACTGTCCAAGGTGATCGAGTTCATGAACCCCGCCAACACCCTGGCCGCCCAGACCTTCATGATCCTGTTCATCATCATCTTCATCCAGTTCCGGCCGCGCGGGATCATCCCGCAGCGCGGTCGCGCGGCCGAGGCGTAAGACATGACCCGAACCCCCTTCATCCTGAGGAATCCCTCGGTGCCGGTCGTCCTGGCCGGACTGGCGGTCTTCACCCTCGCGGTCACGCTGCTCAGTCAGGCCTACGGCTCGGGGGCGGTGCCCACGTCGATGGTCAAGGTGCTGGGCAAGACCCTGTGCCTGGCGCTGGCCGCCGTCGCCATGGACCTGGTCTGGGGATACCTGGGCATCCTGTCCCTGGGGCAGATGGCGTTCTTCGCGCTTGGCGGCTACATGATCGGGCAATGGCTGATGTATGCCCGGACCGAGGGCATCGTCGCGGCCCAGCTGGCCCAGGGGCCGATCCCCGCCACCGCCCAGGAATTGCAGGACGCGGTCACCAACCAGATCTTCGGTGTGGTGGGCGCATCCGAACTGCCGCTGGCCTGGAGTTTTGCCCATTCGCTGACCGCGCAGCTGATCCTGGTCGTGGCGGTGCCGGGGCTTCTGGCGCTGGTCTTCGGCTGGCTGGCCTTCCGGTCCCGCGTCAACGGCGTCTATCTGTCGATCCTGACCCAGGCCATGACGCTGGCCCTGGCGCTGTGGCTGTTCCAGAACGACAGCGGGTTCCGGGGCAATAACGGGCTGTCGGGCCTGCAGAACCTGCCCGGCCTGGATCATGTCGATCAGGCGAGGCTGTCGGTCTGGTTCCTCTGGGCCTCGGCCGCGGCGCTGGCGCTGTTCTACGCGCTGGCGGCCTGGCTGGTCGGCGGCAAGTTCGGCAGCGTGGTCCGCGCCATTCGCGACGACGAGACGCGGGTGCGCTTCCTGGGCTATCCGGTCGAGGGCTTCAAGCTGGTCGTCTTCACCCTGGCCGCGATGATCACCGCCATCGCGGGCGCGCTGTACTATCCCCAGGCCGGGATCATCAACCCGGCCGAGATGATGCCCATCGCCTCGATCTATCTGGCGGTCTGGGTGGCGATCGGCGGGCGCGGGCGGCTTTACGGCGCGGTCGTGGGGGCGGTGGTCGTGTCGCTGCTGTCCAGCTGGTTCACCGGCGGGCGGGCGCCGTCGATCCACCTGCCGGGATACGTGGTCAACTGGGTCGACTGGTGGCAGGTGGCGCTTGGGCTGTCCTTCGTGCTGGTCACGCTTTACGCGCCCAAGGGCATCGCGGGTCTGGTCGACCTCATGCCCCGCAAGGGGGACCGGGCATGAGCGCGCTTCTGGAAGTCCGCGGCATCAGCAAGACCTTCGACGGGTTCCGCGCCATCAACGACCTGTCCTTCGCCATCAACGCGGTCGAGCTGCGCGCCGTGATCGGGCCGAACGGCGCGGGCAAGACCACCTTCATGGACATCGTGACCGGCAAGACCCGCCCCGACACGGGCGAGGTCCTGTGGGGCGAGGAGTCGCGCTCGCTGCTGAAGCTCTCCGAGGCGCAGATCGCCCGCGCCGGGATCGGCCGCAAGTTCCAGCGCCCCACCGTCTTCGAGGACCAGTCGGTCGCGGCCAACCTGACCATGGCGCTGCGGGCCGCGCGCGGGCCCTTCGCGGTGCTGCGCTGGCGGCCCACGGCGGCCTCGAAGGCGCGGGTGGCGGAACTGGCCGCCGAGGTCGGCCTCTCCGAGGCGCTGGAGCGGCGCGCGGGCGATCTGAGCCACGGCCAGAAGCAATGGCTGGAGATCGGGATGCTGCTGGCCTCGGACCCGCGACTGCTGCTGGTGGACGAACCCGCGGCGGGCATGACCCTGGCCGAGCGCGAGCAGACCACGACGCTGCTCTGCCGCCTGGCGGAAAGCCGCGCGGTGGTGGTGGTCGAACATGACATGGATTTCGTGCGCCGCCTGAACTGCAGGGTGACCGTGCTGCATCAGGGGTCGGTCCTGGCCGAGGGCTCGCTGGACCACGTCACCCGCAATCCCGACGTCATCGACGTCTATCTGGGGAGATAGGACATGCTGGAGGCCAAGGGCCTGACCCTGCATTATGGCGGCAGCCGGATCCTGCACGGGATCGACCTGGAGGCGCGGGCCGGAGAGGTCACCTGCGTGATGGGCAACAACGGCGTGGGCAAGACCAGCCTGATGAACCTGCTGGCCGGGCGGCATCCCCGCACGGGCGGCGAGATCAGCCTTGACGGCAAGCCCCTGGGCCGGCTGTCGGCGCAGCGGCTGGCGCGGATGGGCTTGGGCTATGTGCCGCAGGGCCGGGCGATCTTTCCGATGCTGACGGTGCGCGAGAACCTGGAGACGGGGTTCGCCTGCCTGCCCCGGTCCGAGCGGCGCATCCCCGAGGCGATCTTCGAGAGCTTTCCGGTCCTGGCCGAGATGGCGCACAGGCGCGGCGGCGATCTGTCGGGCGGCCAGCAGCAGCAGCTGGCCATCGCGCGGGCGCTGATCACCCGGCCGCGCCTCCTGCTGCTGGACGAGCCGACCGAGGGCATCCAGCCCAACATCATCGCCCAGATCGGCCGGGTCATCGCGGGGCTGCGCGACCGGGGCGACATGGCCATCGTGCTGGTCGAACAGTATTTCGATTTTGCCTGGGATCTGGGCGACCGCTTCCTGGTGATGGAGCGCGGGCGGGCGGTGCTGCAGGGGGCCAAGCGCGATCTGGCGCGCGCCGACCTGCATGCGCGGCTGGCGGGACACGCCGTGGCCTGAGGTCGTTGCCGCGGGCGGAGGCCGGGGGGCTGCCTGCCCCCCGGACCCCCCGGCCGAGCCTGCGCGGACCGGGCGCGGGTCAGCGCTTGCGCTCCCACCGGCCGGATTCTTCGGACCAGTATTCGGCCTCGACCCCGGCGCCGGTCAGTTCGCGCCACTGGTCGCGCGCGCGGGCCATGGCGGCCCCGTCGCCGCCGTCGAAGAGGATGCAGCAGCGCTCCAGCCCCGCGACATGATCGGGGGCGACCGCCACACCGTCCAGCGCCATGAGGCAGGCCGGGCCGTTGGCGGCCGCCTGGTCCGGCAGGGTCAGCAGCACCGGCTGGCGCGCGTCATGCGGCCCGCCCGCCAGGCCGTGCGGCAGGAAGCCATCGCCCTGCCAGAGCTGCTGGTCCAGCATCTCCAGCCGGGCGAGCTCGGCGGCGCGCAGCTCGACCCGCCAGCCGGCGGCCAGCGCCTTGGTCAGCAGCACCGGTAGCAGCGCCTCGGCCGGGGAGCGGGTCAGGTGATAGAACAGCGCCTTGCCCATATCACCACCCCGCCCCCGGTTGGGCGCGGGTCACGCGCCCTCGTAGCCGTCGCGGATCATCCGGTCGAGGGTCATGACCCCCCAGCCCGACGCGCCCTTCGGCGCCAGATCGGTGCCGCCCGGCGGCAGGGCCACGCCCGCGATGTCGATATGCGCCCAAGCCTGCCCCTCGCGGATGAAGCGCTGCAGGAACTGCGCCGCGGTGATCGAGCCCGCCGCGCGCCCGCCGGTGTTCTTCATGTCGGCCAGGCGGCAGTCGATCAGGCTGTCATAGGCCTTGCCCAGAGGCAGGCGCCAGGCCCCCTCGCCTTCGGCCTGCGCGGCCGAGAGGATCTGGCCCGCCAGCGCGTCGTCATTGGAGAACACGCCCGCATTGTCGTGGCCCAAAGCGATGATCACCGCGCCGGTCAGCGTCGCCAGATCGACGATGGCGCGGGGCTGATAGGTCTCTTGCGCGTACCAGAGCACGTCGGCCAGCACGAGGCGGCCTTCGGCATCGGTGTTCACGACCTCGATCGTGTCGCCTTTCATCGACTTCAGGATGTCGCCGGGACGATAGGCGCGCCCGTCGGGCATGTTCTCAACCAGGCCCACCAGACCCACGACATTGGCCTTGGCGCGGCGCAGCGCCAGGGCGCGCATGGTGCCCGCGACGACGCCCGCGCCGCCCATGTCCATGGTCATCTCCTCCATGCCCGCGCCGGGCTTGATCGAGATGCCGCCGGTGTCGAAGACGACGCCCTTGCCGACCAGCGCCAGCGGCGCCTCGTCGCCGCCGCCGTTCCAGCGCATCACCACGACCTTGGAGGGCGATTCGCTGCCCTGACCCACGGCCAGCAGGGCGCGCATGCCCAGGGCGGCCAGCTGATCCTCGTCCAGGACCTCGACCTCCAGGCCGATCTCCTGCATGGCCAGCAGGCGGTCGGCGAAGTCGCTGGTGGTCAGCACGTTGGCGGGCTCGTTCACCAGATCGCGGGTGAAGAACACGCCCTCGGCCACCGCAGCGGCGTCCTGGGCGGCCTTGGCCAGCGCCTCGGGGTCCTTGACCATCACGGTCACGCGGGCCTTGTCGCCGACGGGCGCGTCCGCGGCCTCGGGCGCGTCGGCGGCCTGGGCGTCGTCCAGAACCGCGTTGCCCGCGGCGCCCTCGGCCTCGGGGACCATCCCGTCGCCCGCGGCGGGGCTGACCGGGGCGGGCGCGGGCTTGGTCTTGTAGACCGAGAAGTCATAGCCGCGCAGCGCCAGCCCGAAGGTCAGATCGCCCGCGCGCTTGTGGTTGCCCGCCAGGATCAGCGTGTGACCCCGGCCCAGTTTGGCGCCGAGGGCGGCCCCGGCGCGGCGCGCCTCGGCCTGGGTGGCGGTCGCGGGCAGCATCACCAGGACCAGCGCCTCGGCGGCCATGCCGGCAGGAAAGGCCAGCTCCAGCACCTGCCCCGGCTTCAGCGCCTTGCCGGCCTTGGAGGCCAGCGCGCGGGCGGCGGCCTCGCGCGCGGGGCGCGGCAGGCGGCCGGGCAGCTTGTCCGGGCCGGTCAGCACCAGCGCGACGCGGCCCTCATGGCCGGCCAGCGCCTCGGGGGCGGTTTCGGTGAAACTGATTTCGACGGGCTGGGTCATCGGTCTTCCTTCCGTTCGGATGCCCGTGACCCTAGCCCCCGCTCCGGCCCTTTTCCAGAGCCGCCCTTGCGGCTAAGCAGGACGGGACGTCACGCCGAGGATCCGCCATGCCGCGCATCGACCGATACATCCTGGGGCAGCTGCTGACGCTGTTCGGGTTCTTTGCCCTGGTGCTGGTGTCCGTCTACTGGATCAACCGCGCGGTCAGCCTGTTCGACGACCTGCTGAATGACGGCCAGACCGCGCTGGTGGTACTGGAGTTCACCGCGCTAACGCTGCCGCTGGTCATCTCGGTCGTGCTGCCCGTGGCGGCCTTCGCGGCGACGGCCTATGGCACGAACCGGCTGGCCGGCGAATCCGAGCTGGTGGCGATGCAGTCGGCCGGGCTGGGGCCGTGGCGGCTGGCGCGGCCGGTGCTGGTCTTCGGCGTCTTCGTGGGGGTGATGGTCGCGGTACTGGTCCACGGGCTGGTGCCCATGGCCCGCGCCCGCCTGTCCGACCGCAGCGCCGAGATTGCCGAGAACGTGACCGCGCAGTTCCTGCGCCCCGGCAGCTTCCAGTATCCGGTGCGCGGGGTGACGCTGTTCATCCGCGACGTGGCGGGCGACGGCCGCCTGCTGGACCTGTTCATCGAGGATGCGCGCGACCCCGCGGCCCAGGTCACCTATACCGCGCAGGAGGCGCTGGTGGTGCGGGCCGAGGCCGGGCCGGTGCTGGTCCTGCTGGAAGGCCTGTCCCAGACCCTGCGTCCCGGCGACGGCACCCCCAGCCTGGAGGTCACGCGATTCGCGGAGTTCAGCTATGACATGGCGGGCATGTTCGCGGGCGAGGGCGACCGGGGGCGCGACCTGCGCGACTATGGCACGCCCACCCTGCTGGCCGCGCCGCCAGCCCTGCTGAAGGCCACCGGCGCCAGTGCGGGCGACGCGCGGCGCGAGGCGCATGAGCGGCTGGCCCAGCCCCTGCTGTCGCCGGTCGCCGCGATGCTGGGCTTTGCCACGCTGATGATCGGGGGGTTCTCGCGCTTCGGGGTCTGGCGGCAGGTGGGCTGGGCGGTGCTGGGGCTGATCGGGGTGCAGTTCCTGTCCAATGCCGCCGCCAACCAGGTGGGCCGGGACGCGGACCTGTGGCCGCTGCTGTATCTGCCCGCGCTGCTGGGCGCCGCGCTCTGCGCGGGGCTTTTGTGGCTGGCCGCGCGACCGCGCGGACCCAAGGGGGGTGCGCGATGATCCTGGCGCAATATGTGGCGCGGCGCTTTCTGCGCGCCTTCCTGCTGGTCGCGGGGGTGTTCCTGCTGATCCTGTTCCTGATCGACATGATCGAGATCATCCGCCGCTTCTCGGGGCGCGGCATCGGGCTTGCGGGGGCCGCGCGGCTGGCGGGGCTGAACATCGCCGGCAGCTTCTATTCCATCCTGCCGCTGATGACGGTGCTGGCCGGGATCACGCTGTTCCTCGGCCTTGCCCGCAGTTCCGAGATGGTGGCGATCCGCGCCTCGGGCCGTTCGGGGCTTCGGGTGGTGCGCGCGCCGGTGGCCACGGCGGTGCTGCTGGGCGCCTTGGCCGTGGGGCTCCTGAACCCGCTGGTGGCCGCGACCGGCTCGCTCTACGACGACGCGGTGGCCGAGATCGACCGCGCGGGCAGCCAGACCGTCAGCCTGGGCGACAGCGCAGTCTGGCTGCGCCAGACCCTGCGCGTGAACGGGGAGGAGGCGGGCCAGGTGGTGATCCGCGCCCGCCGCGCCAGCCCGGACGCGGTGACCCTCTATGACGCCAGCTTTCTGGTCTTCGACGCCGAGGCCGGTCCCGTCCGCCGCATCGAGGCGCGCGAGGCGCGGCTGACGCCCGGGGCCTGGGACCTGCGCGAGGTCAGCGACTTTCCCCTGGACCGGCCCAACCCGCAGGCCGCGGTGACGCGCAGCGCGGCGATGACGCTGGCCTCGGACCTGACGGCGCAGCGCATCCGCGAGGGCTTCGGACGCCCCGAATCGGTGCCGGTCTGGCAGCTGCCGCAGTTCATCGCCGGGCTGGAACGGGCGGGTTTTTCCGCCGCGCGCCACAAGGTCTGGTTCCAGATGGAGCTGGCCCGGCCCTTCCTGATGGGCGCGATGGTGCTGATCGCCGCGGCCTTCACCATGCAGCATGTGCGTGGCCGCAATACCGGGGCGGCGGTGCTGATGGCCTTCGGCGCGGGGATCGCGCTGTTCTTTCTGCGCAATCTGGCGCAGGTTCTGGGCGATAACGGGCAGATCCCGCCGGTCATGGCGGCCTGGACCCCGCCCCTGGTCGGCGCGATGCTGGCCCTGGGGCTGATCCTGAGACGGGAGGACGGATGAGCGTGCGCTGGAACACCCGCCTGATGCTGCGGGCCGGGGTGGCGCTGATCGCGCTGTCCGGTCCCCTGGCCGCGCAGTCCATCTTCGACGGCGACGGCGCGATGGGCGTCACGCCCCTGACCGGCATGCCCGGCGCCCCGTTCGACGGCGGGGTGACGGCGCTGGCGCCCGAATCGGACGTGCTGGGCAGCAACCCGGTGGGCGACCGCACGCCCACCCCGCAGGACCCGGCCACCGCCGCCCCCGATGCCCGCGTGACCCTGCCCGGGGCCGCCACGCCCGGCACCGGCACGGGACCGGCCACGGTCCTGGCCGACCAGGTCCTGCTGCAGCAGGACCGGACCCTGATCGCGGCGGGCGGCGTGGTCGTCTGGCATCAAGGTGCGCGGCTGGTCGCCGAGCGCATCGTCGTGGACGGAGAGACCGGCGATCTGACGATCGAGGGGCCGATCCACCTGTCCCGCCCCGGCAGCACCGACCCCGAGACCGACGCCATCCTGATCGCCGACAGCGCCCAGCTGGACCGCGAATTGCAGGACGGCATCGTGCTGGGCGCAAGGCTGGTCCTCGCGCGCGAGCTGCAGCTGGCCGCCACCCGGCTGGAACGCAGCCAGGACGGGCGCATCAGCCAGCTGGACAATGTCGTGGCCTCCAGCTGCCAGATCTGCGCCGGCGACCCCACCCCCCTGTGGGAGATCCGCGCCCAGAGCATCGTCCACGATGCCGAGACGCGGCTGATCACCTTCGACCGCCCGCAGCTGCGCGCCCTGGGCGTGCCGCTGGCCTATGCGCCCTTCAGCGTGACCGCGCCCGACCCGACCGTTGACCGCCGCTCGGGCTTTCTGCGGCCCGAGGTGCGCACGACCTCGGGCCTGGGCTTCGGGGTCAAGCTGCCCTATTTCCAGACCCTGGGCGACAGCGCCGACCTGACCCTGACCCCCTATGTCAGCAGAAGCCGCACCCGCACGCTGGAGCTACGCTATCGCCAGGCCTTCGCCACGGGCGCGACCGAATGGAACGGCGCGATCAGCCGCGACGACCTGCGCGAGGGCGAGACCCGCGGCTATGTCTTCGGGGCGGCGCAGTTCCTGCTGCCGCGCGACTATCGCCTGGCGCTTCAGGTTCAGCAGGCCAGCGACCGCGCCTATCTGCTGGATTACGGCATCACCGATGCCGACCGGCTTTGGAGCGGCGTCAGCCTGGAACGGGTGCGCCGCGACAAGCTGTTCTGGGGCCGGGTCGGCAATTACGAATCGCTGCGCGAGGACGAGGACAACGCGACCTCGCCCACGCAGGTGGCCGACGCGATCTGGATGCGCCGCGTGACGCCGCGCCTGATCGGCGGCGAGGCGCTCTTGGAATGGTCGGCCCATGCGCACCGGCGCCCCTCGGACGACGACATCGTGGGGCGCGACGTGGCGCGGGCCTCGGTCGGGGTGGACTGGCGGCGTAGCCGGATCCTGCCGGGGGGCGTGGTGGCGGCGGCGCTGGCCGGGCTGGACGCGGATCTCTACCGCATCGCGCAGGACGACCGCTTCGACGACGTGGTGACGCGCGTCGATCCGCAGGTGGGGGTCGAGCTGCGCTGGCCCCTGGCGGGCGGTTCGGGCGGCGCCACCCATGTGGTCGAGCCGGTGGTCCAGATCCTCTACTCGCCCAACGGGCGCGACGACGACATCCCGAACGAGGACAGCCGCCTGATCGAGTTCGACGAGGGCAACCTGTTCTCCGACAACCGCTTTCCGGGCTGGGACGCGCGCGAGACCGGGCTGCGCGCCAATGTGGGCGCGACCTGGACGCGGATCGACCCGACCGGCTGGAGCCTGGGCGTCACCGGCGGGCGCATCCTGCGGGCGCGCGACGCGGACAACCTGGACGACGACACCCCCCTGGGCGGCCGGTCGTCGGACTGGCTGCTGGCGGCGCATTACGACAGCGGCACGGGCCTGGCCATCGCCAACCGCGCGCTGTTCGACGATGCCGCGCGGATTTCGCGCAACGAGCTGCGGGTGGGCTGGCTGCGGCCGGACCTGAACCTGTCGGCGGGCTACATCTGGATCGACCGCGACGAGGACGAGGGCCGCGCCGTCGATGCCTCCGAGCTGGCCGCCAATGTCGGCTGGCAGATCGCCCCCGGCTGGTGGGGCGAGGCCGAGACGCGCTATGACTTCTCGGCCGACCGGGCGCAGCGTGCGGCATTGCGCGTGGCCTATCGCAACGAGTGCATCACGCTGGAGACGGGCATCTCGCGGCGCTTCTCCAGCAGCGACCTGCTGCGGGCCGAGACCAGCTTCGACCTGTCGGTGCGTCTCGGCGGGTTCGGCGCGCAAGAGAACGGCCCCGGCACGGTGGCGCGCCGGAACTGCATGCGCTAAGTTGCGCACCAAGGACCAGATGAGGGCAAAGATGCGGCATTTCCTTTCGGGTATCGCCCTGGCGGCGGTCATCGCCACCGGGGCCGCGGCGCCAGTGGCGGCGCAGAACCTGTTCGCGCCCGTCGTCTATGTGAACGACAGCGCCGTGACCGCCTATGAGGTCGATCAGCGGATGCGGTTCCTGCAGGTCATCGGCGCCCCCGATGCCAGCGCCGCCGCCGCCGAACAGGCGCTGATCGACGACCGGCTGCGCGTGCAGGCCGCCCGCCAGATCGGCGTCGAGATCACCCCGGAGGGCCTGCAGGAGGGTCTCGAGGAATTCGCGGGCCGCGCCGGGCTGGACGCCGCCTCCTTCATCGCCCAGCTGGAACGCGCGGGCATCGAGGAGGGCGTGTTCCGCGACTTCGTCGAGGCCGGCACCGTCTGGCGCGAGGTCGTGCGCGCCCGCCTGCTGAGCCGCATCGAGATCACCGATGCCGAGATCGACCAGGCGCTGCAACGCGTGATCGAGACCCCGATCATCGACCGCGTCCTTCTGTCCGAGCTGATCATCCCCGCCCCTCCGGGCCAGGAGGCGCAGGCCCTGCAGCTGGCCGAACGCATCTCGGGCTCGCGCCCGACCGAGGCGCAGTTCGCCGAGGCCGCGCGGCAATATTCGGCCACCCCTTCGGCCGAGGCCGGCGGGCGGCTGGAGATGCTGGCCCTGGACGACCTGCCGCCCAGCCTGCGCCCGATCATCGCCGGGCTTCAGCCCGGCCAGACCACGCCCCCCCTGCCGGTCGAGGGCGCGGTGGTGCTGTTCCACCTGCGCGACGCCCAAGGCACGCTGCGCCCCGGCGCCCGCGAACAGCTGCTGGAATACCTGACCCTGCGGGTCGCCTCGACCACCGAGGCGGCGCGGCTGGCCTCGGTCGTGCAGGGCTGCGACGACCTCTTCGTGCAGGCCGGCGAGGCCTCCGCCGCCGTGCAGCGCCAGACCCTGTCGCAGGGCGCGATCCCGCAGCTGATCGCGGCGCGCCTGGCCTCGCTGGACGCCGGAGAGGCGGGCGTGGTCCCTGCCGGGGCTGCGGCCGACGTGGTCGTGCTGTGCTCGCGCCAGCCGGCGCTGGCCGCCCAGGCCCAGGTCGCCACCACCGCCCTGCCCGATGACGGGGTCGAGGCCGCGATCCCGCAATCCGCGACCCCCGGCATCCCCTCGCGCGATCAGGTCCGCGACCAGCTGTTCAACACGCGCATCAACACCGCGGCCGAAGGGCTTCTGGCCGATCTGCGCGCCGACGCGATCATCCGGCGCCCCTGATGGCGCGCGTCCTGCTGACCTGCGGCGAACCGGCGGGCGTCGGTCCCGAACTGGCGCCCTTGGCCCTGGCCGCGGGCGCCGACATCGTCTGGATGGGCGATCCGCGCCACCTGCCCCAAGGCACCGCCTGGACCCCGGTCGCGGCCCCGGGCGACACCGTGCCCCCCGGCCACCTGCCGGTCCTGCGCCATGACTTCGCCGGTCCCGCCACGCCCGGCCGCCCCGACCCCGCCCATGCCGCGGACGTCATCGCGGTCATCGCCCGCGCGGTCGATCTCGCGATGACGGGCCAAGTCGCGGCGATCTGCACCGCCCCGATCAGCAAGGAAGCCCTGATCCGCGGTGCGGGCTTCGCCTTTCCGGGCCATACCGAGTTCCTGGCGCATCTGGCGGGCGACGTGCCGGTGGCGATGATGCTGGCCTCGACCACGGTCACGCCGCCCTGCCGCGTGGTGCCCGCGACGATCCACATCCCGCTGGCGGAGGTGCCCGCGGCCCTGACCGAGCAGGCGCTGGAACAGGCGATCCGCCTGACCCATGCCGCGCTGATCCGCGACTTCGGCCTCTCCGCCCCCCGCATCGCGGTGGCTGGCCTGAACCCCCATGCGGGCGAGGGCGGGATGATGGGCACCCAGGACCGCGACCTGATCGCCCCCTTGATCGCCCGGCTGCGCGCCGAGTGCCTGCACGTCACCGGCCCCCACCCCGCCGACACGATGTTCCACGCCCCGGCCCGCGCCCGCTATGACGCGGCCATCGCCTGCTATCACGATCAGGGCCTGATCCCCATCAAGACGCTGGATTTCGACGGCGGCGTGAACGTGACGCTCGGCCTGCCCTTCATCCGCACCTCGCCCGATCACGGCACCGCCTTCGACATCGCGGGCAAGGGCCTGGCCGATCCCTCCTCCACCATCGCCGCCCTGCGCCTCGCCACCGACATGGCCGCCGCCCGCGCCCTTCTTCTTCACGACAATATCCTCAGGGGGTCGCCGGACGGGCGCCATCGGTCCGAGGCCCGACCGGCGACGGGCAGAATGCCCCCAGCATCCGGCAAGGCACCATGATCGACGACCTCCCCCCCCTGCGCGAGGTGATCGCCACCCATGACCTGCGCGCGAAAAAGCAGCTGGGCCAGAACTTCCTCCTGGACCTGAACCTGACGCACAAGATCGCGCGACAGGCGGGCGAGCTGACCGGCTGCGACGTGCTGGAGGTCGGCCCCGGCCCCGGCGGGCTGACCCGCGGCCTTCTGGCCTGCGGCGCGCGCCATGTTCTGGCCATCGAAAAGGACCCCCGCGCCCTGCCCGCGCTGGCCCAGATCGCCGAGGCCTATCCGGGCCGCCTGACCGTCATCAACGGCGACGCGCTGGAGATCGACCCGCTGGCGCATCTGACGCCGCCCATCCGCATCGCCGCGAACCTGCCCTACAACGTGGGCACCGAACTGCTGATCCGCTGGCTGACGCCCAAGGACTGGCCGCCCTTCTGGCAATCGCTGACGCTGATGTTCCAGCGCGAGGTGGCCGAACGCATCGTGGCCCGCCCCGGATCGAAGGCCTATGGCCGGCTGGCGCTTCTGGCGCAGTGGCGCGCGGATGCGCAGATCGTGATGTCCCTGCCGCCCGAGGCCTTCGTGCCCGCGCCCAAGGTCCATTCGGCGGTCGTCCACCTGACCGCCCTGCCCGAGCCGCGCTTTCCCGCCGATGCGGCGGTCCTGTCGCAGGTGACGGCGGCGGGCTTCAACCAGCGCCGCAAGATGCTGCGCGCCAGCCTGAAATCCCTGCATCCGCAGATCGAGGCCCTGCTGGAGGAGGCGGGCATCCCCCCCACCGCCCGCGCCGAGGAGATCGGCCTGGAACGCTTCTGCGCGCTGGCCCGCCTGCTCAAGGCCGCGCGGCAGGGCTGACCCCCGAACGAAAAAGGGCGCACCCGCAGGCGCGCCCTCTCCGAGTCAGATCAGCACAGGCTCACTCCGCCTCGTCCTCGCGCGGGGCGGCGGGGACAGGCTTGCGGCGGCTGCGCACCGGAGCCGCGGCTTCGCCACCCTCGACGGGGGCCGCCGGGCGCGGGGCGCGGCTGCGGGGCGTGCGGCTGCGCACGGTCTTCGGCGCGGCTTCGGGCGCGCTTTCCGCGGGTTGGGCGTCGGTCTCGGGGGTGTGGACGGGGGCTGCACCGTCCTCGTCGCGGGCCGAGATCACGTCGGGCAGGGTCGGCTGCTCGTCCTGCAGCACCGGCCGCGCCTCGCGGAGGCCGCCGTCACGCGGCGCGTTGTCGCGCCCCTGATTCTCGCGGCTCTGGTCACGCTGCTGATCGCGGCCCTGATCGCGCTGATGGTCACGCTGGCCATCGCGGTTCTGCCCATCACGGTTCTGGAAGTCACGGTTCTGGCCGTCACGCTGGTCGCGGTGACCGCCGTTGCCGTTGCCATTGCCGGTCTGGTGATAGCCGTGACCGCCCTGATGGTCGTCGTCGCGACCTTGGCCCTGCTGGCCCTGGCGCTCGGCCATCTCGCGGTTCGCCTCGCCCAGCATGCGGGTGTAGTGCTCGGCATGCTGCAGGAAGCTCTGTTCCGCCACGCGGTCATGGGACAGCTGGGCGTCGCGGGCCAGCGTCAGGTATTTCTCGATGATCTGCTGGGGGGTGCCGCGCACCTTGCCCTCGGGCCCCGAGCTGTCGAAGACGCGATTGGTGATGTTCCCCAGCGTACGCTGGCGGTTCGATTTGCTACGCGAGCGGGATTTTGATGATCTCATCAGTCTTGTCTGCAAGGTTTCCGGGCGTCGGGGTGCCAGAATGAACTGGACGGTGATGCGGGATGGCTACGGGGGCGGTGACCTCTCCGTTCAGCCCGGACCTGTCCCATCCGCGACGCGTCGCTGCGTCCCTTCGGTATCGGCGGTTTCGGGCTGACCCATGCGCCGGCCCAAGGCCCGTCGCACGCCGTCGACTAACCATGCCCCGCGCCCCAAGACAAGGGAAAACTGCGGAAAACCCGCGCCAATGGGCGTCAAACCGCCGGATCGCCGCCGAATTCCGCCAGCACCACCCGGTCGCGCCCGTCCAGGTCGGGCAGCACCCTGACCCGCGCGCCCCGGGCCGCGAAAAGGCCCGCGACCGCCTGGCCCTGGCTTGGCCCGATCTCGACCAGCACGGCGCCCTGGGCGGTCAGGTGGTCGCCTGCGCCCGCCGCGATCTCGCGATAGGCACCCAAGCCGTCGCCGCCGTCGGTCAGGGCCTGATGCGGCTCCCAATCGCGCACGTCGGGGTCCAGAAGCGGCATCTCCACCGCCGCGATATAGGGCGGGTTCGACACGATCAGGTCGAACTGTCCCTCGACCCCCGCGAACCAGTCGGCGCGGCGGAACCGGGCATCGACCCCGATGCGGCGCGCATTGTGCCGCGCCACCGCCAGCGCCGCCTCCGAGATGTCGGTGCCGACCCCTTGCGTCCCCGCCCGCGCCGCCAGAAGCGAGATCAGGATCGCCCCCGTCCCGGTCCCGAGGTCCAGCACCCGCCGCCACGGCCGGGCCAGCGCGGCCTCGACCAGCGCCTCGGTCTCGGGGCGCGGGTCCAGCGTGTCGGGCGTCACCCGGAACCGATGCGCCCAGAAGTCGCGGAACCCCACGATCTGCGCGACCGGCTGGCGCAGGGCGCGCGCGGCGATGCCGCGATGAAAGGTCGCCGCCTGGTCGGGCGTCAGGTCGCGGTCGTCGGTCACGCGCAGCTGTCCCGGCTCGATCTCCAGCACCGCCGCCAGGATGCGGTCCGCGTCGCGCGCCGCCCCCGCGATGCCGGCCGCACGCAGCAGCGCCGCGCCCTCGGCCTGGGCGCGCGACAGCCTCACAGGGCCTCGGCCAGGCGCGCGGCCTGGTCATGCGCCGTCAACGCGTCGATGGTCTCGGTCAGGTCACCCGCCATGATGCGGTCCAGCGCATAGAGCGTCAGGTTGATGCGGTGATCGGTCATGCGGCCCTGTGGAAAGTTGTAGGTGCGGATGCGTTCGCTGCGGTCGCCGCTGCCCACCTGCGCGCGCCGGTCGGCGGCGCGTTCGGCATCGGCCGCCGCGCGCTGCATGTCGTACAGACGCGCGCGCAGCACCGCCATCGCGTTGGCGCGGTTCTGGTGCTGGGACTTCTCGCTGCTGGTGACGACGATGCCGGTGGGCAGGTGGGTGATGCGCACCGCCGAATCGGTGGTGTTGACGTGCTGGCCGCCCGCGCCGGATGCGCGCATCGTGTCGATGCGGATGTCGGCGGCGGGGATGTCGATGGCGACGTCCTCGGCGGCTTCGGGCAGGACGGCGACGGTGGCCGCGCTGGTATGGATGCGCCCGCCCGATTCGGTGGTGGGCACGCGCTGGACGCGGTGGACGCCGGATTCGTACTTCATCCGGGCAAAGACTCCCTCGCCCTCGATCCGGGCGATGGCCTCCTTGACGCCGCCCAGCTCGGTCCGGGTCAGCTCCAGCATCTGGAACTGCCAGCCCTGCCCCTCCGCATGGCGGCGATACATCTCCAGCAGGTCGCCCGCGAACAGCGCCGCCTCGTCGCCCCCCGTGCCGGGCCGGATCTCCAGGATCGCGGGCTGCGCGTCCGCCGCGTCGCGCGGCAGCAGCGCGATGCGCAGATCCCGCTCCAACGCGGGCAGCTCCGCCTCCAGGCGGCGCAGCTCGTCTTGGGCCAGGTCGCGCAACTCGGGGTCCGACAGCAGGGCGCGGGCCTCCTCCAGCCCGGCGCGGCCGGCGCGCCAGCGGTCGATCTGGGCCACGACGGGCTTCAGCTCCGCATATTCGCGGCTGATGCGGGCGATCTGGTCGGGGGCGGCGCCGTCGTTCAGCTGCGCCTCGAGAAACTCGAAACGCTGGACGATCTGGGCAAGGCGGTCTTCGGGCAACATGGCTGCGCCTTACCCCCCGGCCCGCGTGGCGACAAGCCGCCGATGCAGGCGCGACGCCGGGGGGGTCCGGGGGGCGCGCAGCCCCCCGGCGCGGCGCGGGACGCCATTCATCGCCGACCCCAGCCCAAGAGTGCGATCAGCTCCATGCCGACATGGGCCCCCGCGATGGCCGTGGCCCCGGTCGTGTCATAGGGCGGAGAGACCTCGACCACGTCGCCGCCGATCAGACGGGTCCCCGCAAGCCCGCGCATCAGCGCCGCCGCCTGCCAGCTGGCCAAGCCCCCCCAGACCGGCGTGCCCGTGCCTGGCGCGAAGGCCGGGTCCAGCGCGTCGATGTCGAAGGTCAAATAGCAGGGCCGGTCCCCCACCACCGCGCGCATCCGCGCCAGCGTCGCCTCGACCCCGTCCCGATGGACCGAGGGCGCGTCCAGGATCGTCACCCCCATCGTGTCCGGATTGTCGGTGCGGATGCCCACCGACACGCTGGCCGCCGGATCAACCAACCCCTCGCGGATCGCTTTGTAGAGGAAGGTGCCGTGGTCGATCCGCTCCGCGTCGTCATCGACCCAGGTGTCGGAATGCGCGTCGAACTGGATCAGCGCGACCGGCCCGCGCCGCGCCGCCACCGCGCGCAGGATCGGCAGCGTGATGAAGTGATCGCCCCCGAAGGTCACGGGCGCCGCGCCCGCATCCAGGATGGTGCCCAGATGCGCCTCGATCCGGCCCGGCACGTCGCGCACCATCGCATAGTCGAACGCCATGTCGCCGTAATCCACGACATCCATCACCGACAGCGGATCATAGCCCCAGCCATAGGGCGCATCGAAGGCCTGCAGGGTCGATGCCTCGCGGATCGCCCGCGGCCCGAAGCGGCTGCCCGGCCGATGCGTCACCGCCTGGTCGAAGGGGATGCCCGTCACCGCCACATCGACCCCGGTCAGGTCCTTGGTATAGCGGCGGCGCAGGAAGCTGGTCGCACCGCCGAAGGCGTTCTCGAAGGACAGCCCGCGCAGGCCGTCGCGGGTGAAGGCCTGATCGACCTGGGTCTTGGCATCTTCCAGCGCCATCGCATCCTGTCCTTGCTGAGCGTCGCGGGGGGTGCGTCGCGGGGGGTGCGTCGCGGGGGGTGCGTCGCGGGGGGGTGCGTCGCGGGGCGCAGAGTGGCCGCGCCCTCGCGCGACCGCAAGGGCCATCAGCGCACCAGCACCGGCGCGCCCGTGGTCATGTCCGTGCCGCGATAGGGCTTTCTCGCCGCCTTCCACGCGCCGAACCCGCCCTCCAGATGGGCGATACGGTCCACGACCCCCGCCTCGAGGATCTGCCTGCCCACCGCCTCGGACCGCTTGGAGCCGCCGCAATAGAGGACCACCGGCTTCTCCCCGCCCAGGGGCAGGCGTTCGGGCACGATATAGGCCATGGGCGCCAGCAGCGCGCCCTCGATATGCTCCTGGATGAACTCGGCCGGGCTGCGCACGTCGATCATCGCGATCTCGTCGGCGGCCAGGGCGCGGGCGACCTCGTCGGGGGTCCAGGTCTCCAGGGTTCCGTGCCCGGTCTCTTCGGTTCTCATCGGCGGCGCTCCCGGTGCCAGGGGTGGGGATGGGCGCGGCCGTCGGACGCGCGTCACGGGCAACGGCGCGGGCCGCGATGCGGTTCCCGGGCCCGGCGCCCGCACGGCGAATCGCCTTGCAATCGCGCCGATCGCTGCTAGAAGACCCCATCCTTCCGCCATGCTTCCTCTGTAACGGCGCAGCCTCTCGTGACGGGTGCGGAAGGGACGACCCGTCGATGAAATGCGCACAGACACCGAAAGGATCGCCATGCCTCTGTACGAGCATGTGCTGATCGCCCGCCAGGACCTGTCGAACACGCAGGCCGAAGGGCTGATCGAACACTTCTCAACCGTTCTCGCCGATAACGGCGGCAAGGTCGTCGAGCACGAATACTGGGGTGTGCGCACCCTGGCCTACAAGATCAACAAGAACCGCAAGGGCCATTACGCCTTCCTGCGCACCGACGCCCCCTCGGCCGCGGTGCTGGAGATGGAACGCCTGGCCCGCCTGCATGACGACGTGATGCGCGTGATGACCATCCGCGTGGACGAGCATCAGGAAGGCCCCTCGGTCCAGATGCAGAAGCGCGAAGAGCGTGGCGAGCGCGGTGACCGTGGCGACCGTCCGCGGGGCGACCGTCCCGACCGTGGCGACCGCGATCGCGGCGACCGTGGTGATCGTGGCGGCGACCGCGGCGAACGCCGCGAGCGGAACTGAGAGGATCTGACGAATGGCCAACAAACCCTTCTTCCGTCGCCGCAAGGTCTGCCCGTTCTCGGGGGATAACGCACCTGCGATCGACTACAAGGATACCCGCCTGCTGCAGCGCTACATCAGCGAACGCGGCAAGATCGTGCCCTCGCGCATCACCGCCGTCTCGGCCAAGAAGCAGCGCGAGCTGGCCCGTGCCATCAAGCGCGCCCGCTTCCTGGCCCTGCTGCCCTATGTCGTGAAGTAAGGAGACCTGAACGATGCAAGTCATCCTGCTGGAACGTGTGGCCAAGCTGGGCCAGATGGGCGACGTCGTGAACGTCAAGCAAGGCTTCGCACGCAACTATCTCCTGCCCCAGGGCAAGGCGATGCGTGCGTCGGAAGCCAACATCAAGGCTTTCGAAGGTCAGAAGGCGCAGCTGGAGACCCGCAACGCGGAGTCGAAGGCCGAAGCCCAGAAGATCGCCGAGAAGCTGGACGGCCAGACCTTCGTGGTCATCCGTTCCGCCTCCGATTCGGGCGCGCTCTACGGTTCGGTCACCACGCGTGACGCGGCCGATGCGGCGACCGAGGCCGGCTTCACCGTCGACCGCAAGTCGGTCGTCCTGCGCGAGCCGATCAAGGAGCTGGGCCTGCATGACGTCTCCGTCGTGCTGCACCCCGAGGTCGAGGCGACGATCACCATGAACGTCGCGCGTTCCGCCGAAGAGGCCGAGCTGCAGGCGCAGGGCAAGTCCATCCAGGACCTGGCCGCCGAAGCCGATGCCGAGGCCGAGTTCGAGATCGCCGAGCTGTTCGACGATATCGGCGCCGCCAATGACGGCGACGACGACCGGAACTGATCGGTTCGTTAAAAGTTAAGACAAATCGCCGCGCCGGGAAACCGGCGCGGTTTTTCGTTCGTTGTCCGCGAAATTGTCACCACAGCTTCGACGGATTAGCATGGATCAGATCTTGGGCGATCTCTGGGCGGTCGCCATCGACCCGCAAAGAAGGACGGCGACCATGACCGACCCGCTCAGCCGCATGCTGTCCACGCGGCCCCATGTCCTGGCCGACGGCGCCACCGGCACCGCGCTGATGAACATGGGTCTGGGCCAGGAGCCGGCCGAGCTGTGGAACCTGACCCGCCCCGAGGATGTCGCCCGTCTCTATCGCGGCGCGGTCGAGGCGGGGTCGGACCTGTTCCTGACCAACAGCTTCGGCGCCAATGCCAGCCGCCTGCGCGTGGCGGGCCTGTCCGACCAGGTGGGCTCGATGAACCGTCGCGCCGCCCAGATCGCCCGCCAGGTCGCGGACACCGCCGGGCGCGACGTGATCGTGGCCGGTTCGATCGGGCCGATCGGAGAGTTCATGGCACCGATGGGCAGCCTGACCCATGCCCGCGCGGTCGAGATGTTCCACGAACAGGCCGAGGCCCTGCGCGAGGGCGGCGCAGACATCCTCTGGGTCGAGACGCTAGCCTCGCTGGAGGAACTGCGCGCCGCCTCCGAGGCCGCGCGCCGCGTCGGCATGGCGTGGTGCGGCTGCCTCAGCTTCGATACCGCCGGGCGCACCATCATGGGCGTGACGCCCGCGCAGCTGGCGGCCGCGGTGGAGGCCCTGCCCCATCCGCCCGTCGCATATGGCGCGAATTGCGGCATCGGTGCCTCCGACCTGCTGCGCACGGTCGCGGGCTTCGTCGCGTCGGGCAACGAACGCCCGATCATCGCCAAGGGCAATGCCGGGGTGCCGCATCTGCTGCATGGCGACATCCATTACGACGGCACGCCCGAGCTGATGGCCGATTACGCCTGCTTGGCCCGCGACATGGGGGTGCGGGTGATCGGCGGCTGCTGCGGGACCATGCCCGCGCATCTGCGCGCCATGCGCGAGGCGCTGGAGAGCCGCCCGCAGGGGCTGCGCCCCTCACTGGACCAGATCACCGCCAAGCTGGGCGGCTTTGCCAGCGCGCGGCACTAGAACAGCGACAGCTGATCCCCGGCGCGGGGCGGCGGGCCGAAGCGGCTGCAGTCCAAGGGCGGACCGCCCTCGCGATAGCCCAGCCTGCGCCGCGCCAGCCGGAACCGCTGCTGCGCCAGCTGGGCATGCAGCCCCTCTCCGCGAAAGCGGTGCCCGAAGCGCGGGTCGTTGTCGCGCCCACCGCGCATGTCCTGCACCCGGTTCATCACATGCGCGGCCATGCCGGGACGGTGCCGCTCCAGCCAGTCGCGAAACAGCGGCGCCACCTCATGCGGCAGGCGCAAGGGGATCATCGTGGCGGTGGTGGCGCCCGCCTCGCGCGCGGCGGTCAGGATAGCCTCGATCTCGGGCTCGGTCAGAACGGGGATGACCGGGGCGACCATCACCCGGACCGGCACGCCCGCCCGCGACAGGTCGCGGATCATCCGCAGCCGGGTGGCGGGCGCGGGCGCACGCGGCTCCAGCGCGCGGGCCAGATCCGCGTCCAGCGTGGTCACGCTGACCCCCACCGCCGCCTGATCGCGCGCCGCCATCTCGGCCCAGAGGTCCAGATCGCGCAGCACCGTCCTACCGCGCGTCACCAGCGTCACCGGATGGTTCCAGTCGCGCAGCACCCGCAGGATACCCGGCATGATCGCCAGCCGCGCCTCGACCGGCTGATATGGGTCGGTGTTGGTGCCAAGCGCGATGGGCGCGGGGCGATAGCTGGGCCGGGCCAGTTCGCGCGCCAGCAACGCCGCGGCATCGGGCTTGGCGGTGATCCGCGTCTCGAAATCCAGCCCCGGCGACAGGCCGAGATAGGCATGGCTGGGCCGGGCATAGCAGTAGATGCAGCCATGCTCGCAGCCCCGATAGGGGTTGATCGAGCGGTCGAAGCTGATGTCTGGAGAGCTGTTGCGCGTGATGATGCTGCGCGGACGTTCGGTCGTGACCTCGGTCCGCAGCAGGGCCTCATCCTCGGGGATGTCCCAATCGTCGGATTCCCGGATGCGGCTCTCGCGCTCGAACCGCCCGGCGGGGCGGGTGTCGGCCCCACGGGCCTTCAGGCGCTGATCAGGATCACGGGGCGGCAACATGGAGCGATTATAGAACATAAACGGAACATCGCAAGCGCGCGGTTGATGTCCCCCGCCCCCGCCCACATCTTGACCCCAGACATCGACAGGAGACGTCATGAGCGACGACTATACCCCGCCCAAGGTCTGGACCCCCGGCAAGGCGAATGGCGGCCAGTTCGCCAGCATCAACAAGCCCACCGCCGGCGCGCAATTCGACCGCGACCTGCCCGTGGGCAAGCACCCCCTGCAGCTTTACTCGCTGGCAACGCCCAACGGGCAGAAGGTCACGATCCTGCTGGAGGAGCTGCTGGAGGCGGGACACGATGCCGAATACGACGCCTGGCTGATCAAGATCGGCGATGGCGACCAGTTTGGCAGCGGCTTCGTCGCCGCGAACCCCAACAGCAAGATCCCCGCGCTGATGGACCATTCCATGACGCCGCCGCAGCGGGTCTTCGAATCGGGGTCGATCCTGCTGTACCTGGCCGAGAAACACGGCGCCTTCCTGCCCAAGGACCCGGCCGCGCGGACCGAGACGCTGAACTGGCTCTTCTGGCAGATGGGCGCGGGCCCCTATCTGGGCGGCGGCTTCGGGCATTTCTACGCCTATGCACCCACCAAGATCGAATATGCGATCGATCGCTTCACCATGGAGGTCAAGCGACAGCTGGACCTGCTGGACAAGCGCCTGGCCGAGTCGCGCTTCATCGCTGGCGACGACTATACCATCGCTGACATGGCGATCTGGCCCTGGTACGGGCGGCTGATCACCGGCGGCGCCTATGGCGATGCGACGACCTTCCTGGACGCGGAGAGCTATCGCAACCTGCACCGCTGGCAGGCCGGGATCGCGGCGCGTCCGGCCGTGCAGCGCGGGGTCATGGTGAACAACGTGTCGGGCGATCCGTCAAAGCAGCTGCATGAGCGCCATGATGCGTCGGACTTCGAGACTCGCACGCAGGACAAGCGAAAAGGCCTTCGACGGAAAGATGTCATTGCAATGGTTGAGTATCTGGAAGACCAAGGAATGAGTGAGAGCCTCTACGCTCAATTGCATCACTCCTTCCTCAAAGGAAAAAGTGAAACATTCGCTCAGACCAAGGCGTATTGGTCGCAAGACGGGGAAATCGGTAGCAAAACCAATTTCGACTTCGCTGCTCGTCTCCAGTACATTGTGGATGGACACAAGCGCGGCGAAGCGATGGACAATTTGGCCATGCGTTCCCTGCTCCTCTATCCACTCAACGAATAAGCAAAAAGCCCGGCTAACGCCGGGCTTCTTTCCATTCGTGCAGTTGGCTTCAGTTGCGCGCGCGGTCGACCATCTTGCCCTTGGAGATCCAGGGCATCATCTCGCGCAGCTTGGCGCCGACCTGTTCGATCTGATGCTCGTCATTGGCGCGGCGCGAGGCCTTGAGCGTCGGCTGGCCGACGGCGTTCTCCAGCATGAAGTCGCGGACGAACTTGCCCTGCTGGATGTCGGTCAGCACGGCCTTCATGCGGGCCTTGGTCTCCTCGTAGGGCAGGATGCGCGGGCCGGTGACATACTGGCCGTATTCCGCCGTGTTCGAGATCGAGTAGTCCATGTTGGCAATGCCGCCCTCGTAGATCAGGTCGACGATCAGCTTCACCTCGTGCAGGCATTCGAAATAGGCCATCTCGGGGGCATAGCCCGCCTCGACCAGCGTCTCGAAGCCGCAGCGGATCAGCTCGACCAGGCCGCCGCAGAGGACCGCCTGCTCACCGAACAGGTCCGTCTCGCATTCCTCGCGGAAGTTGGTCTCGATGATGCCCGAGCGGCCGCCGCCGATGGCCGAGCAATAGGACAGGCCGATATCCATCGCCTTGCCCGAGGCATCTTGATGCACCGCGACCAGGCAGGGCACGCCGCCACCCTTGGTGTATTCGCCGCGCACCGTGTGGCCGGGGCCCTTGGGCGCCATCATGATGACGTCGACGCCGGGCTTGGGCTGGATCAGGCCGAAATGCACGTTCAGGCCGTGGGCGAAGGCGATCGCCGCGCCGTCGCGCAGGTTGTCATGGACGTATTTCTTGTAGGTCTCGGCCTGCAGCTCGTCCGGCATCGTGAACATGATCACGTCGCACCAGGCAGCGGCTTCGGCGATGCCCATGACCTTGAGGCCCTCGGCCTCGGCCTTCTTGGCCGACGGGCTGCCCTCGCGCAGGGCGACGACCAGGTTCTTGGCGCCGCTGTCGCGGAGGTTCAGCGCATGGGCATGGCCCTGGCTGCCATAGCCCAGGATCGCGACCTTTTTGTCCTTGATCAGGTTCACGTCGCAATCGCGGTCATAGTAAACGCGCATGGGGGTATCCTTCCTATCTGCTGCATCTTTTCTAGCGGAAACGGCAAGCAGACATCATGCAAACGAAGCAACAGGACATCGCTTGGCGAAAAGATCATGCCCTGATATGGCATCTGCCATGTCTTTCATGCCCGACACCACCGATCGCCGCATCCTGCGCCAGCTTCTGGCCGAACCCGAGGCCCCCGCCGCCGCGCTGGCAGAGCGCGCCGGAGTGACGCCGGCCAGCCTCTGGCGCCGGATGGAGCGGATGCGCGAGGCGGGCGTGCTGAAGGGGGTGCAGGCGCGGATCGACTGGCGCGCGATGGGCTGGGCGGTCGAGGTGTCCCTGCGCTTCACGCTGGACAAGACGAACCCGCGCGCCTTCGACGAATTCCTGGCCGCCCTGCGCGAGGTGCCCGAGGTGATCGAGATCCAGTCCTTCCTGGGCAGCGTCGACTGGCGCGCGTCGGTGATCGCGCGCGACATGGCGCATTG
This sequence comes from Paracoccus sp. ME4, assembly GCF_046736325.1. Lineage (GTDB taxonomy): Bacteria > Pseudomonadota > Alphaproteobacteria > Rhodobacterales > Rhodobacteraceae > Paracoccus. Next base: position 2,724,435 of record NZ_CP151276.1, read on the forward strand.
GCAGCAGGTCTATCGCGACCGCATCCTGACCCTGCCGCATATCGCGGAGCTGGATGCGCTGATGCTGGTCGCGACCATCAAGGACAGCGAGGGCCTGCCGCTGTGACCGATCTGGATGCGACCGACCTGGCGATCCTGCGCCTTCTGGCGGCGGATGCGACGCGCAGCGCCGCCGATCTGGGCCGCGCGGTGGGCATCGGCCAGCCTGCCGCCTGGCGCCGGGTCAGGCGGCTGACCGATCAGGGCGTGATCGCGGGGCGGCGGGTGGTGCTGGACCCGGCGGCCCTGGGCTTCGGCGTGACGGTGTTCCTGGGGATCAAGCTGGCCGCCAAAGGCCGCACCGGGCTGGAGGATTTCGAGCGCGCCGTGACCGCCATTCCCGAGGTGCAGCTGGTCCAGCATGTGCTGGGCCAGTTCGACTATCGCCTGCGCATCACCGCCCGCGACATCAGCGATTTCGAGCGGATCCTGCGCCGCCGCATCATGACCCTGCCCGGCGTGGGCCAGGTCGAGGCGAATGTCATGCTGTCCGAGGAACGGCGGCCGGGACCCTTGGGATGACCCCCGGCCCCGGCGCGCGGATCACTCCGGGATGACCCGGACGGCACCGCGGGCCGCGCTGGTCGTCATCGACGCATAGGCGCGCAGCGCGGTCGAGACCTTGCGCTGGCGCGGCTTGGCGGGCTTCCAGCCCTCGGCCTCGCGCTTCTCGCGCCGCGCCGCCAGGGTGGCGTCGTCCACGACCAGCTCGATCTTGCGGTTGGGGATGTCGATGCGGATCAGGTCGCCCTGTTCGACCAGGCCGATCGTGCCGCCCTCCGCCGCCTCGGGCGAGACATGGCCGATCGACAGCCCCGAGGAGCCGCCCGAGAACCGACCGTCGGTAACCAGCGCGCAGGCCTTCCCCAGGCCCTTCGACTTCAGATAGCTGGTCGGATACAGCATCTCTTGCATGCCCGGACCGCCGCGCGGCCCCTCATAGCGGATCAGCACGACCTCTCCGGGCTTGACCTTGCCGGTCAGGATGGCGCTGACGCTGTCATCCTGGCTCTCGAAGACATGGGCCGGCCCCTCGAAGGTCAGGATGGAATCGTCCACGCCCGCGGTCTTCACGATGCAGCCGTCCTCGGCCAGGTTGCCATAGAGCACCGCCAGACCGCCGTCGCGGCTGAATGGATGCTCGGGGCTGCGGATCACGCCCTTCTCGCGGTCCAGGTCCAGGCTGTCATAGCGCCGATCCTGAGAGAAGGCCGTCTGCGTCGGCACGCCGCCGGGTGCCGCGCGGAAGAAGTCGTGCACGCTGGCGGCTTCGGTGCGCGAGACGTCCCACCGCTCCAGCGCCTGCGCCAGGGTGCCGGAATGGACGCTGCCCACCGACGTGTCCAGCAGACCGGCGCGGTCCAGCTGTCCCAGGATCGCCATGATCCCGCCCGCCCGGTGCACGTCCTCCATGTGGACGTCGTCCTTGGCAGGCGCGACCTTGCACAGGACCGGCACCTTGCGCGACAGCCGGTCGATGTCGGACATGGTGAAATCGACCCCCGCCTCATGCGCGGCGGCCAGCAGGTGCAGGACGGTGTTGGTCGATCCGCCCATCGCGATGTCCAGCGTCATCGCGTTCTCGAAGGCGGCAAAGCTCGCGATGGCGCGCGGCAGGACCGAGGCGTCGTCGCCCTCGTAATGGCGCTTGGCCAGATCGACGACCAAGTGGCCCGCCTCGACGAACAGCCGCTTGCGGTCCGCATGGGTCGCCAGCGTCGAGCCGTTGCCCGGTAGCGACAGGCCCAGGGCCTCGGTCAGGCAGTTCATCGAATTGGCCGTGAACATCCCCGAACAGGACCCGCAGGTCGGGCAGGCCGACCGCTCGATCACCTCGACATCGGCGTCGCTGACCGAATCATCGGCCGCCGCGACCATGGCATCGACCAGGTCCAGCGCCTTGACGCGCCCGTCCTGCAGCACGACCTTGCCCGCCTCCATCGGCCCGCCCGACACGAAGACGGTGGGGATGTTCAGGCGCAGCGACGCCATCAGCATGCCCGGCGTGATCTTGTCGCAGTTGCTGATGCAGACCATCGCGTCGGCGCAATGCGCGTTGACCATGTATTCCACCGAATCGGCGATGATCTCGCGCGAGGGCAGCGAATAGAGCATCCCGTCATGGCCCATGGCGATGCCGTCATCGACCGCGATGGTGTTGAATTCCTTGGCGATGCCGCCTGCCGCCTCGACCTCGCGGGCGACCAGCTGGCCCAGGTCCTTCAGGTGGACATGGCCCGGCACGAACTGGGTGAAGCTGTTGACGATGGCGATGATCGGCTTGCCGAAATCGCTGTCCTTCACGCCCGTCGCGCGCCACAGGCCCCGGGCGCCGGCCATGTTGCGGCCATGGGTGGTGGTGCGGGAACGATAGGCGGGCATGGGCTGTCTCCTTTGGCTGGCATTGCGTCTATCACCCCTTGCGCCGGAAGGAAATTACCCCCGGCGGGTGATTTTCGCGGTTTTCTGTCGGCAGGGCGCGACGCGGCGGGGGGTCCGGGGGGCGCCAGCGCCCCCGGCCATCGCGGGACGCAAGCCGTGCCCCGCCTGCGGTTCGTCAGGACGCCATCTTCATCGTGACGATGCCCGCGACGATCATCGCCGCCGCCGCAAGCCGCATCGCGGTGACCGGCTCGGCCAGGAACACGACCCCCACGACAAAGCTGCCGACCGCGCCGATGCCGGTCCAGACCATGTAGGCCGTCCCCAGAGGCAGGGCGCGCATGGCGCTCGACAGCAGCCAGAAGGACGCGATCATCCCGGCGATCATCACGATCGTGGGCATCGGCTTGGTGAAGACTGCGGAATACTTCATCGCCGTCGCCCAGACGATCTCCAGAAGACCGGCGGCAAACAGCAGGATCCAGGGCATGGAAGGCATGGTGGGGTTCTCCCTCGACATCCGGGCCGTCCCGGCGGTTCTGCCCATCAGGGGGAGGTCGTCCTCGATTGCGAACCTAGGACCGGGCCAGCGGCGGGTCAAGACCGCGGCAGGAAGGCGGGCGGCCCTGCGGCATCTTCGCCGAAATCCCGGGCATTCGACGGGTGGTCTTTTCAACGCCCCCGAAGCGGCCCATATTGACCCTCAGGAGAAGGAGTGTCCCATGCCGCTGACCCATTTCCTCGCCCTGCTGGTCGTCGTGACGCTGGCTTCGGGCATCACGCTCTGGGCGGGCCTTTCGGCCGGCATTCCCCCGGTGGCCTTCCTGCTTCTGGCGCTCAGCGGTGCGCTGCTGCTGCACCTGAACCTGCGCGGCCATCAGGATCACGACGGCTGACCGATCCCGCTCAGCTGTCCAGTTCGGCATCCCAGTAGAGGAAGTCCATCCAGCTCTCGTGCAGGTGGTTCGGCGGAAAGCGCCGACCTGCTGCGTGCATCTCATCCGCGGTGGGCTGGCGCGGTGCGCGGCGCAGCTGCAGCCCGGAATGGCGCAGGCTGCGGTTCGCCTTTCGCAGGTTGCAGGGCGAACAGGCCGCGACCACGTTCTCCCAGCTGGTGATCCCCCCGCGCGAGCGCGGCACGACGTGATCGAAGGTCAGGTCGCCCTTCGCCCCGCAGTACTGGCAGCAGAATTCGTCCCGCAGAAAAAGATTGAAGCGCGTGAATGCCACGCGCTTTTGGGGTCGGACGAAATCCTTCAGCACGACGACCGAAGGGATGCGGAAGGCCTGGCGCTGACTTCGCACCTCGTGGTCGTATTCCGCGATGATCGTCACCCGATCCAGGAACACGGCCTTGATCGCCTCCTGCCAGGGCCACAGCGACAGCGGGTAATAGGACAGCGGGCGGTAATCGGCATTCAGCACCAGCGCCGGGTAATGGCGCAGATTGGCCGGTTCGCGCACGAACTGCGTTCGAAAGTCGGAATGAAGATGGTCGTCCAGCATAGCGCCTTCCCGTCTGCCCCGTGGGGTTGACCGGGGCGCCCGTCAGATCCGTCGTCTCGACTATATCTGGCGGGGACCGTCTGGCAAGTCCCCGCATCCATGGCCGATGCGGGAACCTCTATCCGCCCGAAATGACGGCAGCATGACAGGTCAGTCCGGCAGGCGATCCTTCAGGAAGGCCAGCGCCACCGACAGCCCGTCCGGCGAGATGCCATGGCCGGTCCCCTGCATCACATGGCCATAGACGGTGAAGCCCGCCCCCTGCAGGGCCTGACCCGCCACCGCCATGTCGTCGAAGGGCACGACCTCGTCCTGATCGCCGTGGATCAGCAGGACCGGCGGCTTGACCCGCGCCTCGGCCTCCAGCGTGTCGGGCGACAGCAGCCGGCCGGAAAAGCCCACGACGCCGCCCACGGCCGCCTTGCGGCGCGGCGCGACCTGCAGCGCCATCATCGTCCCCTGCGAGAAACCGACCAGCACCATCCGGTCGGGGCTCAGACCCTCGGCCGCCAGCACGGTGTCCAGAAAGTCGTTCAGCGCGCCAACCGACTGCCCCATGCTGATCCGGGCATCGACCTCGGAGGAGCCGTCCAGCCAGGGGATCGGAAACCACTGATGCCCCATCGGATTGTTGCGGCAGGGCTCGGGCGCGTCGGGGGCATAGAAGGCGGTCTTGGGCAGATGCGGGGCCAGCGGCTCGGAGAGGCCCAGAAGGTCCGCCCCATCGGCCCCATAGCCGTGCAGGAAGACCACGACCGATGTGACCTGTTCAGGTCCCCGGCGGGCGGATTGAAGCGGTTCCGTCATGATATTCCCTCGCGTCCTTTGGCCCAGCGGTAATAGGCCCAGAGCCCCCGCGCCGCAACCGCCCGCCACGGCGCCCAAGGCTGGGCCATCACCCGCAGGGCCACCGGGCCGGGCCGTTCGGCCAGCCCATACATCCCCCGCGCGGCCTCCTGCAGCGCCAGATCGCCCGCTGCAAAGACGTCCCGGCGGCCCAGTGCGAATTTCAGATAGATCTCGGCCGTCCAGACGCCGATGCCCGGCAGCGCAACCAGCGCCGCGATGGCCTGATCGTCGGGCAGATCGCGCAGGCCGTCCCACTCCAGCCCCGCCGCGGCGATGGCGCGCAGATAGCGCGCCTTGGGCCGCGACAGGCCCGCGGCCCGCAGGCTGTCGTCATCGGCCTCGCGCAGGGTCGCCTCCCGGTCCAGCCCCGCGGCCTGCAGCCGCCCCCAGATCGCCGCCGCCGCCGCGACCGAGACCTGCTGGCCCACGATGGCCTGCGCCATGGCCGCGAACCCGTCCGGCTGGCGGCGCAGTGGCAGCGGGCCAAGCTGGGGCAGCACCCGCGCCCAGACCGGGCAGACGGCCGCGAGATGCGCGGCCCCTTCGTCGATGTCGTCCTGGGTCAGGATCAGGCGCGGCTCAGCCACCCGCCTGCGCCTCCAGCTTCAGCCGCGTCTCCCACGCCATCGAGATATGCTGGCGCAGCGCACGGTCTGCCGCCGCCCCATCCCCCGCCGCGATCGCATCCACGATGCGGGCATGTTCGGCCAGCGCGGTCTCGCCCCGCCCTTCGGCCGCCAATGATGTCCGCGCCATCAGCGCCATGGTCCGGTGCACCAGGTCCAGCTGCTGCACCAGATAACGGTTGTGCGACGCCAGGTGGATCTGCCGGTGGAACCGCTTGTTGGCCCGCGCCAGCGCCTCGGGGTCGCCCTTGGCGCGGCGGTCCTCCTCGACCATCTGGGCCAGCACGCGCACCTCCTCGGGCGTGGCGTGGCGGGCGGCCAGGCGGGCGGCCAGCGCCTCCAGCTCGGCCCGCACGGTGTACAGCTCGGCCAACTGGTTGTGGTCCAGCGATGCCACGATCAGGCTGCGCCCGTCGCGCACCAGCATGGCCTGGGTCTCCAGCCGCTGCAGCGCCTCGCGCACAGGGGTGCGGCTGACGCCGAACCGCTCGGCCAGCTCGGATTCGACCAGCCGGTCGCCGGGGCGATAGGTGCCGCCCTCGATGGCGGTCAGGATCAGGGAATAGGCGTCTTTCATGCCGCCGACGATTGGCCCGCGCGCGCCGAATTGCAAGCGGCCAGCGCGCAAGCTATGCCCGGGTCATGGATTTTTCGCATGTCACCGCCTGGATCTTCGATCTGGACAACACCCTCTACCCGCCCGAGGCGCAGCTTTTCGCGCAGATCGAGGTCCGGATGACCGCCTGGATGATGCGCGCGCTGGACGTGCCGCAGGATCACGCGAACCGCCTGCGCGCCGAATACTGGCGGCTGCACGGCACCACGCTGGCCGGGCTGATGGCCAACCATCAGGTCGATCCCGCGGCCTATCTGGCCGACGTGCACGACATCGACTTCTCGGTGCTGAGCCCCGACCCGGACCTGGCCGCCGCCATCGCGGCCCTGCCGGGGCGGCGGATCATCCACACCAATGGCGACGCGGCTTACGCCCGCCGCGTCCTGGCCGCCCGCGCCCTGCCCGAGGACCTGTTCGACGCCGTATACGGCATCGAGGAGGCGGGCTTTCACCCCAAGCCCGACCCGCGCGCCTATGCTCCGATCCTGGCCGCGTCCGGCATCGACCCCGCCCGGGCCGCGTTCTTCGAGGATGACCCGCGCAACCTGATCGTGCCGCATGACCTGGGCATGCGCACCGTGCTGGTCGGCGACGGCCGCCACGGGCCGGACGCGCTGACGGGCGGGATCGGCCCGCATGTCCAGCACCGCACCCATGACCTGACAGGCTTTCTGCGCGCGCTGGTCTGACTGCGACAGCGCCGCCCCTTTCCCCCGCTTGCGCGGCGGGGCAGTCTGGGCACGAACCGAAAGGGCATCCCATGACCGACACGCGCATCGACGACATCGACATCCTGATCTCGGGCGGCGGGCTGGCCGGGCTGATCGCCGCCTGCGCCTTCGGGGCCGAGGGGTTCTCGGTCCTCTGCGTCGATCCCGCCCCCCCGGTGACCGAGGAGGACGCGGCGGGCGCCGACCTGCGCTCCACCGCCTTCCTGATGCCCTCGGTCGCGCTCTTCGAACGCATCGGGCTGTGGGAGCGCCTCGCCCCCCATGCGACCGCGCTGCAGGTGATGCGCATCGTCGATGCCGGGGGCGCCACCGCCACGCCGCGCCTGACCCGCGATTTCGACGCGGCCGAGATCGGCGACCAGCCCTTCGGCTGGAACCTGCCCAACTGGCTGATGCGGCGAGAGCTGATGGCGCGCATCGAGGCCCTGCCCTCGGTCCGGGTGATCCACGGGATCGGAACCGCATCGGTCCTGCCCCGCTCCGAAGGCGCGGTGGTGACCCTGACCGACGGCCGCCGCCTGCGGGCGCGCCTGCTGATCGGCGCGGACGGGCGCGATTCGGCGGTCCGGCGCGCCCTGGGCATCGGGGTGCGCACCTGGCGCTATGGCCAGAAGGCACTGGCCTTTGCCGTGACGCATGAACAGCCCCACCACAACGTCTCGACCGAGGTGCACCGCGCGGGCGGGCCCTTCACGCTGGTCCCCCTGCCCGACCGCGACGGACAGCCCGGTTCGGCCGTGGTCTGGATGGACGACGCCGCCGCCATCGACGCGCTGCTGGCCCTGCCCGCCCCAGAGTTTGAAGCCGCGCTGAACGACCGCTCCGCCGGGATGCTGGGCCACCTGCGCCAGGCGACCCCCCTGGCCGCCTGGCCGATCGTCAGCCAGATCGCCGACGGCTTCGCCGGCCCCCGCACCGCGCTGATCGCCGAGGCCGCGCATGTCTTGCCCCCCATCGGCGCGCAGGGCCTGAACATGAGCCTGGCCGACCTCTCGGCGCTGCTGGAGCTCAGCCGCGCCGACCCGGGCAGCGCCGAGAGCCTCGCCCGCTACGACCGCAGCCGCCGCCCCGAGGCACTGGCCCGCACCCTGGGCATCGACGCGCTGAACCGCGCCAGCCAGATGCGCCTGCGCCCGCTGCGCGACCTGCGCGCCGCGGCGCTTGGCGGGCTCTACGGGATCGCCCCGGTCAGGCGGATGATGATGCGCGCGGGCCTCGGGGCACGCTGAGGCCCCGGCATCGCGCGACACCGGGGGGTGCGGGGGGCTGGCCCCCCGCCGTCGCGGGACGCAATCAGATCAGGCCCGCATGCTCCAGCGCCGCGTCGATCAGGCGGCGCGTCGGTTCGGTCAGCGGCGTCAGCGGCAGGCGCACCCGCTCATGGCACAGGCCCAGACGCGACATCGCGTATTTCGCGCCGACCAGCCCCGGTTCAACGAAGATCGCCAGATGCAGCGGCATCAGCCGGTCCTGGATCTCCAGCGCCGCCGCGTAATCGCCGCGCAGCGTGGCCTCCTGGAACTGCGCGCAGAGGCGCGGCGCCACGTTCGCGGTCACGCTGATGCAGCCCACGCCGCCATGCGCGTTGAAGCCCAGGGCCGTCGCATCCTCTCCGGACAGCTGGATGAAATCCGCCCCGCAGGTCATGCGCTGGCAGCTCACGCGCTCCAGCTTGCCGGTCGCGTCCTTGACCCCGATGATGGACGGGATCTTCGCCAGGACGCCCATCGTCTCGGGCATCATGTCGACGACCGACCGCCCGGGGATGTTGTAGATGATGATCGGCAGATCGCAGGCCTCGGTCAGCGCGGTGTAATGCGCGATCAGCCCTGCCTGCGTCGGCTTGTTGTAATAGGGGGTGACGACCAGCCCCGCATCCGCGCCCACGCTTGCCGCGTGCTGCAAGAGGCCGATGCCCTCGCGCGTCGAATTGGACCCGGCGCCCGCGATGACCGGGATGCGACCGTTCACCGCACGCACCACCTCCTCGATGACGGTGCGATGCTCGTCATGGGTCAGGGTCGGGCTTTCGCCGGTGGTGCCCACAGGCACGATGGCGTGGCTGCCTTGGTCGACATGCCATTCGACCAGCGTCTTCAGCGTGTCCAGATCCAGCTCGCCGTCCGGGGTGAACGGCGTGACCAGGGCTGGCATCGACCCTTTGAACATGACACGCTCCATGATGATCCTTGGTGAAAGCAGGCGGTTTCGGGGCCATCCCTATCCAAGGGGCGCCAACTTGCCAAGGTTGTGAATTGCACGCGGGGCCTTTGGCGATGACACAGGGTGGTGATGCGACTTCTGCGTGACATGACGGCGGCGGGCCTTCTGGCCCTGTTCCTCTCCCTGCCCGCACGGGCCGAGGAGCCGGGCGCGATGGCGCTGGCGCTGGCCGCGACGCAGGCCCGGGACTGGGTCACCGCCCGCGATGCGGCCCGCGCCGCGGGGCCCTTGGGAGAATCGCTGGTGGCGTGGCACGCCCTGCGCGCGGGATTCGGCGAGTTCGCCGATTATGCGGCCTTCCTGCGCGCCCATCCCGACTGGCCGGGCCTCGCCCTGCTGATCGAACGGGGCGAGGCCAAGCTGCGCCCCGGCGCGGATCCCGACGACATCCGCCTGTGGTTCGACGGCCGCGCCCCCACGACCCGCGCCGGGCTGGAGGCGCTGACCGCCATCCTGCCCGCCGATGACGCCGCCGCCGCCCGGCGCGCCTTCTTCCTGGACCAGCCCCTCTCGGCCGCGGACGAGGCCGCGCTGCTGGCCGCCCATCCCGACCTGGCCGCGCTGATCCCGGCGCGCGTCACCGCGATGCTGGATGCCGGGGAATGGGCCGATGCGGAGCGCCTGCTGCCCCGGCTGCCCGATGCCGACCGCGCCCTGCCCCGCGCGCGCATCGCGCTGCAGGCCGGGCGCGACGGGGTGGACGACCTGATCCTGGCACTGCCCCAGGACCTGCGCGCCGATCCGGGCCTGACGCTGGACCGCTTCGACTGGCGCGTGGGCGCGCGCCAGCATGACGGCGCGCAGGCGCTGATGCTGGAGGCCTCGACCGATGCCGAGGCTCTGCGCGATCCCGCGCGATGGGCCTCGATGCGGGTGGACTACGCCCGTCTGGCGATGCGCAACGGCGATTGGGACCGCGCCCTGAGGCTGGCCACGCCGCATTTCCTGACCCCCGACAACCGCCATTACGCCGATCTGGAATGGCTGGCGGGCTTTGCCGCGCTGAAGACCGGCGATGCGGCCCGCGCGTTGACCCATTTCGACCATCTGGAGACGGTCGTCGGTGCCGCGATCAGCAAGTCGCGCGCCTTCTATTGGCAGGGCCGCGCGCGTGAGGCCCTGGGCGACGAAGCCGCCGCCCGCACCGCCTATGACGCGGCGGCCGACCTGCCCGGCACCTATTACGGCCAGCTGGCGATGGAGAAGGTCGGCCGCACCCTGCCCGCCGACTATGCCTTGGCCGATCCGGCCATCGACACCCTGCCCGACTGGCGCGGCAGCGCGCTACGCGAGAACCCGGTCTTTCGTGCCGGGCTGTGGCTGGTCGCCAGCGGACGGCGCGACGATGCGCAGCGCTTCCTGCTGCACCTGGCCGAGACCGCCGCCCCCGAGGACATCGCCCGCATGGCGCGCCTGATGTACGAGGCCGGGACCCCCTGGCACGGGCTGCGCCTGGCCAAGCAGTCGGCGAACCAGGGCGTGATCTGGCCCGTCGCGCATTTCCCCCTGACCGGGCTGGAGCGCGAGGATCTGGGTCCGCCCCCCGAACTGGTCATGGCCATCGCGCGCCAGGAATCCGAATTCAACCACACGGCCAGCAGCCCGGTGGGCGCGCAGGGGCTGATGCAGGTCATGCCCGGCACCGCCGAACAGGTCACGCGCCAGATCGGCATGCCCTATGACCTGGCCCGCCTGTCCAGCGATGCCAGCTACAACGCCCGCATCGGGTCGCAATACCTGATCGACCTGGCCGACCGGTTCGGCCCGTCCGTGGCGCTGATCGCGGCGGGCTACAATGCCGGGCCGGGGCGGTCCGCGCGTTGGCTGAACGATTTCGGCGACCTGCGCCGCGATGCCGATCCCGTGGACTGGGTCGAGCTGATCCCCTTCGACGAGACGCGCAATTACGTCATGCGGGTGGCCGAGGCCCTGCCGATCTATCGTGCGCGCATCCATGGCGCGCCCGCGCCGGTCGTCACCCGGTGGGATCTGTCGGGCGGCGGCGCGGTGCCGCCTCCGCCGCCGCGCCTGACGCTGGCCCTCTCGGCCAAGCCGCGGCCCAAGCCCTTCATCGGCCCGCGCCTGCCCGCGGAGTGGTTCACCGCGATCGGGCCCGCTGTCGCCACAGAGTGAACAGGCTGGCCGCGACCACGATCGCGGCCCCGATCACCACGTTGCTGCGCAGCGTCTCGTCGAACAGGACCACGCCCAGGATGCTGACCCAGACCAGCTGCGTATAGCCGAAGGGCTGCAGCGCCGAGGCCTCGGCCAGCTCATAGCTGCGGATCATCAGATAATGCGAGGTCATGCCGCAGACGCACAGGCAGGCCATCCAGACCCAGTCCATCGGCGCCATCCACTGCCAGTCCCAGATGCCCGCCAGCGTCATGGCCACCGCCCCCGACACGCCGGTCCAGAAGAAGCTGACCATCGCCGGATCGTCGCGCGACACGTGCCGCGTCAGCAGACCATAGAGCGCGAACATCAGCGCCCCCGCGAAGGGCAGCAGCGCCGCCCAGCTGACCACGCCCCCGCCGGGGTTGAGGATCACCAGGATGCCCGCGAAGCCCACCCCGATGGCGGTCCAGCGCCGCCAGCCGACCGCCTCGCCCAGGACCGGCCCCGACAGGGCCGCGACCAGCAGCGGATAGACGGAAAAGACCGCATGAGTCTCGATCAGGCCAAGGCGCACGAAGGCCTCGACCATGATCAGCACCTCCAGCGCCAGGATCACTCCGCGGGCGATCTGGGTCAGGGGGCGTTTCGTGCGGATGGCGCGTTTCAGCCCGCCGGGCTGGCGCGAGACCAGCGCGATCACGAACAACGCGAAGACCCAATAGCGGATCATCACGATCAGCACCGGCGGATACTGCCCGCCGAGGATGCGCGAGAACACGTCCTGGAACGCAAAGATCAGGCTGACCGTGCACATCATCGCAATGGCGAGGCCTGTCCGGTCCCGCAGGGGCGCAGGCGTGGCGGGCGGCACCGGCGGCGGGGCCGCGACAGCGGCGGACGCGGCATAGGGCTGGGGGGAACGGTCGTCGGACATGGGGCGCGCTTTCGGGATCAGCCCCTGTTGCGCCCCCGTCCGGACAAGGTCAAGGGAGGGTCAGGGTTGCACGGGATGCAATCCTGACCTGTTGCGCCTCAGTCGCGGGCGCGGATGATCTTGGCGAAGGGTTCCAGCAGGGTCGGGTTCGCCGCGATGAGGCGTCCCGATTCCAGCGGATCGTCGCCCTCGCGGATGCCGTGGACGAAACCGCCCGCCTCGCGCACCATCAGGATGCCCGCGGCCACGTCCCAGGGCTTGGTGCCCCGCTCCCAGTAGCCGTCGAAGCGGCCGCCCGCCACATAGGCCAGGTTCAGCGCGGCCGAGCCGAAGCCCCGCACGCCCGCGACCGCGGGCATCAGCTGCGCGAGATCTTGGATCATCGCGGGCAGAGGGCCGGTCCCGGCATGGGGGATGCCGGTCGAAAAGACCGAATCGGCCAGCCGCGTCCGCCCCGAGACGCGCAGGCGCTGGTCGTTCATGTAGGCGCCGGCGCCCTTCTCGGCCACGAACAGCTCATCCTTGGCGGCGTCGAAGATGACGGCGGCGACGATCTCCTTCTTGTGCTCCAGCGCGATGCTGACCGCCCAATGCGGCAGGCCGTGCAGGAAGTTCGTCGTCCCGTCCAGCGGATCGACCAGCCAGCGGCGGGTGGGGTCGTCGCCATCCTCGGCGCCGGTCTCCTCGCCCAGCCAGCCATAGCTGGGGCGGGCGGTGCGCAGCTCTTCCTTGATGATGCGCTCGGCCTCGCGGTCGGCGCGGGTGACGAAGTCGCCCGCCCCCTTGACGCTGACCTGAAGGTTCTCGACCTCGCGGAAATCCTTCACCAGGGCGCGCCCGGCCTTGCGGGCGGCCTTGATCATGACGTTCAGATTGGCGCTTGCCATCACATGCTCCGGGAATAGGGGTTGGCCGCGTCATAGGGCAGACGCGCCGGAAAGCCAAGCATCAGGCGGCCCATCAGGTCTGGGGACCGCGCAGCATGCGCAGGGGCTCGGTCCGCGACAGGCGCAGCACATGCGCCATGTAGGGCTGGGACAGATCGCCCGTGCGCACCGCGGCATAGAGCCTGCGCCGGATGCCCTGCGGCCCCAGGGGCAGCAGCGCCAGTTCGGGATTGGCCGCCTCGCGCCGCAGGACCCAGTCCGGCATGACCGCCACGCCGCGCCCCGAGGCGACCAGCATGACCGCCACGGCGGTCAGCTCCACCGTGCGCTGGCGGGCGGGCTCGATGCCCGCGGGGGTCAGGAACTGGCTGAACACGTCCAGTCGCGCGCGGTCCATGGGATAGGTGATCAGCGTCTCGCCGGACAGGTCGGCCGGATCGGCATGGCCCTTTGCGACCAGCGGATGGTCCGCCGGCACGACCAGCGTGGGCGCATAGTCGAACAGCGGCTGGAAGGTGACGCCCGCCAGATCCTCGGGGTCCGAGGAGATCACCAGGTCCACCTCCTCGCGCACCAGCGCGGGCAGCGCGCCGAAGGCCAGCCGCTGGCGGATGTCCACGTCCACCTCGGGCCAGGCGCGGCGGAAGATGTCCAGCACCGGCAGCAGCCAGTCGAAGCAGGCGTGGCACTCCATCGCGATGTGCAGCCGCCCGATGCGCCCCGCCTCGACGCCCTTGAACTCGGCCTCGGTCGCCGCGACCAGGGGCAGGACCTGCTCGGCCAGGCGCAGCAGGCGCATGCCCGCGGCCGACAGGCGCATCGGCTTGGCCCGGCGGACGAACAGTTCGACCCCGGCCTGCTCCTCCAGCGCCTTGACCTGATGGGACAGCGCGCTCTGCGTGATGTTCAGCACCTCGGCCGCGCGCGCCAGGCCGCCCTGTTCGTGGATCGCGTGGACGGTGCGCAGATGCCGCAGCTCCAGATGCATGATGAATGAAACTCAGGTTGATCTTGAGGATTATGAATTTGTCTCACGCGTTGCCGCGTGGCACAAGTCCCGCCAACAGAAAGGATTCGCCATGAGCACGCCCAGGATCAGCTTCGAATTCTTCCCGCCCAAGACGCTGGAAGCCTCGTTCAAGCTGTGGGAGACCGCGCGCGCCCTGGCGCCGCTGGACCCGGATTTCGTCTCGGTCACCTATGGCGCGGGCGGCACGACCCGCAAGCTGACCCATGAGGCCGTGACCACGATCAACCGCCAGTTCGGCCTCGAGGTCGCGGCCCATTTGACCTGCGTCGAGGCCACCCGCGCCGAGACGATGGAGATCGTGCAATCCTATGCCGATGCCGGCATCCGCGAGATCGTGGCGCTGCGCGGCGACGCGCCCCAGGGGGCCGACCGCTTCACCCCGCATCCCGACGGCTTCGCCCATTCGGTCGAACTGATCGAGGCGATCGCGGCGCGCGGCGACATGACGATCCGCTGCGGCGCCTATCCCGAGCCCCATCCCGACAGCCCGGACAGCGATGCCGACGTGGCCTGGCTGAAGCGCAAGATCGAGGCCGGGGCCAGCAGCGCGATCACGCAGTTCTTCTTCGAGCCCGAAACCTTTTTCCGTTTCCGCGACAAATGCGTCGCGGCGGGGATCGACGCGCCGATCATCCCCGGCCTGCTGCCGGTCCAGAGCTGGGCGGGCACCAAGCGGTTCGCCGCGACCTGCAACACGACCGTCCCGGACTGGGCCGAGGAGGCGTTCCAGCTGGCCGCGCTGGACGGGCCCGACGCGACGCGCCAGCTGGCCACCGGCCTCTGCGTCGATCTGTGCGAGCAGCTGATCGCCGGCGGGGTCGAGCAGCTGCATTTCTACACGCTGAACCGCCCGGATCTGACCCGTGACGTCTGCGCGGCCTTGGGCGTGCGCCCCAAGGCCGGGCTGGAGGCCGTGGCCTGAGGCCAGGCCCTCAGGCCGGATCGACGGGCGGGCCGCGCCAGCGGGCGGCCACGGCCGCGCGGACCGGTCTGCGGGGCGGGCGATGCGCGGCCAGATGCCCGGTCAGCCGCACGGGTCCGGGGACCGGCGTCGGGACGGTGGGGTGCAGCGCCTCGGTCGCATAGCGCCCGGCCAGCCGCGATGTCCGCGCCAGGAACGCCTTGCCCCAGTTGCGCCATGTGCCGATGGACGGCGCGGTCGCGTCGCAGGGGAACAGGCCCCGCCAGTCCGCCGGCAGGGGCAGGCCGACCTGCTCGGCCCGCTCCAGCATCCAGACCAGCGGGATGTTGGCCAGGGGCCGCGCGAACTCGAACCCGCCCAGTTGTCCGCCGATGTCGGGATGGGCGCCGCGGAACCACATCTGCTCGATCCGCCCGGCGGCATGGTCGTCGTCCCACAGCATCGGCGCGAAGGCGGCGCGGGTCTCATCCAGCGCCAAGGCCTGGAAGCCATGCTCGATCCCCTCGCCCAAAGAGGCGTCGTGAAAGCGGAAGCGCGGCTCGGTCAGCATCCACAGCACCGGAAGGCGCAGGCCCAGGGCCATCACCGTGTCGAAGCATCCGACCATCCGGATCGGCGCCTGCGCATGGCACCGCCTGCGCCGGAACGCGGCCATCGCCTGCGGCGTGCCGCCCTGATGGTAATAGCGCCAGGCCAGCCGGAT